>JAMPHX010000009.1 GCA_023663205.1 Corallococcus sp. | reverse complement strand
TATCCAAACCTTTCAATATGTATTGGCCTATAAGTACGAGTTTAATACCTGTATACTGATAGTGGAATAAATATCCCTATAATCCTCAATATAATACCCCATTTTGTGCATCATTTTGTTTTTATTCGTATCTGCAAACAAATATTTGGTAATCTTTTCTATTGGAAAGTCTATACTCAAATCCCCCTCGAAAAATGTATAAAGACATTTGCAATTAGGATGCTCGTAGTTACATTTATTGGGATTGCGGTACACAGTGTGGTTTACCGCCACGCACAACGCGCAAGTGTTGGTATTGCCGTCTTGCGTAGCAACACCGTTACACAAATCCAAGTTCTTATCTGCGGGATTGTTTCTTTCCACCAATTCATTGCCAAACGAACCAAACATTGCCCGAAACGCTTTTTCGGTTTTAGACATTGCCATATAATTATACTACACCTCCGTATACTTTACAAATGTTTTTAATTATTTTGAAACATTCGTTCCAATATAATTATATCACTTACAGTCAATATTTTCGGCATAAGCACTGCCAACTTTTTTCGGAAAACTGCATAAAAAACCAAACTTGTTGCTCTCTGCGGTTCTGTTTTGGGAAATGAAACATATCTGCAAAACACACGCCTGCCGACGATAATATTGCCGCGAAGCAGGGTTTTATCGTCCCGATGGGGCAAAACGACGAAACAATGCGCGTATTAGACTGCATAAATCACGAAAAACAGACAAAATCTGAATTTTTGTACCTAATTTGTACCCGAATTTTAACTAAACCACAATATATGGCAATAAAATAGCAAAAGAACCACAATATATTGTGGTTCTTTTGCCGTGGCGGAGAAAGAGAGATTTGAACTCTCGCTACGGTTACCCGTACTACACCCTTAGCAGGGGCGCCCCTTCGACCTCTTGGGTATTTCTCCGTATTGTCGAATTAAATATTCTTTATATTAAATCAGCGTTGCTATTCTATCACAAAAAATACATTTAGTAAAGTAATTACACAAATATTTTTTTATTACGGCAATTTTTGTGAAATTTTCACAACACCGACATTACAACATTTTTTTTGGGGGGGGAGGGATTGTGCTTGCACTACCGTAATTACATTTTAGATTGACCGTATATCTCCGTATTGTACGGAAAACGAGTTTTAACTGTTATGTATTTTCTTGTCACTGAAATCATTATTGGCGAGCGCGGGATTTCGAATTTATCAAATCCGCAAATTGCATTTTTGTTACCTCGATTACTGCCTAACCGTAAACATTGCAGCCCTATCCGCCCCCCCCAAAAAAATCGAATATTATCACAAATAAATCGTAGTAAAATAAATTTTACCGCAAAAGCAATGGCGACGTATATATTTGCGTGGCGCAACTTGACGGTAAAATAAAACAAAGTCGCATTCTGTGTAAACACACAAAATCCGACCGTTTACGTAACGCATAAAATATATACTGCATATAATACAATCGAAATCGGCAAAATCATTTTTTGCCAAGCAGTTGAATTTTGCAATACGTCCTTTACTTTTGCAGTCGACAAACAACTAAATATCAAGGAGAACAAACTTTGGCAAACGAAATTTACTACATAGGGGCAAACGACGAACACGGCGTCAATCCGCCGACGCTCGGCAAACGCACTCCCGTAATGCCCTACCTCAACCGTCAGATTTACGAAAACCAATTTAACAGACCTGTCAAAAACAAATTTATCGAAGCGTGTCTGCGCAACGGGTTCCGCGTGTTCGACGTAAAACCCGAACTTACCGATACAAGCATATCCGCAAGAGTTACGCGCGTAAACAGACAAAACCTAACGCTTCTTGTGACGTTTGCGTACAATGCATTCGGAACCGGCACGACGTTCAACTCCGCCTCGGGAGTTACGACTTACTACTCTCCCAAAAATCCGCGCGCAAACAACAGCCGCGAACTTTCGGAAGAAGTGTACGAAAGTCTGCTCCAAGGAACAACCCAACGCGGACGGGGAGTACAGACGCTCGATGTCGGAATGCTGAGCAACGTCAACTGCGCGTCAACGCTTATCGAAGCGGGATTTATGACAAATCTGCAAGAAGCCAAACTTATGTTGGATTGGGATTTTCAAACCGAAGTGGGAGACGAAGCGGCAAACGGCGTTTGCAGATATCTGGGAGTGCCGTTTATTGCGCGCAAGTTGGAAAACTATCCGCTTTTGAAAGTATCTTCTCGCGGAAACTTTGTAATGTTGCTGCAATTTGTACTTAACAACTACGGCTACGAAACGGATATCGACGGCATATTCGGACAAAACACGCAAAACACCGTCAAGCGTTACCAGCGCGACAACGCATTGACGGATGACGGAATAGTCGGACAAAACACTTGGAAAAATCTGCTGTTTTTGCCGCCGTACCCCACGTTACGACAAGGTTCGCGCGGAACTTACGTAAAGTATATGCAAAGCAAACTGGAAAGCAAATTGTACCCCGTAGGCAGCATAGACGGCATATTCGGCAATGCAACGCTCTCCGCGCTTAAACAGTTCCAAGAAGAAAACGGATTGAACCCAGACGGAATTGCAGGACCGCTAACTTGGGCAAAACTATCGGTAATAGGCGGTGGAAGAAATTGACCGCCGTTGCGCGCTCCAACAATTATCTTGTGCTAATGCCTACTGCCGCAATGACAGAAATTCGCCGCACCGATTTGACGCATACCGTCCTATTGCAAGCAAAATACATATACCGCAAAATAAAACTTTTGACGTTTAACAAAACGAGATAAATAAAATAACTAAAACGTATACCCCTCGAACAATATTCGAGGGGTATGATTGCAAATCGGCATAACGCGCCGAAATTAACTTGCAAATTAAAACTATTTTATTTGAATTTCTCCGCTGTAATTTACCGATATGGAACAATCGAAAAACGCTCGCATAAATTCGCTCAATTTATTTATGTCCTCTGCGCCTACCGTTTCGGTTGCCGAGTGCATTGCAAGTTGAGCAAGACCGACATCGCACGAGTTTATGCAAAGTTGCGCACTTGAAAGAAGCCCTATTGTACTGCCACAACGCACGTCGGAATGGTTGTAGTAATCCTGATACTCTATTCCGCGTCTGTCCAAAAGCGTTTTGACAATGGCGGAAGAAACGCCGTCCGTCGAATAGTTGACGTGATGTTTTATTACCACGCCGCCGTTCAAATACACCCTTTGTGCAATATCGCTCTTTTCCGGATGAGCGGGATGTACTGCGTGAGCATTGTCCGACGATACCAAAAATCCGTTGGCTATCGCCCTTGCGTAATCGGTTTTGCCGTAACCCAAAGCGTTATTTATACGTTTGAGCGTCTGTTCCAAAAATGCCGAACGCGCGCCCTGTTTTGTCAAACTGCCTATCTCCTCGTTGTCAAAGCATGCGCACACGGCAATACCTTTGGGATTTGCGGCGCACACTGCTTGAAGCGACGCAAAAACGCTTGTCAGATTGTCTATGCGCGGAGCAACCAAATATTCGCCTCTTGCACCGCACAGCGACGGCTCGACGTCGCAAACGACATATAAATCCGCATCGGCGACAACCTCGTCGGTAAGCGTGGAATACACGTCCTCCGCATTGCCGAGCAGCGGCAGCATATCGTTTTGCACTTTGAGCGCCGTCCTGTCGCCTGCGTCCGAATGATGTACGCACAAACTCGGAATATTGACATTGTAGTCGCTTTGGACGAGCATAGGCACAAGTTTGTCGTCACAGTCGGCAACAATGCGTCCCGCAATGCGCAGAGGCACGTCCGTCATACTGTCCAACAATCCGCCGCCGTATGTTTCGACGTTTATTCTTTTGCCTTCGGGACTGTCTATAAGCGTGTTGCCCTTTACTTTGAGAGCGGGCGAATCGGTGTGACTTTCCACTATGTTGAAGGCATATTCCGTCAAATCGCCCACTACAAAGGCAATAAGCGAACTGTCGTTTTTGACTATGTAATACTTTCCGCCCTCTTGCAGTTGCCACTTCATACCGTCAAACAAGCGGCTGAATCCGTTTGACGACAGGATTCTTTCGCAATTGGCAGTTGCGTGGTAAGATGTATAGGAAGTTTTTAAAAATTGCGTAAGTTCCATTATTCCTCCGCGCCGCATTTGCGGCAAAAGTTTTTTATTTATTTGGTTTTCGATTACCTACACCGTAAACATAACTACAAAGAAAAAACCGACAAGTCATCTTCAAATATAAATGTCTTCCGCACGCAAAACGGCAAAGTTTACGTTAGGTACGGTAAAAATCGATAACGGTAATTTCTTTGAGTAAAAGCGTTACAAACACATTATACCACCCCTACCGTAAAAATACAATACCTGACGCTATACTTTGAAACCCAAAATATTACTGTGTAAAGTTATAATCTATCGATATTCGTTTTGAGTATATAAACTGTTTTTTTATTTTTGCGCTAAGGTCTAACGCAATAGGTATGATAAACGTCAAAGTTTCCGTTACAACAAAGTTGTCCGCAGTGCCGTGAATCACTGCGGACAACTTGCCGTCAAATTGCAAATTTAATATTTACACATTTGAACCGCACACATATACCACCATACACATATCTTACAAGACATGCCGACGCCGTTTACATTGCATAATTTGCACCAAATTTCGGCGTCGCTGCCTCATTGTATTTACGGCGTCATTTGCGTCTGTCATATACGCCGTTTGTGTAAATAACAACAAGTCGACGGTATCAGTCTTCGTACACGTCTATCGAAACGTCATAGTTTATATCCGAAACAGAAACAGAGTCTTTTATTTCATTCCATTGTTTTTTGTACTTACGGTGAAATCCTCCGAGTATGCCTATTACATCTACATTGTACCGTTGCTGTGCTTGCAAAAATGTTTCTATATCCTCTTTGGCTTGCCGTGCCGCCTGTTCAAGCGCGTCGTTACTGATTACGGGGCGGGTACGCGGATATATTTTGCCGCCTTTGCTTATCTGTCCGGTACGGACGCTTTTCATACCCAACTCCAAATTATATTGCGCGTGCAGCGCGCCGCTTTCCATTTGGTAACTATCCGAAACATTTTTGGCTCCTACTCCGATAGTAGTGGTTTTGGATTGATACTTTTCGGCATTTTGGTTTTCAACGGTAAAAACCTGACCCGTACTGTCGGATAGCAGCGCATATCCTCTGCTTGCCTGCTCATCCAACGCGGCAACGTAATTGAAATCCTTAAATACCGCAATCCTTTGACATTCGTAGGAACACATTGGCATATCGGGATTGCTGTCATCCTTGTTGGCTTTGTTTTCCTGACTGACGGTTTCAATCAAATTGGCGCAAGAGCACTTGCTTCCGTCTATTTGTCTTTTGATAAAGTCTATTAGGTAATGCGAAGTAAACCCGACGGAACTGCCTTGGTTGAGCAATTGCGTAACGGCAAGCGATACGCTGCTTGAAAGGGGCATTTGCGTTTGAAACAGTTTTTCGGCGTCGTCTTGCGTGACGCAAACATTTGCGCTATCCTTAAATGCGTCGTATGCCGAAAAGTACGACACTACGTGTTTGACGTCGGTATTGAGATACAAACTGCCGCCCAAAACAAGCAACTGACATTGTCCGAGCGACGGCGTCATTCCCGTATCGGCATACATATCCGTAAACGCCGTTTCCATAGTTTCGCCTTTACCGTAAATAGTTTTGCTGAAAGTCCCCACTTGTTGACTTGCGCCTCCCGACGGACTGACTACTTCCGCAATGACGGCGTACTGTTTTTCTTCCGGTCTGTAATCGATGCCCAAGCCGATAATAATCTCGCGCGAAGATACGTCCTGCCCCGTAAAACTTATCGACATAAACACTACCGCCGCGGCAACAGCCAAATATATCAATTTACTTTTAACTTTACCGTTCAATTGCTTTCACCGCCTTTTTGCGTTTTTTGCCGACAGGCACGTCGTTGGATTTGACAAAAGGAATTTTTTGCAAATCAGTTTTGTCGTTTGCCTTTTTGACAAGCAGCGGCATACATAACGGCAGTACATACTGAATAATCCAAAACGGATACATCAAATACTTTGTTACGTCTCTGTTGAGCGTTTCCGCAGTGACAAACAGCGGCAGCAAAGCAAACGACAGTACTCCGATACACAGCCAAGGATTAAATTTGCTTTCGTTTATTCCGAACAAATGCTCAAAGCACTTGTACAGAGAAAAGGTAAATACCGTAATCTTGATAAACATCGACATTGTCCAAATGGTAACAAACAGCCAGTCGAGTCTGCCGCTTGTTGCCGCCGTAATGGAAAATTGGCTAACCTTACTCATTGCGAGGTCTGTGTACTGCATCATATCTCCGTACAAGCCCGTAAACAGAATATACATTGCCACGGTAAGCGCTGCGCCTGCGGCAAAGCATATGCAAGCAGGCGTAAATACACGCTTTTCGCGTTTGACGTCGCCCATTATAAAATATATAAATGCGTAATCGGAAAACCAAAAACTGTTTACCGCCGCCGTTTTGAAAATCTTGCCGAAGCCGTCCTCGGCTACGGGCTGCAACTCGGAAAGTTGTATGTGCATTGCGGGAGTGACGATAATGGCAACAAGCGAAAGCAGTATCAATACAAACAGCAGTTGATTGAGCCGTCCTATTGCGCGCATTCCGCGCGAAACGGAAAACATAACCAGCGCGCCTATCGGCAGAATAAATCCGAACCAATTGGTGCGTATTCCGAAAGTGGCTACAAACAGTTGGTATACTCCAGAATACATACCCACTACCCTTATTACAAGAAAGCACGCAAATATTACCAAAATAATTTTGGATACCACTGCTCCGACTGTGGCGGAAAGCGTTTGATAAAACGAAAGTTTGTTTTTGTTCAACTTTATTGCCCACAGAAAAAACGCCAAACATATAAAATCCACCGCAAGCAAAATCAAAACAGTCAGCCAACTGTCCCGCCCCACCTGTTCGGCGAGTATACGCGGAAGCGAAAGATATTTGCCGCCGGTTATTACCAACATAAGTATTAGCGAAGTTTGTTTTACCGTAATTTCGTTTTTCATTTGCCTCTCCTAACCTTGTTGTCGTTTTTAAACGAATCGGGACGCTTTGTCATTTTGTCTACGGACGTTTGCATAACCGCGTCCTTTTTGTCGCTTGCAACCGAAGGCGCATAAGGCGCGACAAACGGCGCGGAATACTCTTGCAGACTTACCATATATACAATAAGCGCAAGCATCGCAATAACTACGCCGAACAAGCCCGCAACACCGCCTATATAGGTAAAAGTCAAACGCAAAATAGATAGCATAAGAGTGTTTTCCGGCATTGTGTACAGTCCTATGCCCGAAAGCGCGCCCACCATTACCGCCGGCGCACCCAATACGCCCGCCTGAACAGCCGCATCGCCCAAAACTATTGCGCCTACAAGCGAAAGCGACATACCTACGGCAGTAGGCATACGCAAGTTGGCTTCGCGCAGAATATCGAAAATTATTATTACAATAAGCATTTCCGTAAGCGGCGAAAAGGGTATTGCCTCGGTGGCATTTAGTATCGTTATCAAAAATTTGAGGGGGATTATTTGGTAATTGTACTTTTGCAGACACACAAACAGCGCCGGCAGCAGCACCGATACAAGCGCGCTTATAAAGCGCAGTATACGCCCCAAAGACGTTACCGACGCGCTTTCGTAATAATCCCCCGGACTTTGCAAATCCTCGATGAACAAATACGGGACGGTAAGCACCATTGGAGAACCGTCTACTATCACAGCCACCCTGCCTTCTAACAATTTGCCTACCGCGACGTCCGGCTTTTCGGTAGAACCAACGCGGTGAAACAGCGCGGATTTTTGTTTGTCGAGGTACACCGCAACAAAACTACTATCCAATATTCCGTCAATATCTATTGCGCTTATTCGCTGTATTATGTCGTCGACGATTTTTTGCTGTGCAATGCCTTCCAAGTAACACACGCAGATTGACGTATCGGTAAACTTGCCCGCAGATACGTTGACGGTTTTGAGTTGAGTTGTTTTGAGCCGTTTGCGAATGAGGGTCAAATTGACCTTCATATCTTCCACAAAGCCTTCGCGCGGACCGCGCATTACAAGAGCGGTAGGCGGCTCGGCTACACTTCTGCCCGTTTCGATACGCGTATCTACCGACAGACACCCGTCGTCGCATATTATGAGCGTGTGACCGTTAAGAAATTTGGAAACGGCGTCGTCAAAACTGACACACTTGTTTACCGCAACACCGAAAGATATTTTTTTCTCCACGTCTTTTGCGCTTTGCACATCGCCCAAACAGACAAGCGGCTTTATTACATATTCCGTTATTTTGTCGTCGCTGCACATTGTGTCCAAACTTACCACGTTGACGGTAATGCCTGCGTCTAACGTGCGCACTCGGAAGTCGTCCGACGTACCGTACAAAGTACGCAATTTATCCAAGTAATCGATTGGTTTGTTGTTCTTCATACAAATAAGTTGTGTGTTTAAAAATAAAATATACAAACTTTACCGCAATAAAAAAGTCTTGCCGTATCAGGCAAGACTGCTTTGCAAAATTACAAATATCAAATTAAATAACCGTGCCGAACAAACGCGTATACGGTACTTGCCACAACTCTCCGCGCGAATCTTCGCTGCCGTTGCGGTTGTCGCCCATTGCAAAAAAATACCCTTCATCTATTACAAGCGCGTTGTCGTAACCTACGTGGTCGGACATTTTGCCCAATCTGTCGGCAACGACATTGGGAATTTCAACAGACTTTCCGTCGAATGTATAACCCGTTTCGTCCAAAACGTCGCCTTGCGGCGTTTTTACCCTGAACGCATATGTCCCGTCGGACTGCAATTCCGCCCACAGTTTGTCGCCTCCGACGGCAACTACGCGCTTGACGAGTTTTTTGTCCTTATTGCCGAACGCCGCAAAAAACTTATTGGCAACGTCATCCTTGTAGAACACCACTATGTTTCCGCGTTCCAAAGGACGGACTTTGCTTACGCTTACCGTTTGCCCGTCCGCAAGCGTCGGAGTCATTGAGGTTTGCTGCACCGTGACCGTACAAAACAAAAATCCTTTGACGACTATTACGCATACAAATATCAATACCGAAATTACAAGCAGAATATTGAGTATCTTTTCCCCAATCGGCGCACGGCGTTTGACTGTTGCTTCACCCTCAGTCGAAGTAACGTCGGTTTGCGACTCTGATTCGCTATTAAGTTGTTTGTCCGACAGGTTCGACATTTTTTACCGCCTTGTGAAACTTCTCGCTTGTCAACTCCACGACACGTCCGCAGCCGACGCACTTTATTTTGTAATCCGCGCCCACGCGCGTAACAATCCACTTGTCGGTTCCGCAAGCGTGCGGTTTCTTTGTAGTAACAGTATCTCCTATATTTGCTCTTAACATACGGTTATCGGTTATTTTGCGCAGGTTTGGTTTTGAAAACATCAAACAAGCGACACATTGTTTATTATAAACTTGTCGTCGGCGTAAAACATCAGCATATCCGCAATGTCGTCGGCGTTCATTGCGTGTCCCTCGTGTTCGCGGAAAGTACTGCTGTTTATTATGACGCGTTGCCACTTCCCGTCGCCTATAAGACCGACGTTGACGGAATACGTACGGTTTTTGCCGCCGAAATCCACCACGCAGTATACGCGCAGTTTTTGCTTTACGTCACAGCAGACATCAAAACTAAGTATGCCCTGCTCATTGCGGTTTGCAGAATCTCTGATGGCAAAAGTTCCGAAAAACGAACCCTTTTCGCCCACTATGCCGAGATAGCCTTTGCATTTGTAAATTTCTATTTCGCGTCCGTGCCACTTATCGGTAAAATTGAGAGGAACAAATCTGACGTCCTCCTCTCCCGTAAACAGCAGCGACGTTTTGAGTTTTGTATCAAACTGACCTTTAGTGGAAATAGGTAAAAGCGCGGTGGATACGGCAACCTCGCCGTTTGCCACTGCAAGCGCGTACAAATCGCAGTTTTCCTCGTACAAATCCAAGGTACCGTAATACTTCCCTTCTTCTCCGGAAGGTCTAAGCGGCGCTACAACCCAGTTTTTGCCGCGCAAATTACGGTTACGGCAATACCACAATTCCAACTCCTCCATGGGAAGCGAACTTGTAAGAGCAAGCGTCAACTTGCCGTCGTTCAAATCCACCTGCGATAGCGTCATATCGTCGTCGTTTGTTTTGCCTTTGAGCCACTTGACAATACAGTCCGTCATGTAGTTGGGCAGATAATCGAATGCATCGGGAATTATCAAAAGGCGACTTTTTTTGTTGGTGCGGTAATAGGTTTGACTGAGTTTTTCGACATTTACCTGTCCGCTGTTTCCGCCGCACACAACGTACAGCGGTACGTTTATCAGCGGAACGTAACTTTGCGGACTAAGCCCTATTGTCCAAATCTGCTCGGTTTCGTTGTTTTCTACGTGACTGTAAATTTCTTCTTTGTCAAGTTCTTCCAAATCGAACACGCTCAGTTGCTCGGCGTTTACCGAAGGAAACTCCTTGAACAAATTGCCGAAAACAACGGCTCCGCAAGTAAGACGTTTGTCTACCGCCAGCACCATAAGACCTATTTTGCTGCCCCTTCCTACCGTAATTACCGAAACGCTCTTTACAAAAGGCTGTTCCGACAAAAATGTTACGGCACGCATATTGTTGACGGCGTACTCGTACCATTTGGTATTTTTGGCAGAACCGCGAATTTCAAAATCGTCTTCGCGCGTATCGGAATTGGCATACTCTATTGCCGTGGGATACACGGTAAACCTGCCCTGTTCGCACACGCCCTTGACGTCTACCGCCATTGCCACAAAACCGTTTTCCGCCCAATACTGCAATTCGTCTACGTCTACCGGCTTCAACGGGTCGTCTATTACTACCAAGGCATTCTTCTTGGAATTGGTATTTTTGTAACAAAAAACTCCGTAAACGCGGCTTTTTGCCTTGTCGCTTACGCTTCTGCCCGTAAAATAAACGTGTTGGGTAACTATTCCGCCCGATTCCTCCGTTTTCATAACGACGGTATCGAGATTCTCGCTTTCTGGATTGAAATCCTGCCACAGTTGTTTGGGTGAAAGTATTTCCATTTAGTCTCCGCAGCCGTTTAGGCTTAGTTTAATAATATTCCCTGCAAGGCAATTTGTCAATACAAATCGCCTACTTATGATAAGTGACGTTGTTTATTATTGTAAACGCCCTGTATATCTGCTCGCACAAAACAACGCGGCAAAGTTGATGAGGCAAGGTTATTTTGCCAAGCGACATACGCAAATTTGCAATACGCTTAACATCGTCCGATAACCCGTAACTTCCGCCTATCACAAACGTCACGCAGGAGTAATGGGATTGCAGACGTTCGATTTCCCTTGCTATCTCCTCGCTGCCCGATTGTTTGCCTTCTATGTCCAAGGCAATGATGTATCCTGCCGACTTTGACGCAACAGTTTCGCCTTCCGCGCGTATTATTTTGTCGATTTCGCCCGCGCTCGGTACTCCCTTGAAGGTTTTTTCCTCCACCTCTGTTATCTCAAACGAGCAAAATCTCGACAGTCTTTTGGCATATTCCGCAACGGCTTCTCTGTAAAAGGATTCCTTTATTTTGCCGACGGCGACAATCTTGACCTTCATGCCAACAACCCCGCTATCCACAAAGCGGCGCACGCGGCGACCGCAACCGACAAAAATGCAATATCGGCAAATTGAAGTTTTGTCTTTGTATATTCGCCGTCCTCTTTGCCGTACAACTTCAAGTACACGGCAACGGCAGGAACAAGCAACACAATACCCGCAATTGCAAATAAATAGCCGTAAGTATCGTATACTCCCGTAGGTTCGACCGTAAGCGACAGTACAACGGCAAGTATATTGTTGAAAAAGTGCCCTATTACGGAAAGCCACAAACTGCCGCTTTTGAGCGCAAAATAAGCCAACACCATACCCAAAACAAATTGATGAACGGTTTGCGCCGGATTGGTATGAAACAGCGAAAACAGTGCGCCCGATATAATCGCCGCTTTCCACTTGGGCATAGATGACGCAAATGAATAGGCTATTGCGCCGCGAAAAGATATCTCCTCAAAAAATGCCGGCATTACGCACGCAACAATAACGCAAAGCGCCACGTTTAGAGCCCCTTCGGTGGGAATATCCACCGTGGGTCTGTTAAGTCCCGCTCCTTCTATCAAATCCAAAAGCCAATTGTTTAGCGGTATCATTACGTTGATAAGCGCAACGATTATCAGCAATTCAAAAAGCAAATCTTTGATTTTGAATCTTCTGTTTACGTGAAACGCGGCAAAATCCGTCTTTGTCAACTTGGCGTACGCAATTGCCGAACAGCCCAGCACAACCGACATTATGCCCGAAACAAGCCAAAACGCAACGGGATTTTTGCCGTCGTATCCGAACAGCGAAACAATTACCTGATATGTAAGCGACACCGCCACAAGCAATGCAAATACACGCGCGCCGTCTTTTTTTTCAAAATATGTCCTGTTGTTATTCGATAACATTTCCCCGTTTCCTTTGGTCGGCAACAAACAGCCGTACGTCTTTGCCTTCCACCATTCCCTTGCTTTCTATTACTCCGAGCGCATTTGAAAACGCTAACTCGGGAGTATTATTCCTTTCCGACAGATGTCCCAAAACAATGTTTTTGACACTGCCGTCCAATATTTTGTTTAGCACTTCGCCCGTTTGCGCATTGGACAGATGTCCAAGCGGCGACAAAATACGCTGTTTGAGCAAATAGGGGTAGTTTCCGCGTAAAAGCATATTTTCATCGTGATTGCTTTCTATCATAACGGTTGCGCACGGCATAAGAAAATCTACCAACTCTTTGTTTACCAAACCGGTATCGGTAACGGAAGCGACATAAGTTTTACCATCGAAAAACCGGTAACCGCAGCAATACCGAGCGTCGTGCGAACACGGATAAAAATCCACCGCAATATCTTTGAGAGAAAATTCCGCGTCAAAAGGATGCAAATTGCGGCAACGTGTCTTTTGCCTCAGCACATCGGCAAGCCGTGCGTGGCAGTACACCGGCGTATCGAACGTCTCCGTCCACTTGGCAAGCGCGCTAATGTGGTCGGAGTGTTCGTGCGTGATAAGCACGGCGTCGACGTCTCGGGGAGATACTCCCGCGTCTTTGAGATAATGTACAAGCGTGCCGCAAGCAAAACCGGCATCAACGAGTACGGTTGTTTTGTCCGAGCGCACAAGCGAACAGTTGCCCGCGCTTCCGCTGTACAGTGCAGTAAAACTTATCATAGGTTATACGTCGGTAACGGTAAAGAATATCAAAGCGTTTGTTATGCCAACCCAAAACCGCGTGCAGCGCACGCTTTTTATATTCAATCGCTACTTTTGTTCGTCTCCCCCCCCCGAAGTTTTTAGCGGGGCGCAGCCCAATTCCGAAAGAATTTCGTCCCGCGTTTTTATATATTCTTGACTGTCTTTATCGAGTTTCAGAGCGGCAACGATACGTTCCTGTCTTTCCCTCGTCAGTTTGTATTTCCACGCTATCGCTATGCCTACCGCGCATATTGCGATAGGAAGAAGTATAATTGTAAGTCTAATTGCAAGTTGGGCAGACGGCATTTGCTGCATAGGCTGCAATTGCACGTTTGCGCCTATACTGACGGCAAACTTATCCAAAGTCATACCGAGTTCCTTTTCCGCAAGTTGCAAATCCGCTTGATATAACGCATACTGTTCAAGCGAAACGTATTGCGTTTCTACATAACCAGCCGAGGCAATTACAAGAGGCGGAATGGACAATCCAACAGCCTGTGCGGTTGTGTTCAAAAAGTTGGTAAGCCCCGAAAACGCTCCTTCGGTGCGCTCTCCGAAATACAACTGTCCCGCGTCGCAAACGTCTCCGAAAGAGGAATGGGGAACAAACATCGTACCGCCGACACCGAACCCTATTGCAAATCCCAAAATCATTATAAGATAATCGGGAGTGCCTTCAAGAGTCTTTGCCGTGCCGTTTACTATTTCTATCTTGCCTTCGGCAGGCAAAAAGAACAATGCGACGGCAACGCCAATCCAAATAAACGCGCCCGTGACGTAAGCGAATTTTTTGGATTTTTTCTTGATTAAATACAAATAAAACGGCAATGCGAATATCTGAGCCACAAACATCAAAGCCGCGGAAACCGTGGCTATCGGAAACCGCGATACGCCTTCGCTCATTACGGCAAAATACGTGTTGCGGCGTATGTAAAAGTCGCAGTATGTAAAGAAAAAACTGCTCATAACAGCCATTCCCATGCCGGTACACATTTGCATACCGAGATACTGACGGTAAGTTTTGAGTTTGAGCGGTTTGAAAAATTCTCTCAAAGATACTCGGCTTGTAATTGCCGGCGTAACTATCCGTTCTCGGCTAAACAAGGCGGTAATCAATACAGACACTGCAAAAACCGTACCGAAAACCGCCGCCATGACAATGTAACATCTGCCGCCGTCTTGCCGAGTAGGCGAAGCAATCATACCGGGAACGACCACGCATATTATGCTGGAAATCAACGAAAAAGTTATTCTTACCGCATTTGCTTTGTTGCGTTCGTTGTAATTGTCGGTAAGTTCGCTTGCGTGCGCGTAATACGGAATAAGCACAAAACTTTGCGCCGTTGCGTACATCATGTAAACGACTACGACAAATACGATTTTAAGCGCTATACTGTCGGTTATCAAATTCCACGGAAAAAACAACAAAATCAAACCGATAAATACAAAGGGCGCGCAGATAAGCATAAAATACCGACGCTTACCGAATTTCCCCTGTTGTTTGGCGTCGCTTATTTTGCCGATAAACGGGTCTATTAGTCCGTCCCAAAATTTACTGAACAGCAAAATAACCGAAACGTACCACATCGGTATGCCTACCACCAAAGTCAAAAACGGTACAAACATAAAGTTGATAATATTAAAACTTCCTCCGCCGAATATATCGGCAGAGGCAAAAGCGAGTTTGCGTCCCAAATTTAACTTTTCCGTTTGCACACTGTGTTCTTCGTTCATATATATTTCCGATTTTAATGTTCAACCAACCGTACGACAGTGCTGTAACAGTTTTAATGTGCACATCACAGACACGGTTTTGACTTTTCAGTCAAGGTGGTTTTGGCAAAATCCGCACGGATTGCAACTGTCATACCGTCGTACCGCGTCCGCGCCGCGCGCGAACGACCGTTGTCAAACATTAAACCTAAACAGCACCACGTCGCCGTCTTTTATTACGTAATCTTTGCCTTCGCTGCGAACCTTGCCCTTTTCCTTTGCTTGGTTGTAGCCGCCTGCTTCGAGCATTACTTCGTAAGGCACAATTTCGGCGCGGATAAATCCTTTTTCAAAGTCGGAATGGATTTTGCCCGCCGCCTGCGGCGCTTTTGTACCGTTTTCCACCGTCCAAGCGCGCGTTTCCTTTTCGCCCGCCGTCAAATACGATATCAATCCCAACAACTTGTAGCACTTGCCCACAAGACGCGTAAGTCCGCTTTCTTCTATGCCGTAACTGTCAAGAAACAGTTGCTTTTCTTCTGCGGGCAGAGAGGACAGTTCCTCCTCTACTTTTGCGCAGATAACAAGCGTTTCGGCATTTTCCGACGCCGCTTTTTCCTTGACCGCTTTTACAAAACCGTTATTCGGTTTGCCCAAATCGCTTTCCGCTACGTTGGCTGCGTATATTACGGGTTTTGCAGTAAGCAAAAACATATCGTTCATTAGCGCTTTTACTTCGTCATCCGCATCTATCGTGCGTGCCGGTTGTTCGTTTTCCAAATGTTCGAGTATGCTTTCCAGATTTTCCGCTTCTATTTTGTATTTCTTTTCGCCCGACTTCATCATATTGCGAGTTTTTGCCAAGCGGACGTTGACCGTTTCGATATCGGCAAGTATCAATTCCAAGTTGATTGTTTCGATATCAGCAACAGGGTCGATTTTATCCGATACGTGCGTTACGTTGCTGTCTGCAAAACATCTTACCACATGGACTATCGCGTCCACTTCTCGTATGTGCGACAAAAATTTGTTGCCCAACCCTTCGCCGCGGCTGGCGCCTTTGACAAGCCCCGCTATATCCACAAATTTCAAGAATGTAGGCGTTATCTTTTTGCTGTCGTACAGCGCAGCCAACTTATCCAATCTTTCGTCAGGAACCGCAACGACTCCCACGTTAGGTTCTATTGTGCAAAAAGGATAATTTGCTATTTCCGCTCCCGCTTGCGTAATTGCGTTAAACAACGTACTTTTGCCGACATTAGGCAATCCTACTACACCCAATTTCATTTTTACCGTCTCCGTATAACGCGGCTTGTGCCGCACAAATTATTTTAATTTTACTATATTTTGCAAAAAAAGTAAACAAATTGCTCAACCCAACCGCTATTTATTCCACGCAGGCTTTTTAGCCGCAAATTGGCGGTTATTTACGCACTATACCGCCGTCGATATCCCATACAAATTACTTTATCGGTCGTTCAAAAGTTATTACAATCCCGTAACCTAATGCGATGTTCGGCGAAACAGCGATTACTCGCCAGCCCTGCTGAGCCATTTTATTCATTAAATTTGCAGACCCATTCACCTCATAACTTATCACTTTATACTCGTACATACAACATACCCCTCCTACAAATTACCGTTAAATTTTTTCTTATTATACCCAAAACAAATTTGAATGTAAAATAAATAAGCGCACCGCCGCTGCTTGCAAGGCATAGGGCGCTACTGTATCGTTATTGCCGCTGAAACTTCATTGAGTTACAAACTTTACTGCCAAAACACACGATAAACGGCAAATTCCGAGTTGACATTGGAAAATTGACGTCGTTACGTCAATTACAGCAAAAACAAAAAGCACGCGTCAAGACGCGTACCTTATACAAAATATTTCCGTCAAAATACTTTCCGCCGCAGCGCGGTAGTCTAAATACAGGCAAAAAAGTGTAAAATATAAGCGGAGGATATGTGTGACTTTACTCGAATCTATATTTTTGGGTCTGTTGCAGGGCTTTACGGAATTTTTGCCCGTATCGAGCAGCGGACACCTTATTTTGGCGCAAAAACTATTCGATATAGACGGCAACTTGTTTTTCGACGTTATGCTGCACGTCGGCACTTTGGCTGCGGTAATTATCGCTTTTCGCAAAAGCATAGCCTCTATGCTTCGCCATCCGATAAAAAACAAAAAACTAATGTACGTACTGCTTGCAAGTATACCGACGTTTGCCATTGCGTTTGTGGTCAAGTTCTTCTTGCCGGAACAAATTTACTCGGGGATTGCATTACCTATCGGGTTTGCAGTAACCATTGTTTTGATACTGCTGTCGCACTTTTTGTACAAACCCAAGTTCCGTCTCGATGACGGCGGGGTGCTGCCCGTACTTATTTGCGGCGTCGTACAAGGCGTTGCGGTTTTCCCCGGATTGTCACGCAGCGGAAGCACGATTTCCGTACTCAAACTGTTCGGAACCGAACAAACCGACAGCGCCGAATTTTCTTTTTTGCTTTCGATACCCGTAATACTCGGCGGCGCGGCGGTAGAAATATTGGAAGTTATCAAAACTCCTATTACCACGCCGTGGTATGTCATTGCGGCAGGAGTATTATTTGCATTTCTTTCGGGCAGCGTTGCAATACACACCGTAATGCGTACCGTCAAATCGGGCAATTGGCTGTGGTTTGCCGTTTACCTTGCAATTCCTTTGATACTCAGTTTGCTAGTACTGTAATTACTGCTTAACCACTTGGGCAAGCGTGGTATTGAGCGCCCGAGCAAGACCTATACAAAACGTAAGTTTTGCTTTTTTGCTTTTGAGATACTTTTCGGTAACTGCCGCAGATACGCCTATTTTCTCGGAAAGCGTTTCGATTGTGTAGTTGTTTTGCTCAATAAGCGTATCAATATTGAGCAAATTTAACGACATTTTTACCATTTTTCACCTTTGTTTGTTCAATTTTGTCTGTTGCAAACAATTAGTCGCAGATATATTTTACGATTCATAATAATGCCGATTTACCGCAAAAGCCGTACGTAATCGGAACACAAATAATAATTGTACAAAATCTTACTTTCGGTAACTTTGCAGACTCTCCGTAAATACCGCATTGACCGCCCTACCGCACGTCATCGTTTCAAAGGGTAAATTGTGTTTGGAAGATGTTGACCCGTAAATTATCGCATAGCACCGCTTTTTATAATCTTGATTTGTTAAGTTTACGCAAATTCACATATCAAATTCGACTTTATTATACAATATCATATATCAATACGTCAACACAACATATGAATTTTATGTAAAAATAATTTCATATATCAATCGAGGGTTAAATATGTTAGTAACCAAGATACGCGAACTTATCGATTACGAATGCAACGGCGTTTTGAAAGAATTTGCTGCAAAAACAAATATTCCCGCTTCTACTGTCAGTCATTGGTTGACAAAGGATATCAAACCTACCTATGTGCAAATTATTAAAATCTGCGATGCGTTCGGCATTTCGGCAGACTATCTGCTTGGCAGAGAAAACGACCTTACGGGAAACATCGAAATATTGGGCGAAAAACTTTCAAAAGACGAAAAGCGTTTGATGGACTTTTACCGCTCGCTGTCGCAAGCAGACAAAAACCGCTTTTTGACAATAGCGGATAACATTGCCGCGCTTGCTTCCGATAACAAAAACATTGACGGATAGCAAATGTGCCGCGCAAATATTTGTGCCGAGTACAATCATCTTTTGTGATAATTTCGGTCTAAACCTACCGCAGACAATACCCGCATAAATGTACACTACCGCACAATTGTTTTGCCTCTCGCATAACAGGCAATCTAACGCAAAGCATACGGTATTTGCCATTTACGCCCGTTTTCCTTTGCCGTAATATGTTTTTATACCAAATTGCCGCAACACTATTTGTCGTTTTAGATTTGACAATTGCACGGCAATATAGTATTATAGTATTCGGTTTTGAACAAAACAAACCGATAGCGGCAACTCTTAGCGGGTTTTGCACAAAGATTTCGTGGCGGTAACTGCCACGTAACCGCAAACGCCGCAACTATTGCAATTTGCGCAAAAAACCTAACAGTATTTGTGCCGTTAAGGTTCAAAGCGGTTCTCAGCCGAGCGCAGCGAAAGCCGACCGTAAAATAATTTCGGCATAAAATCGCTGCCGCTTAACAATTTAATAATACGGAGACGTATCGAAGCGGTCATAACGGGAACGACTCGAAATCGTTTGACCGGCGACGAACCGGTCCGTGGGTTCGAATCCCACCGTCTCCGCCATACGGCGACTTGCTTGTGGGTCGCAAAGCAAGAGGAACGTAAAAACACGTTCCTTATTTCTTTGCTTCCTTATGCTTCGTCGCCTCAGTCTTAACCCGAGAGGGACAGTCCGAATTATGTATCGGTCGCTACGCTCCCTCCCCGCTGCTACGCAGACCGACGAATCCCACCGTCTCCGCCAATTAGAAAATTGAACGAACACACGTCAAAGTGCGTTCGTATTTTTTCTTTTCAGTCGAGCAACGCAGTTGCGAACGCCAATAAATAGGCAACATAACAGTTCAATTGTTGCCTTTTTATTATGTATGAATATTCGGTGCATATTCGATTAAAGACTTACTGCCGAAACTGCGTAAATCTTGCACGCAGAAAACGCGGCGCGCTCGTTATATCAAGTACACGCAACTGAGCCTTTTTTTCACGGAGTTATATGGTTGAAAATCAATTGCGTTTGTGATACAATCAATCTGTTGAATCAATACAGTACAAGGCAAAACAACGCAGCCGAGGCTGCACTTCGGTAAAGTCGAACGTAGCAGGCAAAGCATTGAACGAAAAAAAACAGCCACAACGCGGTTTGAATAGGTACACTATGACTCGATTATAAATATAGTTTAGCGGAGCAAAACCACTATGATGATAAAGATTATTCAGTCCGATGACTTAGACGCTAATAAACTAATGGCAATTTATGCCGAGGGCAATTTGGAAAACACGGATTATTTTTATCCGGAAATCGCGGACAAAGTCGAAGCGGTAACAAAAGTAGAACACGATTTTTGCAATTACATAAAAACCGAGTTTTTAAACGGAACAAACTGTTATTATGTATGGGAAAAGGACGGCAATTGGGTAAGTGCGCTAAGATTAAATTACATAAAGGATAATTTTTATTACTTAGAAGCGTTGGAAACCTCGCCGAACTTTCGCAAAAAAGGATATGCAACTAAACTTTTGAGTTCGGTGATAAACGAATTGAAGTCAAAAGGACATTTCAAAATATGCGTTTGTGTAGGAAAGAACAATACCGCTTCGCTCAATACTCATAAAAAATGCGGATTTGAAATCGTAAACGAAAACGGTTACGATTACCTTCAAAAAGAAATAGACAATCGCTGTTACGGTTTGGAGTATTCGTTTTAGAAACAAGCCGTTAAATATTAGATTAGAATTATGTCGAATTACAATTTGCAGGAATGGTAACCCAAATGACAAAAGAAAACTTTACAACTTTATAACAAAACAGAAAACGGCTGTAATTTCGTCGGTTGACGAAAACGGTTTTCCTAATACAAAAGCGATGCTTGCACCGCGAAAGATTGACGGCGGCAATTTTTATTTTAGCACCAACACTTCTTCTATGAGAGTTTCACAGTATAATGCCAACGAAAAAGCGTGTATATATTTTTATAAACGCGGGCGTTTCAGTTACACGGGAGTTATGCTTGTAGGGACAATGCAGGTATTGACCGACCAAAACATCAAAGACGAAATTTGGCGTATGGGCGATACTGTGTTTTACAAAAAAGGCAAAACCGACCCCGACTACTGCATATTGAAATTTACAGCGCAAAAATGCAGAGTTTACAAGGATTTAAAAACAACTTGGATTGACTTATAAATTGCACGGCTATTTGCCTGTCGTCATTGCGCCGAATACTCAATTCAATTTAGCGGCGACAACAAATAAATGCCGCAAAAGAGATTTTGAAAATATACATTGACGTCTGCCGGCACATCTATATTGTATTGTTGCGCCAAGCAATTACTGCGCATAATCCGTCGGAACTTTGCACAAAATCGTTTGCAGAAACCCCATAATAACAAATTGCCGAGAGCACGTATCTGCTCTCGGCAATTATATTATCAAAATAACGATTACAAAGTCTCTTGTTTGTAACCCCACACCACCGCGCACTCATCGGGGTTCCAGTTGACATTCCAACCGCTCGGTTTGCTTGCCGCTTCGCATTTGATTGTGAGAGAACACCCGAAAAACACATTGGTACCTACCGTTTCGACGCGTGACGGTATCACTATTTCCGCAAGCGCGACACAACCTGAAAACGCGCTGTCGCCTATACTCGAACACATACTGTCACCCGCAAAAGTAACTCTTTGAAGTTTTGCGCAAGATTCAAACACACCTTGGTCTAAGGCAGTTACGCTTGACGGAATAACTATCTCCGACAAAGAACCGCACAGATAAAATGCCACGAAACCTATTGTTTTGCATTTGCTGTCTTTATCGAATGTTACCGTTGCAAGATTAGTACAGTTTACAAAGACACCTTCGCCTATGCTTGTTATGCTTGCGGGAATATTGACGGTTTCAAACTTTCCGCAGACAAATGCGTATTTGCCCACCGTCGTGCATTTGCTGTTTTGTTTGAATACAATGCTTGCGACATTGTGCAGCGCGCCTTCGCCCGCACGGTCATCAATCATAAACAGATAGTCGGGAATTTTGAGTACGTCCGCGCCTATCGTAATTGTAATGCCCGTGCCTTTGATTCCCGCACCGGCAAAAACATAATCGTTTGCCTGCAAATCGGCACATTCCGCGGCATTGTACATTATTTTAGTAAGATAACCGCAGTTTTTGAATGCCGATGCTCCTATACCGGTTATGCTTTGCGGAATAGATAATCTCGAAACGTCGCAACCTTCAAACGCGCTTTCGCCTATACGTGTGACGGGTTTGCCTTGATAAACTTTGGGAATTACTATTTCCGAAGTAGTTTTATCTTCTATTCCGCATACATAGTAGGATTCTCCGTCTTGATTAAGCAAAAACTTCAAACCCTCGGTATACCCAATCGTTTTGCCGCACACAGTGCATACCCCGTCTGTTTCGACGTGTTGAAGTTGCTCCGAACAATCGTCGCATACACAGTCGCGGTTTTCGTCTTTGTGGCTTGTTTTGTCACGCACCGTTTGCGTTTCGGAAATTTCCGTTTTACCCTGTTCGTCGGCAAAATACTTGCCGCAATCCGAACAATACCAATATTCGATATTTTCCGTTTCCTTACAGGAAGGGTCTTTTGCTGCGTGTTTCAACATTGTGTGCTAATGCTGCGGCATACACGCAACAATGCCCGATACGATAATTCACAATATCAACGCCGTAAGTACAATATATATTGATTTTTTTGCTTTCATAGTTATCTCCCGTATTATTTTGTGTGAGGTTATTGTACAGTTTACCGCACCAAAAGTCAACTGCAAAATATTTGTTCGGGTGAGTGACACCGAAACTACCGATTGTCCGATTTAATTGCGACTTAACATTATGCGGGTATGCGTTTCGCACTTTATCTTTGCCATTGCTGTTATTTCCGTAATAGGTTTAACTAAAATGGAATAAAAAATTGAGCCAGAGTCTATTTTCGTGTCAGGGGCGCCGATTGCCCGAGACGTTAAATAAACTTG
Source organism: Corallococcus sp. (assembly GCA_023663205.1). GTDB lineage: Bacteria > Bacillota > Clostridia > Christensenellales > CAG-314 > RGIG5495. The sequence continues at coordinate 3,012 of JAMPHX010000009.1, read as the reverse complement.
ACTCCGATACTATTATGCTCAAAGCAAGTGCGCTTATCAACACCCAAATTAGAATTGTTTTCTTTCAACCTATTGTAAATCGGCAAGAAGATTTTGCGTAACCTATTGCTTTTTTGCTAAGCAAATGTTAATATTGGATATATATTCGCTACGCTTGATGTCTGACATACCGATACGGCGCAAAACGACCGTCTGCTTATTACGCCAAAACGGTTTGTACAAAATGCGGGTAAGCATTTGCTTTGCGGCATAGCGAAGCGATATCGCAATATCGCCGTTCAAAAAGCCGCCGACTGTTCCGTTGCGGCGCGAAACCACATTAAATACCTAACGCTGTCCGTTAGGTGATTTGAAATAAATACATATCGGAGAAAAACATGAATATCAAATACTATCCGCTCAAATCGAGATTGCAACACTCGCCTTTATTCGATAAAGAAATTGCGGAATTTGTAAAGTCCGTGGAAACAGAACTGGGCGGAAAATTGACGCCGACGACAATTGACGACTACGATTGCGACCTAAAACTTTTGTTTGTGCAGACGGGCGGTTCGGAAGGATTGTTTATCAAGGACTTTGACAAAATTAAACCTCCATACTACATATTGACAAACGGCAGCAACAACAGTCTGGCTGCGTCGCTGGAAATACTCACCTATCTTAACAACCGCGGAATAAGGGGCGAAGTTCTGCACGGAAGCGCAAAATACATTGCTTCCCGCATAAAAAGCGCGGCAAAGATATTCCATGCTCGGCACAAACTGCAACACTGTAAACTGGGCGTTGTGGGCGTGCCGTCCGATTGGCTTATTTCCTCGGTACCCGATTACTCGGAAGTTAAGGAAAAACTCGGCATAACTCTTGAAAACATACCGCTTGAACAAATAGAACGGCGCGCCGTGCAACTTTTTGCCGAAACAAGTATTCCCGACAAATACGCGAGTCTTGCAAAATCCGATGCGGCAAAATCCCTTGCAATTTACCGCGCGTTGGAAGAAACGGCACAACAACACAATCTCGACGGTTACACGCTGAGGTGCTTTGACCTGTTGCCGTCGCTTAAAGCAACGGGATGTCTTGCTCTTGCCGAGTGTAACGCCAAAAATCTTGTCGCAGTTTGCGAAGGCGACATTGCGGCAATGATTTCCATGTTGATTGTAAAAGTCGTAACGGGGCAATCTTCATTCCAAGCAAACCCGTCGCGCATAAATACGGAAAACAACACGGTTGTGTTTGCTCACTGCACCGTACCCTTCGATATGCTTGAAAGTTACCGCTTCGATACGCACTTCGAAAGCGGAATAGGCGTTGCGGTAAAGGGCGAAATGAAGCAATGCGATGTTACCGTGTTCCGTATGTCCGCCGACCTCAAACGCTACTTTGTTTGCGGCGGGAAAATAATACGTAACCTTGACGACAAAAATTTGTGCCGTACGCAGATAGAAGTACAACTCGATACTCCCGTAACCGAACTTTTGGAAACGCCCTGCGGCAATCACCACATAATCGTCTACGGGAACCATACGGAAGAAATCAAAAATTTGGTATCGTACCTGCTCGATTGCAAATAAGCGGACAATAGCGTCAAGTTTGACGCAATGCCGTTTGGCACGGAAGAAAGCCTCCGTCGAGCGGTAATTTGACAAACCCGATATTCGGTGATAGAATAAAACATATTTTGGTCGGCAAAGGCTGCGAACCTTTACAAGCCGACATAAGGAGATTTGCAAAATGAAATATCTTGAAATAAATTTGCACGGTTACTCGGCGCAGTTGCCTATACTGCCTCTTCCCAGCGGAGTAAATATTGCGTTTTTCAATTTGCACGGAAACGTGGAAATGACCGAACATTGCGGGAAGGAACTATCCAAATTTGTAGAAGATTGCGACGTGCTTCTCACCGCCGAAAGCAAAGGACTGCAACTTACGCACGTCATTGCGCGAGAACTGGGACACGAATACTATGCCGTAGCGCGCAAATCGAAGAAACTGTATATGCAGGACGGCGTGGAAGTGAAAATCAAATCCAGCATAACCACCGGCGCAAAACAAAAACTGTACCTGTCGCGTCACGACGCAGACCTTCTGAGCGGCAAAAAAGTCGGCATAATCGACGACGTTGTTTCTACCGGCAACAGTTTGAAGGGACTTGAAGAACTTGTGGAAATGTGCGGCGGGATTATTTGCAAAAAGGCATTTGTACTTGCGGAAGGCGCTGCCGCCGACAGGGACGATATCTGTTACCTTGCCTCCATTCCTTTGCTGTAAACTTTGCAATATATACGAGCGGTAGTACCCGCCGACAATTACGTTTGCAATCTTGCATTATACAATGCAAAAATTCGTACACATATTACCTGCAAACGGCGATTGAAAACAAGTATACATAATAGCCAATACAAACTCAACAGTCCGTCTGTCTTAACAAAGACCGACGGGCTGTTTTTGTACAATAATATACTGTAATTTTTCACTGCTCAAAACAAAATGCGACTGTTTAGAGTATATTCCTCCTGCCCGATTAAATATTCTTGGGCTAATTGAATTTTATCTTTATTTGATATTACGCTTTTACACTTAAAGAAACAATTAAAAAGTATAAAAAATAAGACGGATTTCAATAATCCGTCTAATGGTAAAGTTGGTTACGCATACGAGTTTGTACACATCGAATAAATTTCGCAGTTCTGCCAACTTCGCTATTATTATAAATCAATTTATTATAATGTCAACGATTTACGCCGATTTTGCTTAGTTTGACGCGTGCGCATACTGATTGCCATATTTTTTGCATACTCGACAAAACCCGTCAACTTTTTTATTAGCGCACGCATTGCCTATACACGGACAATACTCAAACGTACTGAACGGAAAACAACAATAATTTATACACTGACACATTTTTATGGACACTATAAAAGCCGAGAGCGAAAATATTAAATTGCTTTCGGCTTATTGCTATCTGCCCGATAAATTGTAAATTACAATACTTAAAAGTTTATAATGCCGTAA
>JAMPHX010000099.1 GCA_023663205.1 Corallococcus sp. | reverse complement strand
ACTTTACTTTCTCAGTCCCAAATCCGCAATAACTTTTCTGTATTTCTCAATGTCGGTTGACTTCAAGTAATCCAAAAGTCCCTTTCTGCGACCTACCATTTGCAACAAACCGCGACGTGAATGATGGTCCTTTTGATGCGTCTTCAAGTGTTCTGTAAGATGGTTGATACGAACGGTCAACAAAGCAATTTGAACTTCCGGAGACCCCGTATCTCCCTCTTTTCTGCCGAATTTGGCAATAATTTCTTGTTTAGACATTTCTTGCATTTGATTTTCCTCCTATATTTTATTTGCCGCAAACTCAGCGTAAAGTCGGAGTCGTCTATACGCCGAGTCAACGGTACGTAGCAATTATTATTCTTCCGAAGTGCTGTGGTTCATTTCAGGCTTTGGCAATACCGCTTTGCGCGACAGCGTTATGCGTTTGTTCTCGGCATCGAATTCCAAAACTTCCACTTCTATTTCATCGCCCACTTTCAACGCTTTGTTTATGTCGTCAAGCCATTCCCAAGACACGTTTGAAATATGCAACAAACCGTCAATGTGGCTATCCAATTCGACAAAAGCGCCAAACGGCATTATACGAGCGACCTTACCTTTTACTATACTGCCTGCCGCGTATTTTTCAGCAGCGATTTCCCAAGGTTTGGGTTGCAATTGCTTGTAGCCCAAAGAAACTCTGTTCTTTTCTCTATCTAAAGCCAAAACAACAAATTCGTAAGTTTCGCCAACTTGAAGCACATCTTCCGGACCGACAATTCTATCCCAAGACAAATCCGAGGTATGAGCCAAACAATCGAAATCGCGCACGCTCACAAACGCACCGAACGGGGCAAAACGCAACACTTTGCCTTCTACGATTTCGTTTACTTCTATGTTGTTCCAAAAGGCGTCTTCTTTCTCTTGCTTTTCTGCAAGCAAAATTGCTTTTTGACTTGCAAATATCAATTTTTTTGTTTCGTCGATTTTATCGGGATTGGCAATCAATCTCAACTTTTTGCCCACATACGGTTCCAAATTTTTGACGAATCCAAGTTTGATTTGCGAAGCGTGAACAATTACTGTGTAACTGCCCAAACGCCCGACCAAGCACTCTTTTCCTGTCTTTGCAACGGTTATTTCAAATTGTTCGCCGTTCTTGATACCTTCTACAAGCGCATCGTCCTTGAATCTTTCTTCTATCGCTTTTTTGGATAGCATGATTTTACCGTTATCGGTTGAAAGCACTAAACAATCGAGAACATCTCCCTGTTTAAGACTGCTTTTAACTGCAAGGTAATCATCTTCCATCGTCAACTGTTCGTTAGGAATATATGCATTACCTTTCCAGTTGTCCAATTGAACGTATACTCCGTTATCGTCCGACAACTCAAAACGACACTTTACACGCTGTCCGGCACGGTATCTTTTACCCTCTTTGATTTCCGAAACAGCCTTGGCAAACATTTCTTTGTTTTTGCTCATAGCGCTTTCGTTAGACGATACGTTTTCGATTTCGACGTTCTCTTTTGCGATTTCACTCATTCTTTCCAAAACCCCCTCCATCAACTCTTTCGGAGTTGATGCACCAGATATAAAACTGATAATATTATATTTCGACAGGTCAACATCGGGCACGTTTAAATCGGATAACAGCAATACGTCTTTACCGTATTTGACCGCCACATCGTACAGTTTCATTGTGTTAGAACTGTTGCGGTCGCCTACTATAACGACAAGGTCGCTTTTAGGCACGACAAAATGGGCATAATTTTGCCTATCAATGGTAGTATAACAAATTGTGTTAAATATTTCAAGCGTTTTTACATTATCAATTAAAATATTTTGTAATGATTTTTGATAAAGAGCACTGTCAAATGTGGTTTGAAACATAATTACTGCTTTTTCGCAGTTGCCGACGTGCAGTTTTGTTTTACCGTCGGTAAGTATTGCCGTATTGTTGCACCAACCGTTTATACCTACAATTTCCGGATGTTCTGCATTGCCTACAAGAATAACCTGATAACCGCGCAGATAATACTCTCTTGCACGCTTTTGAATCCTTGCCACGTACGGACAAGTAGCGTCTATAATATTTAAGTTGCGTTGTTTACACTCTTCGATTATATCCGGAGAAACGCCGTGCGCTCTTATTATCGCCGTCTGCCCTACGGGAATATCACGCGGTGATTTTACGGTAAGTACACCAAGCAATTCAAGTTCGCGCAATACGTTTTCGTTGTGAACAAGTTCGCCGAGAGCATACAAAGGTTTATTTTCGGCATTTCTCTTTGCAAGGCTGACGGCTTTATTTACACCGCTGCAAAATCCGTAGTTTTTATAAATATAAAATTTCATTTGGAAATATCGCCACCGAGTTTATCGTCGCACTTATTCTCGTCCGGATTTTCAACATAAACTTTTTCTGTTACCTTTTCGGCAAACGGTTTGTGGTGCTTAGCGTTGTATGCATTGATTTTTTCTATTTCCTTATGAGTACGCTTTCGGTGCTTTATGCCCTTTTCTTCCATAATGCCGTTTAATTTAATGCGCAGACCGTCCATTTGCAATCTTATGACTTCTGTCGCAGCATTTAATAATTCTTTGGTAATGGGCTTGTCGTAAAACTCTTCCAAAGTAAATTCTTCACCGATTATGTAATAACTTTTACGGAAAATCTTTGCTTTATCCCAGACATAAAAGGCACGTAAAGGCGACTTTGTCTTTATTGCAAACAAAGCAGTGCCGGTTTTAAGCGGAAGAAGGCAATCGATATTGGGATTACGACTGCCCTCCGGAAACAATCCCAATATTCTGTTTCGTTTAAGTAAACGCATTGCCGTTTTGGTTGCGCTTATATCCACTTCCCCCCTGTTTACGGGAATAAACTCCAATCCGTCAAAAGCCCAACGTAAAAATTTGTTTTGTTGAAATTCCGCCTTGTACATAAAAGAAACGTGGGTTTTGGTCCAAGCGTAAAGCAACACAGGGTCCCAAGCGGATATGTGATTTCCTACCAATATCAATTGTTTTTGTTCTAATTTCTTTTGCCCGTATATTTTTGTGGGGTAAAACGGACGCACCAAATATCTTAAAACACGCGCAAGTCCGTAAACAAACTTATTCAATTGTTGCTCCTCTTTGCATTGTTATATTCAATGCGTATCTGCTGTTGATTACTGAAAAATATATTTGTGAAGCATTTAGCAATTTTACATTTGCAATTCTTATCTTCACCGTCAATAGCATATGTGTCTCGGCGGTTATTTTTGTAAAGTAATTTACTGATTTTAGCCGCGCAAAATTTCATTTCAATTACGTAATTTTCTCCTGCAATCGGGATTCGCAGTCTGTCATATTCTCCGTCATCAACATTGCTTCCAAATAATTGTATTAAATAGCCGACAAAATGTCAACTTGCTATTTGCATTTTACTGCCAAATCCGGACGTAATACGCTTGCGCCGCCCAAATAACAATGTTTTACGTCTTTTGTTTCACCTTCAGCAAACAACATGACTCTGATACAATTTGGCAAACTGCCTACTACATTCATTTCGGCGACACACAGCATAGGAACGAAATCGAATTGCAAATTACTGCGTGCCGCCGTTGCGGGATACGCACAATCCAAATCCGTCGTAGCGGTAAACAATACACCTTTGACGTCGTCTTTACTCAAACAGTTTTTTTTCAGAATCTCTTTCAGCAAAAGCGTTGTTTGAGAATATATACTCTCTTTATTATTCTCGCAAGTAATTGCACCTCTGATTATAATCATTATCTTTCCTCTCCGCTGGCACTGTGTAATCCGGCGGCATATCCAGTCGCAAACGCTATCTGCATATTAAATCCTCCGGTAAACGCATCAACATCTATAACCTCGCCTGCCCAAAATACTCTACCGCAAATTTTGCTTTGCATACTGCGCGGATTTATCTCGTCCACACAAACTCCTCCGGATGTAACTACGCAATGTTCGATATTGCCTTCTTTTGCAAGAGTAAAGCGCAAGTGTTTTACGGTATGCGCAAGGGTTTTTCTTTGTGCGGAAGTAATATTACAAGATTGCAGGTTACCGTTCAACCCGCAATATGCCAAAACGTAATCTGCCAATCTATCCGGAAACAAACCGCTACATATGTTTTTGAGTTCGCGCTTAGGGTATTTTGCAAAATCATTGAGAAGACGTTCTTCGATACTTGGTTTATTGCAGATAAACTCGCATAGCGCTGGTTTTAAATCAAGTTCCAAAAGGATGTCTTTTATTGCATATTTATTTACAATGCTTGATGCTGTCAGCGCTATCGGACCGCTCAAACCGCTTTCGGTAAACAGTGCCTCTCCGAATTTTTCAAAAATTGCTTTGCCATCGACGTATACGTTCAATTGTACATTTTTCAGCGACAGTCCTTCCAAACTTGAAACCGACTCTTTAAGCGGCAATTCGCACAAGGCTGCTTTGGGCGGAATTACGCTGTGTCCAAGTTTCACGGCAAATCTGTAACCGTCGCCGGTAGAACCCGTCAAGGGGTAACTGCACCCGCCTGTCGCAATTATTACTCTGTCAAATATCATTTGCCCCTTATTTGTACAAATCGCGACGCAGTC
>JAMPHX010000098.1 GCA_023663205.1 Corallococcus sp. | reverse complement strand
TGTGTAAATTGGATTCCACAAAAACCCGCAGATAGTTTTACTTGTTTTGCAAAGTTTCGTTATCGTCAGTCAGAGCAAGCGGTAAGTGTAAAAGTTTTATCTGACGGAAAAGTGCGTGTTGAGTTTAATGAAAAACAACGTGCCGTTACGCCGGGACAATATTGTGTATTTTACGATGCGGAAAAGTGTCTTGGCGGCGGAGTGATAGACGAGGTGTATAAGTATTGAAAATTACAGAAGAAAATCAATTTGAGAGTAACTTGGAGGAACAAACCGCAAGTGAGTCTCAACAAACCCAATGCAAACAAATTGATGCGGAAACCGTTGGTGATTCGGCAGTAATTTCGCTCGCTCCCAAACGTATTTGGGAAGTGGATTTTTTGCGCGGTTTAATGATTTTGTTTGTAGTTATGGACCATTTTTTTTGGGATGTGATTTCCTTCAAAAATTATTATAATTCGGCATTTTTCAAATGGCTTTTAAGTATTGCCGAGTCTTACCGCAGTAGTATAACAGTGTTCGGTAAATTGGAAAAAGTGACTCATGTTGCATTTATAACAATGTTTGTATTACTGTCCGGTGTGAGTAGCAGTTTTTCCCGCAGTAATGTAAAACGCGGCATAAAGATGACTATATTTGCAATTGCATTCTCTGCCGTGACTTTTGCAGTTTCCACTATTGTAAATAACAGTAGAGTTTTGATAGTATTTAATGTAATACACGTACTTGCCTTTTCGTGTTTGATATGGTCGGGTATTGAATTTATCGGAACTAAACTCAAAAAAAATTGGCAAAAAAATATTTACGGCGTATCTTGTGCCGTTTTGTTGTTGATTTCGCTTATTGTCGGCTACTATTTTGACAAATATCCTGCCGACGATTTGGGCATATTTGCTTTTCTTATAAAGTCTACCAATGCGGCTCAGTTTTCGCCGGGAGACTATTTGGCATTTTTCCCATATTTCGGTTGGTTTTTATTAGGCGCTTTTTTTGGTAAAAAACTATATAAAGAAAAATCGACGCTATTTCCGACAGTTAATGAAAAGTGGGTTGCACCTTTTACTTTTTGCGGAAGACACTCTTTGGTTATATATTTCGGTTCTCAAATAGTTATGTACGGATTTATATATTTGTTAGGCGTCGTGGGGGGGGTACTGTGATATGAGCGGAATAGATTGCAGTATGTACTCTTATTTGAAAGAATGCTACAACAGTAAAAACTTCAAAAACAAGGCTTTGTATTTTGCAGGAGAAAAAGTATCTTACAAGACGCTTTTTGCCAATGTAGATAAGTGCGCAGCGGCAATTTGCGGTTATGGATTGAAAAAAGGCGATTGCATTACTGTTGCTCTTCCCAATATGCCCGTAGCGGTTTATTTGGTTTATGCTGCGGCAAAATGCGGAGTAACGGTCAATTTGGTGCACCCGTTACTGCCCGTATCTCAAATTTCCGCATATTGCGAACAGACAAAAAGTAGACTTACTTTCGTATTTGACGGGATAGTTAACGCATATGCCGATAAACTCAAAACGATATGCGGACAAGTTGTTCTGTGCGGCGCGCATGACAATCTAAATGCTATTGTCGGAGCATTTTACAAGACGTTTACTCACAAATTGCGTAGCAATTTAAAAAGCGATTTTATGACGTATAAGCGTTTTTTGAATTATGCGCGTACGGATATTGCCGAATCGGATGTTTGCGGTTGTGATGACGCTGTAATAATGCACAGTAGCGGTACTGTCGACATTCCCAAAAGCGTAGTTTTGTCGCACAAAGCGCTTAATGTGGAATCTTACGCAATTATCAGCGGTATTAGCAACTATGACGGCAATGGCAAAAACGGAATTTTGGCGCAATTGCCAATGTTTCATGCATTCGGTTTGGGATGCTGTATTCATTGTGCGCTGTGTAACGGCGTAATGTCGGTACTGATACCAAAGTATTCTGCAAGAATTATTGTAAAATATATTCGCAGAGGTTTGCTTACAATTTTGGCGGGCGTACCTACCATGTACAGGGAAATAGTGGAACAAAAAGGTTTTGATTCTCCCGCGGTCAAACATCTGATTACCGCATTTTGCGGCGGAGACGTTCTCGATGAACAATTGAAAAACCGATTTGATGCGGTAATGAAAAAGCACGGCAGCCGATGTCGATTGCATGATGGGTACGGGATGACTGAAATCGGTGGCGTTTTTTCTGCAAACAAGGATGGACAGTATAAGAGTAATTCAAACGGGAAGCCCCTTATTGAAACTTTTAGGGCAGAGGCATTTGCCGACGGAGAAAAGTTGCCTCGCGGTACCACGGGCGAATTGTGTTTGTCTTCGGATGCAATTATGACGGAATATCTTGACGACGCCGCGCTTACAGCGGCTACTGTGTTTGAGTATAATAATGCAAAGTGGCTCAAAACAGGCGATTTGGGTTATATCGACGAGGACGGGTATTTGCATTTTGTTAGCAGAATCAAACGGGTTGTTAAAGTTTCAGGAGTAAATGTATTCCCTGCGCAAGTGGAAAAAACCATATCCGAATTATCTTTTGTCAAAATGGTTGCCGTCAAAGAAGTAAAAAACTGCAGCAAGGGACATATTCTTGCGGCATATATTGTTTTTGACGGTAAACAATGTACGAATGATGTAGTTAAGTATTGTAAAATGCGTTTGGATAAATGGTCTTGTCCGCGTGTTATATATGCTATTGACAAAATGCCGTTAACAAATATGGGTAAGATTGATTATTCTAAACTGATACAACCTGATTGATATATTTTAACATGAAGGTGTATGTATGCGAGTATACTTGTAAATGTTACAGAGTTACATTTTTCGATTTATAATAGCATACATAACGACGACTAACTGCATTTAACTACATTTAATTACTGCTAACTACTCGCTATTGCATCGTATCACGTTGACGATAAAATACCACAAAGAATATTGCTTGTGTATGGTATAAAAAACGCGCAATTAAATTCAAGTACATTAAGCACAACTAACTACGTCTAATTTCCATTATACAACACATCACGCAATAGATAGATGTTTTAATTTACTTTAATAGTGTGTATTGTAAATAATCAAGTTTTAAATATTTTGTATTTGAAAATATTGAACAACGTGTAAGATTATTCATTCACATAAAAAACGGATATATCTTCGATATACTAAATAGAACAAAAAGAGGTTTAAAATGAGCGATAAATTATTCAAACCGGACTTTACCCATTCAAACATAAATATTTCTGCAACGCTTGCGGAATTTTTAGGAGCGCCCAATAGCAATGCAATATTGCCTTCATTAAAAAAGGAACTTGACAAAAATTACAAAAACGTAGTTTTTATCTGCTTTGACGGATTGGGTATGTATCCGCTCGAACGCAATCTTTTGTCAAACGATTTTTTAATGAGAAACGTAACGGATGTATTGACGTCTACATTCCCGTCTACTACAACAAATGCTACCACAAGTCTTGTAACGAACAAGTTGCCGTTGGAGCACGGATGGTGCGGTTGGAGTATGAATTTTGAAGGAATAAATCGCAACGTAAATATATTTCTCGATACGGATTCTTGGACAAATGAATCTATTGACGTTACGGGCGTATCTCCGTTATCAAAGTTTCCGTATTACTTTGACCAAGCCCAAAGCGATTACGAAATAAATACATTGTTTCCGCCGTATGTTGATGTTGCGCATCCCGAAAGAAACACCTGCTATAATTTTGAAATGCAGCAGTTTTTTGATGCGATTGATAATGTTTGTCACAAAAAGGGCAAGCAGTTTATGTATGCGTACAACAATGAACCCGACCACTCGATGCACGAAAATGGCGTCACTTGTAATAAAACAAAGCAACTTATAGAAGGAATTTCGGCAAATTTGCAACATTTGTCTGCCAATAATAGAGATACGTTGATAATTGTTTCCGCAGACCACGGGCAAATAGACATAGACGGCTATATCGAATTGTATAAAGATGAAAAATTGTATTCGATGTTGACAATTTATCCGTATATGGAGGCGCGTGCGGTTGCTTTCAAGGTAAAACCCGATTGCCGCGAACAGTTTGCAGATTATTTTACGGCAAATTACGGAGACGATTTCAGATTATTTAAGTCGGAGTCTATGATTGCGGACGGATATTTCGGGAAATCTGGAAATAAAGGAAATTTGTTGGGAGACTATATTGCTGTTATGACATCTCACAAACAGGCATTGCTTACACCGGCAAATATCAAGTTTAAAGGACATCATACTTCGCTTACCGAAGAAATGTTTGTTCCGCTTATTTTGCTTAGAAGTTAATAATAGACATTTACTTAATATAGTTGCAGCAATTTGGTTGGTTCTGCAAATATACGACGGTAAAATTTGTAGGTAATTTGTGTCATTTCCGGTGCCATTTGAGTAGCGATTGTCGATTTGTAAATAAATAGTGAAGCGGTGTATAATTGAATTTGTGCGATAAATTTGCCGTTTAATGAAAAATAAACACATTTTGCAAAAATTCTTTTGGAAACTTAGCGAAAAAGCATTGACACAAGTAAATGTTTGTAGTAATATAAATAGGCTGTCAACGAGGGGAAAGCCCAATGGCAGCGAGATA
>JAMPHX010000097.1 GCA_023663205.1 Corallococcus sp. | reverse complement strand
CAATCAAGTCCGAACCAATTTTTGTTGCAAGCGAGCATTCGGATTTGGTTTTTATACCGGCATTGTGCAAATAGGCTTGCACATGGGCACTAAATATAATATAATGGATATGCGCAAAGCGCATTACGAAACCGCGCTTTGCGCTATAAATAGTTGTTTGTAAAAAGGTGTTATTATGGAATGTCCTTATTGTAAGAAAGAAATGGCTAACGGTTATATTCCCGCAAGTAAAATGGCTTTAATGTGGATTCCCGAAAACGAAAAAGTGCCGCCGACAATTTATAACAAAACGCACGTAGGCGTCAATTTGACAAAAGTTCCGTTTTTGACAATGCAAAGGGCAAAGTCTTATTATTGCAGCAATTGCAAAGTTGTTATTACTCCGGTAGACGAAGAAACAAACGATTGAAAAATACTCGGCAATTCAGTCTGCAAATTCCATTTTGACAAGGTGAGCGACTAATCCGCCTAACCAATTTTTGATAAGCGCATTGTAGTCATGCGGATTAAAATTTCCGTCGGTACTCATCAAATCGTAAATTACGTTTGCTTCCCTTATCTGATACGGCAAATCGACAAAGCCGTTTTTGATGTAAAAATTACGCCGCCTTATACGTTGCTCGCTGTTATCCGCACTGTCGTCCAACGGTTCTCTGGCAAGAAATATCTTTTTGCCTCTGTAATACTCTTTCAAAAGTTTGATAATTGCACCGCCGTTACCGTTTCCGCGTTTGTCCTCCGCCACAGCAAAATAGAAAAGATAAATTATATCATTATAGGGCACTGTATATGCAAACCCTACAAACTCTCCATCGTTTTCCGCAATAAGCATAGTTGCGCGTTTCTGTAACGCTCTGCGCTTGACAAAAAAGAACGGCGCACGCTCTTCTTTGGGGAAAGCCGTATTATAGAGCGCTTTTATTTGTTTGTAATTACTTTTTTCTGCCTTACGAATATTCATAACAATCCCGTCAAATTACTTTTATGCTCACTGTGTTTGCGCTTTGCGGCGTCAGATTTGAATTATTATACACACACGTATAAACTCCCGATTGAACGGCTTGATTGCGTGATATGTTGTCAGCATGATTAAGCATAGTTAAACACGCCTAAACTTTGTTATGTATATTATATCAAATACCCGACGAATTAGCAAGTTTATCGTACACACGGGAAGGTTAGCGTTTTTAAGTACTTTTATTGCAATGGGGAATAAAATGTGATAAAATAAAATTATCAAACAGATTACAGCGGTATGCGCATTGATGTTTTGCCGTTGCAAACATAGGAAGGACATATGTACTACTTACAAAACAGGTGGAAAACAGAAGGCAAGACACTGCGCTACTACGGACTGCGAAACAAGAAAAAAATGTTTTGCAATACGGTAAAACTTTCGGCAAAACAACTTGCCGTAATAAAAAATTTGCCCTGCGAAATAAGCCACGCACAGTTAAAAATAATTGCCGCACTTGTTGAAGATGGCATAGTTACGGCTGTTCCAAAAACCACGCCGCGTTCGTTTTCCGAAGCGCGGTTTTGCACAAACTGCGCCGCTAACGATTTTTCGCTGCCCGGGCTTGAATTTGACGACAACGGATTGTGTCCGATGTGTCAAACAAAAGCCGAAACACAACGCCTCAAATCCGTCGTGCCTGTAATGAACACCTTTCCGCAGTCAAAAAAATCGCGTTTTGACGTTGCGGTATTTTACACCGGCGGCAAGGATTCCACATATCTTCTGTACTATCTTTCAAAGGTTTTGCGCTTGCGAGTATTATCTCTTACTTGGGAAATCCCCTACATTTCCGAAAGCGCGAAAAAAAGCATAGAGGGCGCAAAAAAATCGCTGAGTTCGATAGAATTTATCACACGCAAAATCAGCGACGACGATTTGAAGGCAATATACCGCCGTCTGTACGAACTCAGCGGCAATACATGCGCCTGTCCGTCCCTTGCTTACGTATTGTTTTACCCCGAACTTGTAGCAAACAAAGTGCCCTACTTTGTTGTAGGCAACGAAAGCGCGCAGATTGAAGGGCTGTACTACAATCATCTGGCTCCCAAATTAGCCTACTCGTTTGCCGACAACAAGACTCTCAATTTTCTGTTGAACGTCGGCAGAATTTTTACACTGCATCCGCCGTTCAAAAAAGGACAATTTCACACTCTTGCCACAATGAAGCAGTTGGCATACGGCGATAACCCGATAAAAAACGCCGCGGGCTACGCCAATAATCTTGTGTCAAACGTATGCAAAGCAATACGTACCGTTCCGAGCATAATCAAGCCTTTGAAACGCGCCATACGCAAATCGTCTTGGACGGGCAACATACCGGCATTTGTGCAGGTTGACTTGCCTGCCGTAAGCGACGGTTACAACTGGCATAATATAAAGAATATTATCACAGAAGAATGCGGTTGGGTTGCACCCGACTACTCCGCAAAAGGTCTGCATACCAGTTGCAAAATAGAAAAATGCAAAGAGTACACGCAGTTTATACGCTTTTACAATATGCAAAGCAATATGATGCCTTTCAGCGCGTTGGAAATTGCGCTGGCCTCACGCGACGGTAATATAACGCGCAAAGAAGCCATAGACGAACTTACCGATTCTCTTGGGTTTTCGCTTGAAGAAATACCGGAGTGCGCCGTAATGAGAGAGTATTTTGAACAATGAATGCCGTAATATACTATTCCAACACAAATGAAAGCAAAAGTATCGCGCAGTATCTTGTCGCTAAACTGGGGTATCCTCTGCTCGATATATTCGCTGCGGAAAACTGCGTATGGCAAAATGCCGTATTGGTATTTCCCGTGTATTGCCAAAATATTCCGCAAAAAGTCAAGAAGTTTCTGTCCTGCCTGAAAGCAGATAATTTTGCCGCAATTGCAACATACGGTAAGATGAGTTACGGCAATGTGCTGTACGAAATTCAAAAAAAGTATCACAAATTGGTTGCGGCGGCATACGTGCCGACAAAACACGCGTACATAGACGAAGAACGCTTTTGTTTATTTGACAAACTCGACGTGATTGCAAATAAATTTGACAATCCGCAAACCGTCACTGTTCCCAAAGCACGCAAAAATCCGTTTGCAAATGTTTTGAAAAAACTGCGCGGCAGATTGGGCGTCAAAATAATTAAAGACAACAGCAAATGCGACGGTTGCGGCATATGCGCTAAAATGTGCGATAACAATGCCGTTGCCTGCGGCAAGTTTACAAACAAATGTATACGCTGTATGAAATGCACCGTTAACTGTCCGCGCAATGCGTTGTCTGTGCGTCTGTCGCCTGTAATGAAAAAATATCTTGCCAAACCCAAATGTACAGACCTGAAAATTTACATTTGATTTGATACATCCTCTCCCACTCTGTTTGTTAGCGCAGCCGACAATTGCAAATCCCAATTTCAATATAAACCGCGCAAACAACTATAACTGTTTTGTCTGCATTGCAAATATTTTATCTTTGCTTAGTTGACAACAAATTTGTATACCCCCGTCACACACGCAAGGAGTACCTATGATAACGCTTATTGTTGTTTTTGCATTCATAATTGTATTAACTATCTGCACTATTGTATATATTCAAGTACGCAAATCACGCGAAAAACGGTACAATGAATTTGTTGTCGCCAACAGTGTTAGTATAAAAAAGTTGAAAAACCTTAACAGTCTTTATGTATTTTACCCATACAAAAGTTTCGACTTGGACAACACCTACGATAACGAGAAATTCTACGAAAACATATCTTGCAGGGATTATTTGATTTATCAATTGCAATTTACAAAAAATGATGTAGTAAACCAAATGCTTAAAATCGAAGAAAACAAAAGGCGTTATGAACTATATGAAAAAGAGATAAATTCGATATCCCAATCGGGCAAATATGCTGTTGCTATCGGAAATCTTAAACTCGAAAAACTGTTGAAAAAGGAACAAATATTATTTAGACAGTTGCAAGCGAAGCCGACAACTCGATTTAGCATAAGAATAACTTTGAATTGTTCTAAAATCAATGGCTATACATACAAGACCAAAACGGATATTTTTTCCCAAAAAGATATTTCGGAAATAATACAAAAGTTAAACAACCGTAAGGGTACATTTTACAATGACCGCGACATATGGAACGCGATTTGCCGCGTCGAAAGAGGAAAAGTTTCCAACAAAATGCGCTTCTCAATATACGCGCGCGACGGATACAGATGTAAAAAATGCGGAGTTTCCTCCCGATACGCTCAACTTGAAATAGACCACATAGTGCCTATTGCCAAGGGAGGAAAATCCGTATACAATAATTTGCAAACACTCTGTCACAGATGTAATGAAGAAAAGGGTGACAGCATATACTGACCTTTCAAAGGCAAACCCTGTTATTCTGTCCGCACTCATATGTCTGTCGCCTATTATGAAAAAATATCTTACCAAACCCGTATAAACGGAGTTGGTGATTTTTACTTAATAATGCTTAACTTTTTCCGCAAAGCGCATTGCCGCGCTTATTTCACCTCACCTAACGGCGGCATTGCGGCCGCGGTATACTTTTTCAGTTTTGCAAAGAATACTATTGTCATAATTACCGTTACAATCATTGCAATAGCATCCGCAACAGGAGCCGCAATCAAAATGCCTTCTATTCCGAGCACTTGCGGCAAAACACAAATGAGCGGCACAAAACAAACAAT
>JAMPHX010000096.1 GCA_023663205.1 Corallococcus sp. | reverse complement strand
GAACATTGAATTGCACGGTATACCCAAAGGTGCTGTCACAATAGATAGGGATGCTTACCCCAAAATAATCGAGTGCTATACGCGTGAATCGGGTGTTAGAAATCTTGAGAGGGAGATAGCGACAATTTGCCGTAAAGCGGCATTGCAACTCGTAAATAACCGCAATCTCAAAATTCGTGTAACATCTCAAAATATTCATGAATTCTTGGGTGTGGAAAAATATAAAGACGAAGAAATAAATCTTACCGACACGGTCGGAAGCGCGACGGGTCTTGCTTGGACGCGAGTCGGCGGCACAACTTTGACCGTTGATGCAGCGCTGTTCGGCGGCAATGGCGAAATATTGCTGACAGGCAAACTCGGTGACGTTATGAAAGAATCCGCGCGTACTGCTATAAGTTTGGTAAGAAGTCTTGCGGATAAATACGGTATAGATAAAGACCGATTTGAAAAAACGGATATACACATACACGTTCCAGAAGGAGCAATTCCCAAAGACGGTCCGAGTGCAGGCATAACAATGGCTACCGTAGTGATGTCCGCTTTTACGGGAAGACCTGTTTCGGGCAAAGTTGCCATGACCGGCGAAATTACTTTGAGGGGCAAAGTGTTGCCGATAGGCGGTTTGAAAGAAAAAGCAATGGCAGCATATAGACAGGGAATACGTAAAATTATAATTCCGAAAGACAATCAACGCGATATAGAGGAAATCCCCAAAGAAATTTCATCCAAGATGCAGTTTGTCTTGGCAGATAATATCGAAACTGTATATAGTCACGCTTTGGTTTAGTAAAATGAAGATAGTAAATGCAAAATATATAGCCGGTGCAGCGCGTGTTTCCGATTGTATAGTAAGTCAACTGCCGCAAATTGCCGTCGTGGGCAAGTCAAATGTGGGGAAAAGCAGTTTTATCAATTTTCTCGTAAATGACGGCAAACTTGCGCGCACTTCCAAATCTCCGGGAAGGACGCGCTTGATAAATTATTTTTTATTAAATGAAAACGGTTCGCACGAGTTTATTTTGGCAGACTTGCCGGGTTACGGATATGCACAAGTTTCTGCCGCCGAAAAACAAAAATGGGCAGACTTGATTGAAAAGTACCTTGCAGACGAAGAACAGTTGAAGCATGTGTTTTTTTTGGTGGATATCAGACATCCGCCTACTGCAGACGATTTGGTAATGAGCAGTTACCTGTTTGTAACCAACACACCGTATACCGTAGTTGCAACCAAAATGGACAAGATTTCCAAAAGTCAAATAGCCATACAAAAAAAGGCAATTGCCGCTGCGCTTAAAATCGGTTGTGACGATATCCTGACTGTTTCAAGTACTGAGAAAAGAGGCAAAGAAGCGGTGCTTAATCGTATTGAACAAGTATTGGAAAATTTGTAATTGAAACATACCTACAATATATTTTAAAGCCTTGTTGCAAATTGTAACAAGGCTTGTTTTATGCTTTTGTCTTTGGATAATTTGTTTAACACTTTTTTAATGCGGCAGTCATACAATATAGTGACAAATTAAGGAGGTAACAAATGCCAGTAAACAATTCCGAACACGGCAATTGCAGTGAAAAGATATGTATACAAGGTAAAAAAGTATTCGACGCATGTATGAAACAATCGACGTTGCAGCAAATTACCGTCAACGTCTCGGACGTTACACCGCCTAATCCCGTAACGCCTTTGCGTTTTGTTAGTTGCAAAAGTACTACAACTACAGGTTTGGTAGAAAACTTAGTTGTGGAAAGAATCAACGAGCGTCAACGCTACGGCAGAGTTCAAGCGGATATAGTAGTGCCAGTAGAAGTTACATATATCGATGCAAACAATGTTGAGGGAAGCGGGACGGGTACGGTAACTTTGCCGATAGATGTAGTAATGTATTTACCTGAACCGTCCATAATTCCGTACCGTATAGAAGCATCTGTATCTGCAATAAGTCCGGAAGGTAATTTCAGCCAAACGCAGGTGATTGACGGTGTAACATATTACTTATTTGTAATAAATTGTTGTGTTACTGCAATAATAAAAGTCACAATGGATGTTGAACTAATAATGCCTACGTACGGCTATGCAGTAATTCCGCCTTGTCAAGAGTATACTGAGGAAGTATGCAGCGGCTACTTTGAACTGCCGCTTTATCCGGGGACTGGTACGCCTAACGGCGGCGGACAGGGCTGATTGTATTTTTAACGCAATATGTCAACGAATACGACGCAATCAAATTGCGTCGTATTTTCGGTAACAAGACTTTGAAATTTTACATACCATACAAAAGATAAAAGGGAGTATCACCGTTGAAATACAAAAAGTGTCCGCGTTGCGAAATCAATTATATAACGGAAAATGAAGAAATATGTAAAGTTTGCAGTGGAAGTCAAAAGAGTATGAGTCAGGGGGATTTTGATAAAGAGTTGTGTCCGTATTGTTATAAAAACTATATAGATTATGACGAATTGATGTGCAAAAAGTGCTTCGAAAAACGAAATAAAAAGTCCGACGCATAGTTGCAAGCAAAATGTAAATATGGTAATATACTAATATGAAAGTTTTTGCGATAAGCGATTTGCATTTGGCAACGGCAGTAGAAAAGCCTATGACGGTTTTTGGTACTACATGGAACAATTATTTTGAAAAAATCACAGAAGACTGGAAAAGCAAAGTGGCCGACGAGGATATTGTTCTGCTTGCGGGGGATTTTTCTTGGGCAATGAGAATGGAAGAAGTTATACATGATTTTGACTTGCTCAAAGACTTTCCGGGAAGTAAAGTTATTATTCGCGGAAACCACGATTATTGGTGGAACAGTCTTTCTAAAGTGCGCAGTGTGATTCCGAGCGGTTTTTTTGCATTGCAAAATGATTGTTTGAGATTTGGCAAATTACTTGTTTGCGGCTCGCGCGGTTGGGTGTGTCCCGATGTTTGCAATAGCCTATCAAAAGATGACGATAAAATTTATCGCCGCGAAAGAGAAAGACTTGAATTGTCGTTAAAAGCAATGTCTGCTATGCGAACTGCCGAAGATATTGTTATCGGAATGATGCACTATCCGCCATTTAACGGGAGATTCGATGAGTCTCTGTACACACAACTTTTTGTTAAATACGATGTAAATAAAGTAGTTTACGGACATCTGCACGGTAAAGATTGCCGTGCGGAAAGGCACTTGAAAAAATTCGGAATAGATTTTTATTTGACATCCTGCGACCTTGTTGACAACAAATTGATTCAAATAACGGAAATTTAATTATGTTGCAGTGTTTTGTTACTATTTGACCATTGTTTTGATAGATGGTGTTTATTTAAGATATGTTTTTTTGTTTGCTTTTTTGTCTAATAATGTAGACTGTTTGTTGTATTTGTTGCATTATAGACAATTTACTTGACTTAATTGCAATATTTTATTATCATTTATTTGTATAGTTGTAACTAAAAAAAGTTTTGATGTAATGTTACAGACATACTATGTCAACGTCGGTATAACGCCTACATTGTGAATATGCGTAGCATATTTTGAAGAATAAGTTAATATCGAACGAGTGATTGAATAATACGCATATTAAAATAGCGGGTGGTAATGTATGTTTAATACGAATAATCGCAGTACTTGTAATTTTAACGGTAAAAGATATCACGGCAAGTCAAACCAAATTGTACGGCTGTCTTTAATCGTGCTTTTATGTTTGTTGATATTTATCTGTACATTGTTTATTTTTGCAGCGGATAATACTGCCAATGCATCATCCGCAGATAGTGTATTTGACGATACAACGTCTACAAGCGTATTGGCCGATGCTCTTTCTGACGAGTTGACGTTAATAACCAAACCGCATTTCGAAACTGTGTCTTTGGAATATAGCGGAGAAGACATGGAATTCAAATTGGTAGATTTTGATGAAAGATTTATGGAGATTGCGCCTACAAGCGATAGTTTGACGCAAAAGGCCGTTGCAAAGTATAAAGTTACAATTCTTATCAAAAATGACGAAACTAACAATTATGCTTGGGATGACGGTACCGCAAGCGGTAGTTTGGAACCCTTGGATATTGAATTTGAGATAGTCAAAAAATCAGTTGCTTTGCCCGTTGTAGACTTAGACAAACTTGTATATACAGGTCAAGAAATAGTCTACGAACCCTCTGGCTATGATTCACAATGGATGACGATTTCGGGAAATACAGGCATTGACGCCAATACGTACACTATGACGTTGTCGCTTGTTGACACTGCCAATTCGTGTTGGTCGCGCGCAGGCGTAGACGAACAGCCCAATGAACAAATTGAAAATATGTCTTTTGTGCGTGTCGACGTTGAATCTGGCGATGATATAGCGGATAAGCAGTTGCAATGGAGAATAAACAAAGTAAAACTTGTTTGGAGTGACGCAAGCGGAGCACCGAAGTTGATTGTGCCGTCTGAGTTTGCAGATGTTGTGGCTGTGACATACAAGTACACCGATGAAGAAGGTAATGATGTTGATGAGGCAAGTTTGCAGAATGGTGTAAAATATACCGTGCGTGCAGAAATCGGAAGCGATTGCTTCAAAAATTTCGGTATCGGCGAATCGATGCTTTCATACGGCGAAAACGAGTTTGTAATTAGCGGAGACGGATTTTTAGATTTTGTAAAAGATAACTGGCTATGGCTTGTTATAGGTCTAAGTGTACTGTTGCTGTTTATTATAACTTTATTGATTGTTCGTTCA
>JAMPHX010000095.1 GCA_023663205.1 Corallococcus sp. | reverse complement strand
CCTGCCTTTACTACGTAAAAGGTATGCTCCAACCGTTTGGGCGTAAGGTAATCGGGGAGTCTTGCGCAAATTTCCGAATACTCGCGGTACAAATCCAAATTTTCTATCTTGCGCGCAACTTCCTCGCCTACGTCATCGGCGATATCCCTGCCGAACTGACGTTTGAGCCGCACTACGCTCGAAGATATATCGGGCGGAACGCAATCGAGCAAAACAACCTTGCAGCCGTACCTCTCTGAAACTGCCTCGGCAAGCGCGCTGTCCGCACCTCTGCCTAAAACCGCAAGCGCGCACATTTTTGCAATCTGTTCGGGGCAATGCCATTTGCCGAAATCGCGCAGACTGTCGCCGCCTATTATCAAATATATCTCCGCGCCGACGTACTTTCGGGAAACATATTCGAGCGTATCGAGCGTGTAACTTTTGCCGCCGCGTCTAAGTTCCCAGTCGTCAATCTCGCCTATACCGTCAAACGCCTTGCGCGTAAGTTCGAGACGCACTTTGCCGTCTACTCCGCAGGATTTGTGAGGCGGAATACCGCAGGGAAAAACAAGCAACTTATCGAGAGCAAGATGTTTTTTTGCCTGCAACGCCATTTCCGTGTGCCCTTTGTGCGGAGGATTGAAAGTTCCGCCGAATACGCCTAATTTCATAAGAATATTTTACATTAGTTTTTGCAATTTTACAATCGATTTGCATACGCCGACGCATTATTGCTTCCCGTTTGCGTCTTGTATTTTTATGCTTCGCGCAATTTCGACATATGTCGACATAATCCGACAATGATTATTTTGCAGAACATCCGTCAATAATATACATATGGCAAAATACTTAAATGCGTTTTTTATTACATTGACGGCTTTCTTCCCCGCTTTTTGCTGGACATACTACGCAACAAAGGTTCCTCTTGCGTCGCTGCTTGCCGGCGCGCTGTGTTCGGCGGCGGCGCTTGCGCTGTGCGCGCTGTACATCAAAAATCCGCCTGCCAAATCCAAATCTCTCAAAAAGGAAGCGGAAAAACTTGCTATGCACTTTGCCCTAACAGGCGAGGACGAAACTGTTTGCGCGCATCTCAAATACTTGGGATACGCCGTCGAAAAAGAATCCCGACATTGTTATCTCGCAGAAAAGGACGGAACAAAATACTACGTGGGGTGTCGGTTTACGGTAGAACCTATCAGCGCCGACGACGTTATATCCTGCGCCCAATCGGCAAAGGATTGCAGTGCCGACGGTGCGGTTTTGCTGTGTGCGTCATGCAAGCAAGAGTGCCTTGCCTATGCAAAATTGACGGAAACAAAAGTTACCGTTTGTCAGGCGTCAGACGTCTATCAATGGCTGGATAAATACGGCAAACTGCCCGATGTTCATCAAGTACCGCCGCCGAAACTTCGCCCTGCGGCAAAATTTGCATTTAATGCCAAACGATTCCCCTACTACTTTTCGTCGGCGGTATTTTTGTTTGTAATAAGTTTGATTTCTTACTTTCCGCTTTACACTTTGCTGTGGGCGACGGCGTTATCCTTTCTGGCGTTGTACTGCAAAGTTAACAAACGCTTCAATCCGAAGGATGAGTGCCTCTGTCCGCTGAACTGAGCACGTCGCAAACGCGTTCGGTAACGCTGCAATTGAGTATAAGATTGTTAAGTTGCCAAAAGTCCAAAGTAGCAACGCGCGACTGCTCATGCCAGATTTCCGCGCGGTACAATACACCGCCTTGCATTTTTTGCGCTATTTTGCCGACGGTCACACTGTCGTCGAATACCAAAGTTTTTATTTCCACGCCGTTTTTAATCCTTTTGAGATAATTTTGCGCAAAACTGAAACGTACAAATACTTTGCCCTTTGTCTTTGCAAAGCAACCCGACATCAAAAACACGGCAAAAAGCCCCATACTGTACAGCCCTGCACCCAATATGAGCGAAATCACAAACACGCCGAACAGCCCGACAGATATTATTACCGTGAGTTTTTTGACTGCGGCAAGGCTTTGCGCGTAACTTTTGCGTTTTTCCAAGATTCCCACCAAAATACGTCCGCCGTCCAGCGGATATGCAGGTATTAGATTTACCAAAGCCATACCCGCATTTGCTTCGCAAAAATCCAATGTAAAACGGTAACTTTCGGGGAAAATCCACCAAAGAGCCGCGCAAACTATCATACATACGGCGTTGGCAAGCGGACCTGCCATTGCGATAAACGCCCTGTCCTTGCCGCCCGCGTCGGAAAAATCCCCGTATAAAACTGCGCCGAACGCAGACAGTTGCATTTCGGCGCATTTATAAAACATTTTTCGCGCAGCAGCCATATGCGCACATTCGTGCAGTACCATGGCAAGCGTGTACATAAAGAACAAATAGCCGCGTCGGAAAAGTATGCTTGCGGCAAGGACCAACCAAAAACTGAAATGTATGCGAAACTTTACACGCTCCATTTTATCGACGTTTCGCTACCTACCACGTTTACTACCGTTTCGCCGTCGTGCATTATGCTTGCGCTGGCAGTGCCGTCATAACGCGCAAGCAACTGACGCGCGCTGATACTGTCGCCTGCCTTTACAAAACAGTCGGTTGCTCCGCTGTAAACTATCTTGGTATTGTCGTCCATTTTGACTGTTATCGTGCCTTCTTCCACTGCTTCGACTACGCCGTTTGTGAAACTTACCAGCGCGCGTCCGCCCGAAAATGTTATTACGCCGTTTTCCACGTTATCTACGTTGATGGTTGCCGGCAATGTTATCGTGTTGGAAACGGGCTGTCTGCCGTAATCGAACACCGACGTAATTACCGTTGCGCGCGCAGTTTCAAACGCATTGCCCTGAAAATTGCCGTCGGAAAGCGTAAGTCCTATCACAAGCGCAACGCACACCGCCGCCGCGCCGACATAGGCGGCAATCTTTTTGAAAGCGACACTTATTGCAAATTTTTTGTGCGTCTTTTTGAAAAATTTGCGGCTGTCTATTTCGTCTGCCAAATACTTTTTTGCAGTGTAAGTAACGTCCAACCATTCGTTTTCTACCGCCTCGCATTCCACAGCGGTAATTTCATCGTATTGTTCCATAAGTTTTACCCCCAGCCGAATTTGTTTATGCCATAAAATATGTAACGAAAAAGACGTTTAGAACTTTTTGCCTATGTTACAAAAGTGTTTGAATTTTTTTACCTTTACCTGCACGTTGAGAATGAGACTATCCGATAGCACTGTACCGACAAACAAATCCTTTTCATCAAAGTCGGCATATGCCGACAGCAGATTTTTGACGTCTTTGATAAGCATTTTCATCTGCTCGGTATCGTTGAATTTGTCGCGCATGATAAGTTCTTCCGCGCGACTGTACAAAACCTTATGCGGCATACTACACCTTCCTCTTTATGCTGCCGCGTATTCTGCCGAAGAAACCTCGGTACTTAGCGGAACAGTCGTACATTACGCGCTGACCTTGGTGCAGGTTTTCCGCAAGTATACGGTAGGGTTCGGAGTTTGCCGAATTTGACAGCGAACTGCAATTTATTCCGTCGTCGTCGGGAAGCACGCCGAGCGCCTTTTGCCCGAGCAGACTGAATATTTCAAAGGCGTCCAGCATTTCTCCGCGCGCCACCAAGTCGCCCCTGACGCGGTTTACCACTACGTTTACGGCAAGCAGACTGCCCGCAGAAAGATATTCCGTAACCTTGCTTGCGTCCCTTACGCTGGAAAGGTGCGGCGTTACCACCACAATGGCTTCGTCGGCGCAATTGACCGCCCTGCGAAAACCGCTTTCCATGCCTGCAGGGCAATCGATGAGAACGTAGTCGAAGGAATCTTCCATCTTTGAAATAAGTTTTTTGACGGCGTCTACGCTGATGATTCTTTTGGCTTGGTGGCAACTGGGCATTATGTACAGCGACGGGTAATTGTCGTCGGCAATAAGCGCCTGCCGCAGACGGCACCTGCCTTCCACTACGTCTACCAAGTCGAACACTACCTTGGAATCCACTCCCATTGCCACATCGAGGTTGTTTAGCCCCATATCGAAATCCAACAGCGCCACCCTGAGAGATTTTGCGGCAAGCGCAATGCCCAAATTGGCGGTGACGGTTGTTTTGCCCACACCGCCTTTTCCGCTTGTAACTACGATTTTTCTTGCCATGACTGCCTCCGCGATTTGCGGCATAGATTGACGCATGTAATTTGCGCCTCTGTTTGCCGCCCTGTGCAGATAATTATATACCCTGCATATCGGCATTGCCCCGCAATCAAAAAAACAGACAAAAAAAGACAACGAAAAAAGCGGAGAAAGATATTTTGTCTTTCTCCGCTTTGATTGAAATCCGTATTATTGTTTGTTTTCCAAGTACAGCAATCCGCCGCGTATGGTTGTATTTTCGGGGTCGTCGGAAACGCGCACCGGCATATTGAGTTCCGCGTGCAGGAAGGAATCCAACCCCGACAACTGCGCGCCGCCTCCGCAAAGAAACACGCCTTCCTGCCGCACGGTATTGGATACTTGGTCGGACACCGAATTGACAAGGCTTTCGATAATCTTGCAGTAATTGCGGAAAAACTCCACAATAGTGTCGTACAGTTCCTTGGAAGATATGTTGATACTTTCCGTGTTGCCGTTTTGCACGTTTATTCCCGTTGCGGTAAAGTTGGAAATATCGTTGGAATACATACTGCTGCAATTTATTTTGAGTTGTTCGGCTTGTTCGTCGTCCAGTTGAACAAGATATTTGCTGCGCACGCGCTCGGAAATGGCTTGTGTCAGGTGTCTGCCGCTGTCGTACAATGTACAGCCGGCAACGATATTTTCGCCGTA
>JAMPHX010000094.1 GCA_023663205.1 Corallococcus sp. | reverse complement strand
ACGGTCAAACCGCAAATATACGCATTGCGAAGCGGACACGTTGATGTGGTATCTGCCCAAAAATTCGGGACGGAAAGTGTCAGAGACGTAAACGAACGCGCCAGCGCGCGCAACAGTTTGTGCTACGTGGTGCTTGGTGCAGTTTGCAAACAAATTTTGCAAAAATTCGGCATTTATACTTTTTCTTCCGTTGAAAACATAGGCGGAACGGAAATAGAGGCAAATGCCGTCAAAATGTGCGGCGGCGATGTTTACCGCTTGCCAAAGGTAAAAGAGGCTGTTGACGGCGCAAGAGAGGTGGGCGACAGTTTGGGCGGAAGTGTGTGTGTCACAGCCACGGGCGTTCCGCAAGGACTCGGCGATTGTTTCCCGTATTGCAGACGTTTGGACGGAGTAATTGCGGCTTCTATGATGTCTATTCCGTCGGTCAAATCGGTTGAATTCGGCTTGGGAAAAACATATGCTTCTTTGAAAGGCACCGAAGCACATGACGAGTTAGGCGTAGAGGGCGGACGAATAATTTACGTCACAAATAACTGCGGCGGTATTGTGGGCGGAATGACAACCGGCAGCGACATTGTTGTGCACTTGACCGTCAAGCCCGTGCCGACCGTCAAGGGCGTCGGCGGAATCGATAGCCGCACGCTGCAAAAGGTGGAGGCGCATTACGAGCGCGCAGACACATGCGTTGTTCCCAATGTAGGCACTATCGCTGAAAATATGCTGGCTTACGTCCTGTTGGACGAGATATTAAGAGATAATAAATTTCAAGAGTATTGAGGTGAATTATGATTAAATTTGACAAGTTTAACGTCGAAGATTACAAAGACGCGCTTATCGTTGCCGATTGCGTAGTAGCGGAAAAGTACGGTATTGCCGGCGACAACGTATTTACGCTGCCTCAGGGCGAGACGGCAAAAACTTTTGCCTGCGCAGAGTATGTATGCAAGTGGTTTTTGAGCCAAGGTCTTGACAAAAGAGGTACGGTAGTAATAGTAGGCGGCGGTTCCGCCGGCGACTCGGTTGGGTTTGCCGCAAGCGTGTACAAACGCGGCGTCGACCATATTTTGCAGGTACCCACTACGCTGCTTTCAATGGTGGACAGTTCCATAGGAGGAAAAACCGCGCTCAACGTCGGCAAAGTCAAAAACGCGGTAGGTACGTTTATCAAGGCGGATACTTTGATTGATACATCGTTTTTGGGTACGCTTCCCAAGGAACAATTTGTTTCGGGCATGGGCGAGGTGGAAAAATACCGTCTTTTGAGCCGCGAAATATATTCTTGCGACAAGACGGACGTCGAGCGTTTGGTAAGACTGTGCGCCAACTACAAACAATCCATTGTGGGCAAAGACTATTACGACGTAAGCGCGCGCAGAAGATTGAACCTCGGTCATACCGTAGGACACGCATTAGAAACGGAATACGATATGCTGCACGGCAACGCCGTCAAGATGGGTCTGTATTACGAAATGCTTATGTCTTTGAAGTTGAAATACATTGACAAAGCGTTTTTCAAAAGATGGTCGTATTCGGCGGATATCAAGGAAATATTCGAGATTACGGAAACGACGATGGATTTGATGATAAACGACAAAAAGAGCGAAAGCGGCAGAATAGGTTTTGTGTTGCCAAACGGCGACTTTGACGTAAAGGAAGTGTTTATCACTCCCGAAGAAACATTTGAATTGTTGCAAATGTAAAATGCGTTACGTAAGCGGCAAATTTTTTATTGACGGCAACGCAAGTTACGGCGACAAGTCGATAACTCACCGCGCGCTGATTATTGCAAGCATAGCCGACGGCAAAAGCGTTATACGCAACGCTTCGCTTTGCGACGACGTTTTGCACACGGTTGACTGTTTGCGCGCTTTGGGAGCGGGTATCGACTTTGACGGCACAACCGTTATCGTAGAACCTATCCAAACGCCTATTGACGGGGCAACGCTCGATTGCGGCAATTCCGCCACTTGCGCAAGGTTGCTTGCAGGGCTTGTTGCGGGACTTGGCGTAAGCGCAAAGTTTGTAGGGGATGCTTCTCTGCAAAAGCGTCCGTTCAGACGCGTTACGGATTTGTTGGAGCAAATGGGCACAACTGCGGAGTATTGCGACGGCTGTTTGTTTGTGCTTCGCGGAAACAAATTGCACGGTTGTGATTTTGCAATGACAGTACCGTCTGCGCAAGTAAAAAGCGCGCTTCTTATTGCGGGACTGTTTGCTTCGGGTACGACTTCCGTCACGGAAATTACACAAACGCGCAACCATACGGAAATAATGCTAAATTACGTAGGTTGTCCGATAGTTACCGAAAACAACAAAGCGACGGTTTGCTGCGGCAGACCGCGCGCTTTTGTATTTGAAGTGCCAAACGATATTTCGACTGCGGTATATTTTGTTGCGGTTGCAATGCACAGCGGAAGCGTTCTCCTCAAAAACGTAGGAATAAACCCCACTCGCACAGGCGCCGTAGATGTTTGGAAACGCAGCGGTGCAAATATAGAATTTACCGATATTCGTGAAATCTGCGGCGAAAAGGTGTGCGATATCGCAGTAAAAAAGAGTACGCTCGTTCCGTTGCGGTTAAGCGCAAACGAAGTTGCAAAGTGTATCGACGAGGTGCCGCTGCTTGCAATGACGGCTTTGACCGCCTGCGGCACAAGCGTGTTCGACGGTGTCGGAGAGTTACGTGTAAAAGAATGCGACCGACTTCAAGCGATTGCTTCGGCGGTACGTTCGGTAGGAAAATACGCCGAGATTTGCGGCGACAAACTTACGGTTGCTTCCGACGGCATTTTGCCGCGCGAAGTATACGTCAAAACGCACGGCGACCACCGAATAGCCATGTGCGGCGCGTATTTGTCCGTTTTGACAGATGGAGCAACCTTGGATGACGGCAATTGCGTGGAGATTTCCTGTCCGCATTTCTGGGACATCTTGGGCGTAAAGACAACAAAACTTGCGCTTATAGGAAGCAATATTTCGGGCAGTTTGTCACCGCACCTTATGACGGAGTTTGCGCATATAGATAAGTTCGATTTGGATTATTGTCTTTGCCCCTTGGCGGATGACGCAAGCGACGGCGAACTGTTGCAGGCGGCGCGCCGTTACGACGGAGTAAACGTTACAATGCCGTTTAAGACCCGTATGGCACGGTTGCTCGGAAGCGAAGGTTCAATCAATGTAGTAGGCAAAAATTTTGCCGTTTCTACCGACGGAATTGCCGTCATAGAAACGCTTAAACACCACGGTATAGACGTCGATGGCAAACGGCTTTTGATAGTGGGCAGCGGCGGCGCTGCGGAAAGCGCGGTGCGAGCGCTTGCAGGCAGCGGTGCTCGTCTTGCTATTATCAACCGAACTGAGCAACGCGCGGTACAATTGGCGCAAAAGTACGGCACGGAAAATTTGGAAGATTACGACGGCGTGCTTTCGTTTATTCCCGCTTGCGAATATGAAAACACCGTAGACATAAGAAGCGCCCGTTTTGTCTTTTCGGCGGTTTACAAAACACGCAGTAACTTGATTGAGCATGCGGAAAAAGCAGGCATACAGGCAATTGACGGGCTTGAAATGCTGATATATCAAGGCGCAAAGGCATTTGAACTGTGGACGGGCAAGGCGATAAATTTCGACGTCGCTTCGGTTGCGCGCAACATCAAACGAAAAGCAGAGTTTTTTTCTAAATAAAGGAAAGCAGCAAACAGGCAAATATAATGAAAATTCTTTTACTTAGCGGAGCAAATTTAAATATGCTGGGCAAACGTCCCGAGGAACATTACGGGACGCTTACTCTCGCACAATTGGAAAAGCAGGTGATAACCTACGGGGCTGCGCACGGCGCAAAGATTATCTGCAAACACTCCAATTGCGAGGGCAAATTGATAGATATTTTGCAAAGCGCCGAAGCGGACGCCGTTATACTCAATGCAGGCGCATATACGCATTACAGTTACGCTCTGCGCGATTGCGTCGAGTGTTTGAGTATTCCCGTAATAGAAGTACATTTGTCGGATATTACCGCGCGGGAAGATTTCCGCAAGACGGATGTGTTTGACGGAGTAGTTGCAGGTAAAGTTTACGGCAAAAAGGAAAAGGGATATTTTGACGCGGTAGACCTTGCGCTTGCCTTGAAAGATGTACGAAAAAACATAGTATTTATCGGGTTTGCAGGCGCGGGCAAAACCTCTGTCGGCAGACTTGTTGCGGAAAAACTCGGACGTAAGTTTTACGATACGGACGAAGCGGTTGAGCAATCCTCGGATAAAAGCATAGCGGAAATATTCGCCGTTGAAGGCGAAAAGGGATTCCGCCGCCGTGAAAGCGATGCAATAGAATCCCTGCCGAAGAATAACTGCGTAATAAGTTGCGGCGGCGGCACGGTACTGTCGCGCGGCAATATGAAAAGGTTGTCCGACAGCGCCGTTGTAGTGTGGTTGGACGTTTCCGCAAAAATAGCATTCAATCGGCTGTCATCTTGCGGCAAACCCCGTCCGCTGTACGACGGCAAGTCCTTTGAAGAAGTGGAAAAAATATATGCAAAGCGTATGCCCTTGTATCGAAAGTATGCCGATACTCAAATAGACGCCGACGGTACATTGGACGATGTGACAAAAAGCGTAACGGAATCGCTCAAAATATACGGATTTGAACAATAGCGCACATACGGGTAACGTCGGTTGTCCGTGTACGTATTTTGCAATAACAGGCATTACAAAACATTTGCTTTCTTGTAAAACTTCTTGTTACAAAACGCTTATTAGCGGTAGTATTACGGTAGTACATTGATATCTTATCGATACCAAAGTTGCCGAGTTAAATTAATTGCAAACCGATAATATCGATAATTTAAATATGTATTTC
>JAMPHX010000093.1 GCA_023663205.1 Corallococcus sp. | reverse complement strand
TAAAAGGCAAACTGTTGCTTATGGTAATATACGGCAAACTTCATATACAATCCGAAGTATAACTCTTGTAGTCCATTTTCTAAAAGTATTGAAGCAAGCAGAACCTTAACGGAAAACTAATGCTAATACTGCCGTTAACAGGCTCGGTTGATAGTGTATTGCTTAAAGATGTGTAATTTAAAAAGGCGGAAAGCAAACAATTGCTTTCCGCCTTTTGCATATATTTATTATTGTATCTATAAAGGTCGGTTATATATTTATAAAAATTTTATATGGTTCAGCGACGGTATAAATTTGTAATATTTTGGCGGTTTTGGTATAATTATTTACGTTGTGGCTTGCTATTATATTTGCCACAGGGAGGTAACAGTGAAGTATACAAATATACCTTTTGACGGTACTGCCGAGCAGGAAAAACAATTGCGCGATAAACTTGCCGAGTTAAAGACACACGGCGGCGCGCTTATGCCGGCATTGCAGTTTGCACAAAATTTGTACGGGTATCTTCCGTACGAAGTTCAACGCATAATTTCCGATGAGTTGGACATTACTCTTTCGGAAGTTTACGGAGTGGTTACGTTTTATTCGCAATTTACTATGTATCCCAAGGGAAAATACCGCATAGGTATTTGTTTGGGTACGGCGTGTTACGTAAAAGGTTCGGGAGAAATCTACGACAAACTGCGCAACATCTTGGGAATAGAAAGCGGAGAATGTACGCCCGACCGAATGTTTTCTTTGGACGCGACACGTTGTATAGGGTGCTGCGGACTCGCGCCCGTTATGACGGTAAACGACGATGTCTACGGCAAAATAACTGCGGACGACGTAGAAGGAATACTTTCTAAGTACAGCGAGGTGCAACATGGATAGCAAAACTCTTGCGGAAATAAAGGAACGCGTATACGCCGAGGTGGCAAACAGGCACGTAGGCGCAAGCGGCAAAGGAATGAAATACCGTCGTCACGTATTGGTGTGCGGCGGAACGGGCTGTACATCGGGCAACTCGCACAAAATATATGACGAGTTCAAAAAAGAAATAAAGGAAAAGAACCTAAGCAAAAGCGTAAATTTGGTAATGACGGGCTGTTTTGGCTTGTGCGCATTGGGACCTGTTGTGATAGTGTATCCCGAAGGAACATTTTACAGTCAGGTAAAACTCGAACACGTAAACGAAATAGTGGACGGACATTTGGTAGGCGGCAAACCCGTAACGCAGTTGCTGTACTCTGAAACGGTAGATGAGGACGGCAATGTAAAGTCGCTTGAAGATACTCACTTTTACCGCAAACAGCACAGATTGGCGCTTAGAAACTGCGGCGTAATAAACCCCGAACGAATAGAGGAATACATTGCGCGCGACGGTTACAAAGCGCTCGAAAAGGCGCTTTCCATGACGCGAGACGAGGTTATTGAAACAGTAACAAAATCGGGTTTGCGCGGCAGAGGAGGAGCGGGATTTTCCACGGGACTCAAATGGAAATTTACGCAAAGAGCCGCAGGCGACAAAAAGTACGTCGCTTGCAATGCCGACGAAGGCGACCCCGGCGCGTTTATGGATAGGTCCGTTTTGGAAGGCGACCCGCACGCGGTAATAGAGGCAATGTCAATTGCAGCCTATGCCGTAGGAGCAGATACAGGTTACGTTTATGTCCGCGCGGAATACCCCATTGCGGTAAAGAGGTTGCAAATAGCAATTGACCAAGCGCGCGCAAACGGACTTTTGGGTAAAAATATCTTGGGCAAAAATTTTGATTTCGATATCGAAATCCGTCTGGGGGCAGGCGCGTTTGTATGCGGAGAGGAAACGGCTCTTATGACAAGCATAGAGGGGAAACGCGGCGAACCGCGTCCCCGTCCGCCATTTCCCGCAAACGAAGGACTGTTCAAAAAGCCGACGCTTTTGAACAACGTGGAAACTTACGCCAATATTCCGCAGATAATACTTAACGGCGCGGAATGGTTTGCTTCTATGGGCACCGAAAAGAGCAAAGGCACCAAGGTATTTGCGTTGGGCGGCAAAATTCACAATACGGGGCTTGTAGAAGTGCCTATGGGTACTACTCTTAGGGAAATCGTCTACGAAATAGGCGGCGGAATCCCCAACGGCAAGAAGTTTAAAGCCGCGCAGACGGGCGGGCCGTCGGGCGGATGTATACCTGCGTCGCTTATCGATACGCAGATAGATTACGAATCTTTGCAGGAAATAGGTTCTATGATGGGCAGCGGCGGGCTTATCGTAATGGACGAGGACAACTGTATGGTTGATATCGCAAAGTTCTTTTTGGAATTCACCGTCGACGAATCTTGCGGAAAATGCACGCCATGCCGCATAGGCACAAAGCGTCTTTACGAAATGCTGTGCAAGGTGACGGAAGGCAAGGCTACGCCGGAAGACCTTGACAAAATGGAAGAACTTTGCCATTACATAAAGGATAATTCGCTGTGCGGTTTGGGACAATCCGCGCCCAATCCCGTGCTTTCTACGCTGAAATATTTCCGTGAGGAGTACGAGGCGCACGTTGTGGAAAAACGCTGTCCCGCACACGTATGCAAATCGCTTATTTCCTACGTAATAGACCCTTCCAAGTGCATAGGGTGCAATTTGTGCGCGCGCAACTGCTCGGCAAACGCCATTCGCGGAACGGTAAAGCAGCCGCACGTAATAGATACTTCTTTGTGTATCAAGTGCGGCGTGTGCGTAACAAAGTGCAGATTCAACGCTATCAGTAAGGACGGTGATAAGTAATGGTTAATCTCAAAATAAACAACATTCCCGTGTGCGTAAAGGAAGGCAGCACAATAGTGGAAGCGGCGCGCAGTCTCGGAATAAAAATTCCCACGCTGTGCCATATGAAAAATTTGAGCGAAATAGGCGCGTGCAGAGTGTGCGTCGTGGAAGTAAAAGGTATGCGTACTTTGGTTGCGGCTTGCGAGTATCCCGTATCTGAGGGTATGGAAGTATTTACTAACACTCCGCGCGTAATAAAGTCGCGCAAAACAACAATAGAACTGATACTGTCCGACCACAAGAAGGATTGTCTATCGTGCGAACGTAACTTAAACTGCGAGTTACAGGCACTGTCGTACAAATACAACTGCGACAGTCACCGCTTCGAGGGCGCTACAAGTCACTTGGAAACAGACGATTCCACCGACTACATTGTGCGCGATAACAGCAAGTGCATACTGTGCCGCAGATGTATTTCCGTCTGCAAAAATATGCAGGATATCGGAGCAATAGGCGTAAGCAACCGCGGATTTTCCACACACGTCGGCTGTGCGTTCGATATGCAACTCAATCAAGTGCCGTGCATAGGTTGCGGACAGTGCGTAAACGTGTGTCCTACCGGAGCACTGCACGAAAAATCGGAACTGGAAAGGGTGCAGAATGCTCTTGCCGACCCCGACAAATACGTAGTCGTAGGTACGGCGCCGGCGGTTCGCGCCGCGCTTGCGGAGGAGTTCGGTTCGCCTTACGGTACCAACTGCCAAGGACAAATGGTTACCGCCCTCAGACTTTTGGGATTCAAAAAGGTGTTTGATGTTAACTGTTCGGCGGACTTTACCATCATGGAAGAGTCGACCGAATTGATTGAAAGGGTGACAAACGGCGGAACGCTGCCTATGTTTACAAGTTGCTGCCCCGGATGGATAAAGTATGCGGAAATGAATTATCCCGAACTTTTGCCCAACTTGTCTACCTGCAAATCTCCGCAGCAAATGTTCGGCGCGCTTATCAAAAACTGCTTTGCCGATAAGGCAGGCGTAGACCCGTCAAAAGTGTACGTGGTGACTGTTATGCCTTGTACTGCGAAAAAATCCGAAAAATTACGCACCGAAACATACGGCATAACCGATATAGACGCAGTGCTTACAACAAGAGAACTTGCGCATTTGCTCAAAGAAAACGGCATTTTGCTCAATTCGCTTCCCGACGGCGAAGCCGACAGTCCGTTTGGCGAGTACACGGGAGCGGGAATGATTTTCGGCGCGACGGGCGGAGTAATGGAAGCGGCTTTGCGCACGGCGGCGTACAGACTGCAAGGCGGAAACGCTTCGTTTGCAAAGTTGGAGTTTACCGAAGTGCGCGGTCAAGAGGACGTAAAGGAAGCAACGTATAACTTAGGCGGAGTGGAATTGAAGGTGGCCGTCGTCAACGGCATAAGCAACGCCAAATCGATTTGCGAGGATGTATTGAAAGGCAAAAGCAAATACCATTTCATCGAGGTAATGACTTGCCCCGGAGGCTGTGTAAACGGCGGCGGTCAGCCGATAAAGGCAACCTTTGTTAAACACAAACAGGACGTTTCCAAAGCAAGAGCGCGCGTGCTGTATTCCGCAGATAAGGTTATGTACAACAGACGCAGCCACAAAAACGCCGCTGTGAACGATGTGTACGAGGAGTATCTCGGTAAACCGTGCGGAGGTAAAGCGCACGAAGTTTTGCATACGCATTATGACAAAAAGGAAAAATACACTTTGTAATTTTTGCGGTAAAATCCGTATATAAAAACGATTGACATAAGCAAAACTACGTGTTATATTATTTGCAGGTAGAGGCGCAGCCGACATCAGTACCGCAGCCAAATGAGATTTCGGAAATCTCGGCGAGGGGAAAGGGAAGGTTGCCGAAGCAAACGGCCGTTCCGAACGGAGGTTTGCTGGGACAAAGCAAAATATGCTTTGTACTGTCACAAGTATTTGTGGAGCGCTATCACATAGGAAGTTTTGTTATATTAACAGTTCAACCCGTGTGCATTTTGCGCACGGGTTTGTTTTTTTTGCAAATTCCGCGTGATACTGCCTAAAAAAATGTATCGGAGGAATAAATATGAAAAACTTTACAAAAGTTTTGACGTTTTTTTGCACGGTTTTGGCTTTGTGTATGTCGC
>JAMPHX010000092.1 GCA_023663205.1 Corallococcus sp. | reverse complement strand
AGTTTGCAGGCAAAAGAGAAAGTTATTGAATTGGCAAAGATTGTGAAGAAATATACATTGCATCTCAATGTCGATATTGTAAGTTTCACCGAAATACAAACGGAAATACATGAAAAATGCCCCGAGGAGTTTATGATAACTATCATGCGTCGTTTTATGATGAGAATTGCAGAACGTATTGCTGTCAAAAACGGTTGCGGAACGGTTATAACTGGGGAGAGTTTGGGGCAGGTTGCAAGTCAAACTCTTGAAAGTTTGACAAGTACCAATAGCGTAGCGCATATGCCAGTTTTGCGTCCGCTAATAGGCTTTGACAAAGACGAGATTGTTGCAATTGCAAAGCGTATCGGGACATTTGAAACGTCGATTTTGCCTTACGAAGATTGTTGTACGGTGTTTTTGCCGAAAAATCCCGTAATCCATCCAAAACTTTCTGTTGTGGAAAAGATTGAATCCGCTCTCAATGTCGACGAATTAGTAGAGCGAGCGATAGCAAGTGTCGAAACAGTTGAAATATAGTTGCAATAAAGCCTGCGCGTAATGCACGCAGGCTTTATTGTTCTGATATTTAGGATTTTATTATATACTATTTCAGTCATATTACATTGGAAAATACCACAAATCGAAGAATCGGCGTTCTCCACGTTCAATTTCTGTCAAATCAATATCAACGGGTATTGAAATTATTGTATCGGTTAATGACGTTTTGCCGTTGTCCGACAATATATAGTATCGGTAGGTTGCTCCTGCCTTAACGTCTGAATCTGTAAAACTGTCTTTAATCTTTCCGACAAGAATTGTCTCTGTATCGACTGATTTGTATAGTAAATACTCCTTTTTGTTGTTTTTGACGGTAATTTCTATTGTATTGCCATTTAGACTTGCTGAGAGCATCGGCTTTTCTTCTAAGTTTCTTTCCGAAAATTGTTTGGGCATATTGTTTTTATCGAATGCAAATATTTCTTGTTCTTCGTGTTTTATTTGACTGTTTGCCAAAGCGATTATTTGCTTGTCGGAAAGCAGTGCTTTGTCTACGCAGCAACGCCGCACTCCGTCAGGCATTTGAAAGGACGCGGGAATTTGAGTGCGGTAATAATCTGTCAAAAAACTTTTAGCAAGTACTGTCGGTATATTTCCGCCTGTTACTGTATTTGGCATCATTGTGTCATTTTGCATCCAAAAAGTAAACACTGTATCGCTTGTATAACCGCATATTATAGCATCTGTGTTTCCAGATTTGTTTCCGACAGTTCCCGTCTTAGTTGCTACGTTAAATTTTATGCCGTTCAATTTATTCGCTGTTCCCTTTCTTGAAACTTCAGTCAATATATCCGTCATCAGGTATGCAGATTGCGGCGAGAACACGCGTTCGTCGCATATTTTTCTTTTGTAGAGTGTAGCGGTTCCTTTTTTAATCTCGGAAATAAATGAGCACTCATTAAAGTTTCCTTGGTTAGCCAATGCGGCATATGCTTGTGAAAGTTCAAGAATGTTTGCTCCGCCGTTAATATTTCCTAATGCCAACGAGAGATTTTGTGTGTTTTGCGCGGATTGAAATCCCA
Organism: Corallococcus sp.; assembly: GCA_023663205.1. Taxonomy (GTDB): domain Bacteria; phylum Bacillota; class Clostridia; order Christensenellales; family CAG-314; genus RGIG5495. The sequence continues at coordinate 3,510 of JAMPHX010000092.1, read as the reverse complement.
ATTTATTCAGGTATTTTTCACTGGTTTCCAATCCAACGCTATTTAGCACTTTTATCGACGGCACGTTTAAACTTTTGAGAATGGCATCTTTTACAGTTGTCCATCCGTAATATTTGTTTCCGAAATTCTGTGGTCTGTATCCTCCAAAATCTGTAAATTCATCTAATACAGGCGATGCCTGTGTAATTTTGCGTTCTTCAAATGCAGGAGTGTATACTGCAAGCGGTTTTATTGTAGAGCCAATCGCTCTTTTTGTGCTTATCGGCGAGTTTATGCCGCGAGAAAAAAATCCCTTGGTTCCGCTTTTGGCATCTAACGCAATCGCAACAACTCCGTTGACGGAATTTTGAGACGATATAGCGCTGTCGTTTTTTACTGCGCGCTCCAAACACATTTGACATTTCGGGTCAAAGTATGTGCTAATTGTAAATCCCGAATTTAAGAGTTGCAAGCGCGATACATTCATCACTTTGCAAGCCTCGTCTAAAACGCCGTACATATACCCCTTTTCAATAGGCTTTACGCCTTCGTCGATTGTAGAAACCTCTTCGGCAATAGCGTTGTTGTATTCAGTTTCTTCGATAAATCCGTTTTCCAGCATGGATTTCAATACTATGTTTCTTCTGCATATACATTTTTCTTTATTAGATGTCGGAGCATATGTCGATGGGGCTTTAATCAGTCCGGCAAGAACCGCGCTTTCCGATAATGTCAAATCCTTTGCGCTTTTACCGAAATAAACATTGCTTGCGGATTCGATACCGTAAGCATTTTTGCCGAAGTAAATGGTGTTTAGATACATTTCCAATATTTCGTGTTTATTGTAAGCACGTTCCAATTGTGTTGCCAAAATTATTTCGTTAATTTTACGTTTGATTGTTTTTTGATTATCCAAATGCGTGTTTTTTATCAGTTGCTGGGAAATGGTGGAAGCGCCTTCTTTGAAACCGTGCGACTTTAAATTATTAAGTGCCGCACCAAACATTCTTCGCAAATCGATTCCTCGGTGGCTGTAATACCGTTTATCCTCTATGCTTACAAATGCGTTTGGAGTGTATGACGGCAGAGTATCCAATTCTATTTGCTTATAGCCTTCAATGTATATCGGTTCATTTATTTCGTCCCCGTAAACGTCGAGTACCCTCAAATTGTTATCTAAATAGTTTAATTTGCTTTTATCCAGTTTAACATAGTCGTCGCTGCACGTAACGTAAAGTACAGTAATTACCAATGTCAACGCGACAGCCACGGCAATAGCAGTAATGCTTATTAAAATTATTTTACTTGCTTTATTTTTCATATACGGTAATATTATCGATTGTTTTTAAATATTTATTTATTTTTCTTGAAAAATTTGCCGAAAAAAGTTATAATGATATACGGAGGATTATAATTGAATTATTTTATATTTACATACGGTTGTCAAATGAATATCCATGAGTCCGAAAAGATTGCCGGCATATTGGAAAATATGGGATGCATTTCGTGTCAAGAGTTTGAAAATGCGGATATTTTAGTGTACAATACTTGCTGTATTCGTGAAACTGCGGAGCAAAAGATATTCGGGCATTTAGGGCTGGCAAAAAAACTTAAAGAAAAACGTCGCAATCTAATTACAATCGTTTGCGGATGTATGAGCCAGCAAGACGGAATGAGTGAACATCTTCGCCGTAAGTTTCCCTTTGTTGACATAGTATTAGGGACAAGCAATTTGAATCTACTTGAAAGCGCCGTGAATACTGTCTTAAATGAACGCAAAAGAGTTGTGGATACCGAAGAATTTTCTGCGGCGGATTCTTTGCCTGTATTGCGTACAAGTTTTCCCAATGCTTGGGTAAATATTATCTATGGCTGCAACAATTTTTGTACCTATTGCATAGTGCCGCATGTGCGCGGACGCGAGCGTAGCAGAAGCATGGAGTCAATTGTCGAAGAAGTAGAATCTCTTTTGCAAGATGGTTATAAGGAAATTACTTTGCTTGGGCAAAATGTAAATTCCTACGGACACGATAGAGACGACGGAAGTGACTTTTCCAAGTTACTTGATATTTTAGGCAATTTGCCGTACAAATACCGTTTGAGATTCATGACGTCACATCCAAAGGATTTGAATGAAGATGTAATAAACGCAATTGCATGTCACGCCAATATATGCAACAACATACATTTGCCTGTTCAAAGCGGAAGTAACAGAATATTAAAAGCAATGAACAGAAGATATACTCGCGAACATTACTTGCAACTTATAGATAAAATACGCGATAGGCTACCGGATGTCGGAATTACGACAGATATTATGGTGGGTTTTCCGGGGGAAACAGATGAAGATTTTGCAGACACGGTGGAACTTGTAAAAAGGGTAAGATACAGTTCGGCATTCTGTTTTGTATACTCTCGCAGAAAGGGAACCCCCGCATACTCTATGGAAAATCAAATATCCAAAGAGGTCAAGAAGAGTCGTATAACTCAGTTGCTGCAAGTTCAAAACGAAATCACCAAAGAAATCAGTTACGGAATGCACGGCAACATATACGAAATATTGGTTGAGGATAAAAACGCCAAATTCAAAAACACCTATTGCGGTCGCACTGAAAGCGGACGGTTGGTAAACTTTAAGTGCGACGTCAATCCAATCGGAAATTTTGTAAAGGTCAAAATATGTGATTCGCGTTCGGCCACTTTGTGGGGCGAGTTGATTACGGAGGAATAGTAATGTCATATTCACCTATGATGATGAATTATTTGCAAACCAAAGAAAATTATAAGGATTGTATTTTGCTGTACCGTTTGGGCGATTTTTACGAAATGTTTTTTGAAGACGCGGTAAAAGCCAGCGAGATATTGGATTTGGTTTTAACAGGTAAAAACTGCGGTGCAGCGGAACGTGCGCCTATGTGCGGCGTTCCGTATCACGCACTTGACGTCTATGTTGCCAAATTGTTGGAAGCAGGGCAAAAAGTTGCAGTTTGCGAACAACTTACAGACCCGATACCGGGCAAAATCGTGGAAAGAGATGTTGTCCGTGTAATCACTCCGGGTACGGTTATGGAAAGCGAAATTTTGGAAGATAAACGCAATAATTATATTGCGTGCATTTACAGCGAAGAAACGGAAATAGGCTGTGCCTTTTGCGATTTGTCGACCGGCGAGTTTGGTACAACGCAATTATCCGGCTATTCGACTACCAAAGAACTGCAAGAAATTTTGGTTTCCTTCAAGCCAAGCGAGATTATTTGCGATACAAAATCCAAAAATATCGGTGATGTATTGGATTGTGTAAAGGCAGAATATGTCCCTACGTTTTCTGTTTATGACACAAATGTGTTCAACTATTCAAAAGCGCAGGCTATCGTTGAACGCCAATACGGAGTCTCAACTTTGGACGGATTTGGATTGAACGGCAAAAATTTAGCCGTAATTGCGTGCGGGGCGCTGATTAACTATTTGCGCGAGACGCAAAAGAGAGAGTTGCCGCATTTAGAATCTATTAGATATATAGATAATACCGAT
>JAMPHX010000091.1 GCA_023663205.1 Corallococcus sp. | reverse complement strand
TACTCTATTGCTGTATATTCTTTTGTGGATTGCTTCCCATGTTACGCCTCGCAATGACGAAAAAAAATAATCCATTACGCCTCACAATGACGGGAAATAAATGCCGAACCGCGAACAACAACTTGTTGTAATGACGGCAAAAAGATTGAAATGCGCTAAGTATTTACTTGATTGCTATATTATTATTCTTGTTGTAATTACAATAGAAATTGCATTGTTCGTTCCAAATGACGGAAATTACTTATTATCTTTCCGTTAGTATCCAACAAAAGGTTTACAAATAACATAAATAAGCGCACTGTGCATTGTTTGCAAACAACACAGTGCGCTATACATATTATTTTGAGATAAAACCGTTTGGAACGCAAAAGCAATGATTTTGTCAATTTTTGCAGTTCGACGTAAAAACTCGGGACACGCAAAAATATTGTAAAAATTCCAATGCTCAGTCAAATGCGCCGAATATAAACTTGTACTTACGTCTATATTGCGATAATCAACTGAGTTCAAACATACCTGTGTACAGTTGATAATACTTGCCCTTTTGCGCAATCAAATCTTCGTGGTTGCCGCGTTCTATTATCTGTCCGTGTTCAAGCACCATTATCGCATTGCTGTTACGGACTGTGCTGAGTCTGTGCGCAATGACAAACGTAGTACGCCCTTCCATAAGCGCGTCCATACCCTTTTCTATCAGCCACTCGGTGCGGGTATCGATACTGCTTGTAGCCTCGTCCAAAATAAGCACCGGCGGGTCGGCAACGGCAGCGCGCGCGATTGCAATAAGTTGACGCTGTCCCTGCGACAGATTTGCCCCGTCGCCAGTAAGCATTGTGTTGTATCCCTGCGGCAAGTGCGAAATAAAGAAGTGCGCATTTGCGCTTTTTGCCGCCTTGATACAGTCTTCGTCCGTGGCGTCCAATTTGCCGTATCTGATGTTGTCCATGACGGTACCGGTAAACAAGTGCGTATCTTGCAGTACCATTCCGAGAGAACGTCTCAAATCGGCTTTTTTGATTTTGTTGATATTTATTCCGTCGTACCTGATTTTGCCGTCGGGAACGTCGTAAAAGCGGTTTATCAAATTGGTAATGGTTGTTTTGCCTGCTCCGGTAGAACCTACAAAAGCAATCTTTTGCCCCGGTTCTGCAAACAGCGAAATACCGTTAAGCACTATTTTGTCCTCATCGTAGCCGAAAACAACATCCTCGAAACGCACGTCGCCTTTGAGTTCGACATACGATACGCTGCCGTCGGCGTGCGGATGCTTCCAACACCAAATGCCCGTACGCTTTTCACTCTCGGCAAAGTTACCGTCGGCGTCCTTGGTGGCATTGATCAAAGTGACGTATCCGTCGTCCGTTTCCGAAGGAGTATCCATAATTTCAAATATACGTTCCGCACCCGCAAGAGCCATAAATATTGTGTTTACCTGCTGCGCAAGTTGGCTTATCGGATTGGAAATCTGGCGCAGCAATATCAAAAACGACGCCAAAACTCCAAGCATATTAGCAAGCGCATCTCCCATGAGAGTTGTGGAAATAATAGTACCTACAATTGCTATTACTATATAAAACAAGTGAGTCAAATTACCCATTATCGGCATCATCATATTGGCGTAAGTATTGGCGCGCGTTGCCGCTTTGCGCAATCCGCCGTCTATCTCGTTGAAACCTTCCACAGTTTCCGTTTCATGGTTAAACACCTTGACTACGCGCTGACCTTCGACCATTTCCTCCACGTAACCGTTGACTTTGCCTATTGCCGCTTGCTGCGCGGAAAAGTTTTTCTTGGCTTTGCCTCCGAAAAATTTGGTAACCAAAAACATACACACAAGCATACCTACGACACACAACGTAAGTTGCCATGACAAACTAATCATCATTGCAAATACGCCTATTACCTGCAAACTGCTTTGTACAATCTGCGGGATACTGCGCGCGATAAATTCGTTAAGCGCGTCGACGTCGTTGGTGTATCTGCTCATAAGTTCGCCGTGCGTGTTGGTATCGAAAAACTTGATGGGCAAAGTTTGCATATGGTTGAACAAATCGGTACGTATTTTGTAAAGAGTCTTGGTGGAAATGCCTATCAATACCCTGTTTACAATGTAGTTGGCAACAACGCCGACTACGTAAATTACGGCAAGAACAATTATCATTACTGTCAAAAACTGCGCCTTGGACTCAAACACAATTCCCAAAAACATAGGCGAAGAACCTTCGACAAACAGCCCCGCAATAAGCGGCTGTATCAAATAGGTGCTGCCGATATTTGCAAATACAAATACCGTAATAAAGCAAAATACAACTACAAACAAGCCTTTGTTATCTTTCAAAAGTCCCAATGCGCGGCGCATTGTGTGCTTTGCATTGTCGAGGCGGGCGTATCCCTTTGTTTTACTGCCTAAACCTTTCATTGTTCAATCGCCCCCTTTTGCTGAGAATGGTAAACTTCCTGATAAATTTTGTTATCTTTGAGAAGTTGCTCGTGCGTACCCACTGCGTCAATTTTACCTTCGTCTATTACTATTATTTTGTCGCAGTTTTCCAAAGAACTTACGCGCTGAGAAATAATAATTACCGTCATAGACGCATCCAACTGTTTGAGCCCCTCGCGTATTTTGGCGTCGGTTGCCGTATCTACCGCGCTGGTACTGTCGTCCAAAATCATTATTTTGGGTTTTTTGAGCAAGGCGCGGGCAATGCACAGACGCTGCTTTTGTCCGCCCGATACATTTACGCCGCCCTGTCCGAGGTCGGTTTGATATCCGTCTGGGAAGGATTCTACAAAGTCGTGCGCCTGCGCAATCTTGCAGGCTTCCACCACTTCTTCGTGAGTTGCGTCGGGATTACCCCACTTTAAGTTGCTTTCGATGGTTCCCGAAAACAGCACGTTCTTTTGCAAAACCATAGAAACGCCGTCGCGCAGATTTTTGAGAGAGTAATCGCGCACATCGGTATCGTCCACGTAAACGGCACCTTCCAAACAATCGTAAAACCGCGGAATGAGTTGAACCAAACTTGATTTGCCTTCGCCCGTACCGCCTATCACTCCCACCGTCTGCCCGCTTTCTATCGTCAAGTTGATATTTTCAAGCGTAAGATTATCCTTGTTGTCGGAATAGGAAAAGTTGACGTTTTCAAATACAATCTTGCCCGAACCGACCTTTTTGTCCAAAGCGCCGTCCGTGATTTTGCTTTCCTCATTGAGCGCTTCGCTTATTCTTTGTATGGACGCGCGCGAAAGTACCATTTGAATAATGACAAAACAAACCATCATTACGCTCATAAGTATCTGCGTAGCGTAGGAAATCAAACTGGTAAGCGAACCGCTTCCCAAACCGCCGCCTTCTATTACCTGACTGCCGCCTATTGCAAGCACGCCGACAATTGTAGCGTACATAATGAGCGTAGCAATAGGACTGGAAAGAACCATCATCTTTTCGGCGGCAAGGTGTGCAAAGCGCACTTCGGTTGCCTTTTTGTCGTATTTTTCCTGTTCGTGGTCTTCTCGGACATACGCTTTTACAACGCGTATTCCCACAAGATTTTCCTGAACGGCGCCGTTCATTTCGTCGTATTTGTTAAGCATTTTGCGGAAACGCGGATACGTCTTGACGCTTATAAACGCCATAAACGCGCCGAGCAGCGGAATTGCAATAAAGAAAATCCAACTGATATCGGGGCTCATTCTGTACGCAAACACCGTTGCCATAACAAGCATAAGCGGCGCGCGGATTACCGTGCGTATAAGTTGCATAAAACACTGCTGCGCATTGTTGACGTCGGTTGTGCAACGGGTAACCAAACCCGCAGTGCTGAATTTGTCTATATTGGCAAACGAATATCCTTGAATTTTGCCGAATATGCCCTTGCGCAGATTGCTGGCAAAACCCGAACCGGCTATTGCCACCGTCCTGCCGGCAAGAGCGCCGAACAGCAACGCCAAAAGCGCCGCCGCCACGCACACCGCGCCCAAAACCCACAGCAGCGTAGTGCCGCTTGCAAGATTGGGATACGTTGACAATATGCCGTCCCACATAGGGTCTTTGCCGAACACGTACGTACCTCTTGCGACAGCGCCGGCGACGTCTACTATATACGCCATCATTGTGGGTATAAGTACGTCGAGAATAACCTCGAACAGCACAAATACAGGCGTCAATATAGTAGATACGCGATAACCTTTTGAATAATCTTTCATTATCTTAAACATACTACTTTTCCTCACACCGTTTCTCGGACAAGTTTTGTTTTATCTTGTCAATCACTTCAAAAAATATTTCCAACTGTTTTGCGTCTATTCCGCAGCGCAACTGCCGCTCGATGTCCGCCAAAACACGCTCCATTGCTTTGTGAATTTCAATTGCCTTTTGCGTAAGCACAATCTTTTTTTTTCGTCCGTCGTCTTCCGCCAGACGCCTCTCGATAAGTCCGTTGCGCTCCATAAGCGAAAGCACCTGCGTCGCCGTAGAACGTCTCATCGTAAACTTGGTTTCAAAATCCTTTTGGTAAATTTCTTCGTCTTTGTGAGTATACAGATAGTTTATTGCAAAACTTTGTATACCCGTAAGTTGAGCAAACTGCTTGGTTATGTCGCTCTCGCAAACCTTGCGTTTTACAAGGTTGGAAACGCACCGACATTCAAAACCGCAAGACCTTTCCATAATGCCCTCTTTGTGTAAATGCTCTTTTATAAAAATGTTAGGATACTAACATATTTTATACTCAAAACAAATTTTGTCAAGCGATTGACCGTATTTTTTTGTGCAAAACTCCAACCTGAAACCAAATTGAATACAAATTTGCCGCTATGCGTTTTTGCGGATTGCTTCGTCGCTCATCTCCTCTCAATGACGGAAAAGTTAAACAAAAAGGCAATCGCAATGGCAACAAATAATTGCCGAACCGCAAAACGAAACTACGACCAAATGACGGCGGTATATAAGAAGAACTAAATACCATCGCAATGAAAAGTCGAGCAACAATATCTTTTTCCTTCCGTAATTGAAAATAATCCGTTCAAGTGAAAATAAAAATATAAGCGCATTTGCCTTACTTGCAAGGCAGGCGCGCTTATACTTATTATTCTGTTATTCTGCGGTAAAACTCTCCCGTCGAATATAAGAGAGGCAAACTCAAGG
>JAMPHX010000090.1 GCA_023663205.1 Corallococcus sp. | reverse complement strand
TAATATGGCATCGGATATAGAAAAAACTGAAGTTACAATAGATAATTTTTTGTCAAAAGTTAAACATTATTATCCCGCAGAGGAAGGCAAAATAATGGACGCATTTAAACTCGCGGAGATGGCTCATTCGGGGCAATTTCGTGCAAGCGGACGACCTTATATTACGCATCCGACTACGGTAGCCGATATTCTGATAGATATGGGATTGGATGTTGACACAATTTGTGCTGCACTTTTGCACGATACAGTTGAAGATACTTATGTCACGGATGCGGATATTAGAAAAAAGTTCGGCGACGGCATAGCATACTTGGTTCGCGGTGTCACAAAGTTGGATAAAATCAAGTTTCATTCCAAAGAAGAAGAACAGGCGGAAAATATGCGCAAAATGTTTTTTGCCATGGCAAAAGATATACGCGTCATGTTAATTAAACTTGCAGACAGATTGCACAATATGCGCTCGTTGCAATATTTATCTGCCGAGAAGCAGCAAGTAATTGCAAAAGAAACTTTGGATATTTTTGCGCCCATTGCTGGAAGGCTCGGTATATCTCCAATAAAGTGTGAATTAGAAGACTTGTGTTTAAAATATTTGGATAGACCTGCTTTTGACTTTTTGGCTAAAAACATAAATCTCAAAAAGCAAGAGCGTCAGGAAATTGTCGATGACTTTATGCGCGAAATCAAGGAAGAACTTGCAAACGTAAATATTGTAGATTTTGAAATATCTGGCAGAACCAAGCACTTTTATTCGATTTACAAAAAAATGAAGCGTCAAGGCAAAACACTTGAACAAATATACGATATGACGGCAATACGTATCATTGTGGATACGATTAAAGACTGCTATGCGGTACTCGGTGCAATACATGCTCGTTGGAAACCAATGCAGGGTCGATTTAAAGATTATATAGCAGTACCCAAACCCAATATGTATCAATCTTTGCATACTACGGTAATTTCTTCGGAGGGAAAGCATAATCTGCCGTTTGAAGTGCAAATACGCACGCATGAAATGCACAAAATTGCCGAATACGGTATTGCCGCGCATTGGAAATATAAAGAAGGTATAAGCGGACCTACGGGAATGGATGACAAACTCGGTTGGGTAAAAGAAGTGCTTGCGTATGAAAATGATTTGAAAAGCAGTACGGAATTTTTGGATTTAATTCGAAAGGATATTTCCAATACCAACGAAGTGTATATTTTTACGCCGAACGGCGACGTCAAAAATTTAATTGCCGGAGCAACGGCCTTGGATTTTGCTTATTCTATTCACAGTGAAGTTGGAAACAGATGCGTAGGCACAAAGGTAAATAACAAAATCGTACCGCTTGATACTGAACTTAATACCGGTGATGTTGTGGAAGTTATGACAAACGCCAATTCCAAAGGTCCGTCGCGCGATTGGCTAAAAGTTGTAAAGACAGCATCTGCAAAAGCGAAAATACGACAGTTTTTTCGACATGAACTCAAAGACGACAACATTAAGAACGGCAAAGCCATGGTGGAACGCGACGCTAAACACCGTGGGATAAATCCTTCGGTTTTGCTGACGCCGGAGGCAATTTCCGCAGTTTGTGAACGCTATTTGTTTAACGATGTTGATGAGATGTATGCGGCTTTGGGATTCGGAAGCGTCGGTTTGAATCAAATAATGGTCAAACTGATTGCCAGTAACAAAAATGTTTCCGATGAATTACGTGTACAGCAAATTGCAAAGCGCAAAAAAGGCGGCAGTACGCGCGAAAACAGTGTTATTATCAAAGGTATGGACGATTTGTTAGTGCGTTTTTCCCGTTGTTGTTCACCTGTTCCCGGTGACGAGATTGTGGGTTATATTTCCAGAGGCAGAGGTGTCTGTGTTCATCGTGTGGATTGTCCTGCTGTTAAAACAATGGAGGATGAAAGACTTGTAAAGGCAGAGTGGGCAAATACCGGCGCAGGTGCGGCATTCCCTGCAACTATTCAGATAATATCCGAAGATAAAGGTGATATTTTTGCAGATATAACTCGTTGTATTGTTAACGAAGGATTGCCGATGGTTGCTATCAATGCCCGAAAAGATAAACACGGAAATGCTATTGCTACCGTCACTGTTGAAATTTCCAATCATGAACAAGTGAATCAACTTATTGTAAAACTAAAAAGATTAAAGCATGTGGTAAGCGTTTATAGAACCACAAACGGATGACATATGGAGATAACACGTTTTGTAGAAGGTAATTTGCAAACAAATGTCTATGTAATAGAAAATCATGACGAATGCATTGTAATAGACCCTGCATATGATGAAGGTAAAGTTAAAAACTATATAAGGGAAAAAGAGTTGAAGTTGATGGCGGTGATGCTTACTCACGGTCACTTTGACCATTGCGGAGGCGTAGCAACCTTAATAGCGGATATCCCGCGTCACGTGCCTGTGTATTGTAGTTACAAAGATTTTATGCTCGCATTTAAAGCATCCGAAAACGATTGGGCGGTACAATGTGAAAACTGCATTCCCGATATGACATTGGTTGAGGGTTTGCTTGACATCGGCAGTTTTCATTTTAAGGTTTTAGAAACGCCGGGGCATACTCCGGGTAGTGTTTGCTTGATATATGGCGATGTGATTTTTACGGGAGATACATTGTTTAAATTGGCAATAGGACGCACGGATTTTCCAGAGAGCAGTGAAGAACAAATGAAAGAGTCTTTGTCAAAGTTAAATGCGTTGAAACGTAACTATGCAATTCTTCCGGGACACGGTGAACCGACGAAACTTACTATAGAGAAAAATTCGAATCCGTGGCTACTTATGAACAAATGAAAGTTTATACTAATTTTGAATATCCCACAGAAGTGTTAGACGTGGTCAAACTTTATTTCGCGAATTCCGAGCAAACCGACAGTTTTTCCGCCGCCGACTTGGTGCATTGTGCGGAAATAGCAAACGGTGTATTTACGGTTAAATGCAGTAGCGGTAACATTGTTGTCAATAAGGAACGGCAACTAACCTGTTACAGTAATTTGCAAGCAATCAGGTGGAAGAAGCGTATTGCAAAGATTGCTGCATACGAGTGTCTTGTAAAAATGACAGGCATACATCAACCGTGGGGCTGTCTTACGGGAATACGCCCCACAAAACTTGCTTATCAACTTGAAGAAACAGAACAGTACGATTATCATGGCGCATTTGAGACGCTGTTTGACGTTTCCGGCGAAAAAATTGCATTGGTCGAGCAAATACTCGAACAGCAAAAAGGACTGCGTGTGGTTGATTCTGCCTCGTTTGATTTGTATGTCGGCGTTCCGTTTTGTGTTTCGCGATGCAGTTATTGTTCGTTTACAAGCGGTGTGATTTCCAAGTTGCAAAACTACGTGAAACCATATGTGGATACGGTATGCAACGAGATAGACGTAACATTGAATATTGCGGCAGAAAAAGGTCTGAAACTAAGAAATGTCTATGTGGGCGGCGGCACTCCGACGGCATTGTCTTATATGGATTTGCACAACTTGCTGAATAAACTAAGCAAACTTAATGCAGTTGAGTTTAGTGTCGAAGCAGGACGACCCGATACGATAGATTCGAACAAGTTACAGGTAATGGCGGATTGTGGTGTTACGCGTATTTCTATAAACCCGCAAACATTCAATCAAACTGTTTTGGATGTAATAGGCAGAAGCCATAGCGTAACGGATATTTATGACAAATATGAACTTGCACGCAAGTATTCTTTCAAGATAAATATGGATTTGATTGCAGGCTTGCCATCGGAAACCTTACAAATGTTTGAGCATAGCGTAGATGAGGCAGAATCATTATGTCCGGAAAATATTACGGTTCACACTCTTGCATTAAAAAGAGGCAGTGTGCTAAAAGATAATTTTGTTCAGTGTCAGTGCGGCGATGTAAAACTTATGACAGAATATGCGCACAAAAGATTGCTTGCCAATAAATATTTCCCCTATTATATGTATAGACAGAAGTATATGGCAGATAACCTTGAAAATGTCGGGTACTGTCATGCGGGGGATGCTTGCTTGTATAATGTGGATATCATGGAGGAAACTACAAGTATACTGGCATGTGGAACCAATGCAATAAGCAAGCGCGTGGTGTATGATGAAAACCGCATTGAAAGGGTTGCTAATCCCAAAGATATTATCACATATTTGGAAAAAGCAGATGCTTTTATCGACAAAAAGAAAAAACTATTTGAAATGTGATATATTATATTTAAATGTAAGTCGAAAATAGTTGTTTCTAAATGTCTGTAATGCTTGCTGGCGGACAAAGTGCATTGCATGATTTAACGGTACTTGCATTGTGCGGTTATTTGAATAGTAACAAAACATACACTAATAAAAATTTAGAAAGGCGCAATAATGAGTATAGGCGAAAGAAAATCACTGATACGTAAAATAATCGCAAATGTTGTATTGCTGTTGACATTCGTCGCTTTGTTGCTATTTAAAAATAGTGTGGCGGTTTGCGAATGGTTTGCTACGCATATTTCCAGATGGTGGATTGCGATTTTCGGCGCGGTATTCGGTATCTTTCCCATAAGTTTTTATGAAGTATTTTTGATTTGTTTGATAATTTTTGCTGTTTATTTGCTAATTAAATTGATAATATGTCTGTGTAAAAAGGCTTTTAAACGAGTGCTGTCGGGAGTTCTTTCGGTAGCATTGGTATTGTTTTCGTTTTTAACATTGTATACTGCTATTGCAGGTATGTCGTATAACCGTGCCCAATTGGATATCAATGTATACAATAAGTCGAATGAAACAAATGGGCGAGCATTTGAAAAATCCGATGCGGTTGAGTTGGCGCAGAACCTGATTTCGCAGTTAAACGCTCTTTATGAAAAATTGCCAAAGGATGAGAAAGATTGTGTATGTTGTCCGTATAGTTCTATGGAATTGCAGCACGTTTTATCAAACGAATATAACCGTCTGAATAGTAATTATTTTTCCCCATATACTCCGCGCTATAAAACTATTATCAACAAAACTATTATGAGCGAATTGCATATAACGGGTGTGTTTTTTGCTCCTACCGGCGAAGCAAACATAAACGGCAATGTAAAAGGTTATGATTTACCGTTTACTGCGCTGCATGAATTGGCACACAGTAAAGGCGTTATGCGCGAATCGGATGCAAATCAAGTTGCGAGGTATTTGTCGCTGACAA
>JAMPHX010000008.1 GCA_023663205.1 Corallococcus sp. | reverse complement strand
AAGAGAGGCAAACTCAAGGATACCTTATACTTATTGTTCTGCGGTAAAATCCTCTGTAAAAACTGCGGCAAAGCAGATTGTAAATATAGTATATTGCGGCGGATTTTGTAAAATTCTCTAAGAAAACCCTCAATCTGTATTTTACCGTATTTGCTTGACCTATCGAATACAATCTATACGTCAACCGTTCTTGCGGTAGAAAACGGCGTTTCCTCTGCCGAGTAACTGCTCCAATTCGTAAATAATTCCGTTACACTCGTGAACCGTGATTTTGAGCGGATATGCCTTGCCTGCCATTTTGAGCATTACGGCGATTTCGCCTTCGTAACCCGAAAGTATAGTTTGAATTTTGTCAAAAACGTCGTTGTCTTTGCTTTCCATTTTGAGCCAAAGCACGGGCTTTACTTCCTTGGGCGTTCTTTCGTACGTAGAAACCTGCGACTTGGGATTGACTATTTCCTTTATTGTTATTTTGTATCCGTCGCGGCTTTCGCCGAGGTTGCCCTTGACTATTACAAAAGCGTCCTCTACAAACATTGCTTTGTGCGCTTCGTAAGCACCAGAATATATTGCCACTTCTATCGTGTCGAATTTGTCTTCCAAACTTCCGAACGCCATAAATTTGTTGTCTTTGCCTTTGACTACGCGCACGTCGTGAAGTATTCCGCCCGCCGTTACAAAGCGTTTGTCCACTTCGGGACGAACGTATTCTATTTCGCCGTCGGCATTTTCCGTTTCCTGACTTGCCGTTTCGGAAGTGTCGAAGTTGAAATGGAAACGCTCCTTGTATTCGTCGTAATCGTCAAGAGGCGAACCGCTCATGTAAAATCCCAAAACTTCCTTTTCAAAACTGTAAATTACTTCCTTGGAAAACTCCTTTACCTGTTCGTGACTTATACCCGAATCTTTTTTCAGTTCGGGAGCCATATCGAAAATGGAAATTTGTCCGCTTGCACGCTTTTTGTTGTTTTCCAAGACGGCGCCTAATTCCTCTACGTACCATTGCAGCATATCGGCTCGCGTACGTTTGAAGCAATCGAATGCACCGCCCTTAATCATATTTTCTATCATACGCTTGTTCAAAAACGACGCCGTACGCTCGAACAAATCCTGCATATCGACAAATTCGCCGTTTTGCCTTTCTCTTACTATTTCCGAAACGACGGTTACGCCTATGTTGCGTATTGCGCCCAACCCGAAACGCAAGTTGCCGTTTTCCACCGTAAAATCCGACCCCGATTTGTTGATATCGGGAGGCAAAATGGCAATGCCCTTGGACTTGGCATAGTTGACGTACTTTTTTATGTCGGTGACGTTGGAAATACGGTTGTTGAGCATTGCGCACAGCAGTTCAACTTGGTGATAGCGTTTGAGATAAGCAGTCTGATAGGTAACGTATGCGTAGCACGCGGCATGCGACTTGTTGAATGCGTATTGCGAAAAATCTATCAGTTCATCGTAAATTTTGCGCGCGGTTTCTTCCGGAATACCGTTTTTTATACATCCCGGCACTACTTCGCCGTGGTCGGTAGTACCGCCGTTGATGAATATTTCGCCCAATGTGCGCATCATATCCAACTTCTTTTTGCTCATTGCGTACCTGACGCTGTCGGCAAGCGCGGTGGAAAATCCCGCAAGCGAACGCACTACCTGCATTACCTGTTCCTGATACACTATACAACCGTTGGTAACCGACAGTATCGGTTCCATTTTGGGATGAGAATACTTGATTGAAGACTTGTTGAACTTGCCCTCGATATACGCGCCTATGTATTGCATTGGCCCCGGACGGTACAGACTGATGCCTGCTATTATGTCTTCCAAACTGTCGGGCTGCATACGGCGCATAAGGTCGCTCATGCCGCCGCTTTCCAGTTGGAATATGCACATCGTATCGCCCGAACCTATCAATTTGAATACTTCGGGGTCGTCATAGCCGTCGCCCGAAAAATCGATACGTTTGCCCGTTTGCTGTTCTACGTAATCGATTGCCTTTTTGATGTCGGTAAGCGTCCTCAATCCCAAAAAGTCCATTTTGAGCAAGCCCGCCTGCTCCACTTCGGACATATTATACTGCGTGGTAACTATGCCGCCGTTTTCTATCGAACCGCCGTTTGTTTGCAGCGGCACGTGATCGGCGATTTTTTCGCGGCAGATAACTACTCCCGCCGCGTGCATACCCGTTTGCCTCGGGGAACCCTCCAAACGCATGGCGATATCCAACACTTTGTGCGTTTCGGGATTGTTGTAAGCGTCTATCAAATCCTGCGAAATAAACGTATCTTCCTGCTTTTTGTACGGCACCATTCCAAGCAAATGCCTAAGCGTGTATTTGAATCCGTTGGGTACCATTTTGGCAAGACGGTTGGACTCCGAAATGGGCAGTCTCAAAACGCGCGATACGTCGCGTATGGCGTTTTTGGTAGCCATGGTACCGAATGTGACAATCTGCGAAACCTTGCCTTCGCCGTATTTTTCGTGGACGTAATCTATTACTTCTCCGCGTCTGTCCATACAGAAGTCCACGTCAAAGTCGGGCATGGTTTTGCGCTGCGGGTTCAAAAATCTTTCAAACATCAGGTTGTATCTGAACGGCTCTACTTCGGTAATGCCGATGAGGTAGGCTATGACGCTGCCTGCGCCGCTACCTCTGCCCGGACCTACAGGGATTCCGTTTGACTTGGCGTAATGAATAAAATCCCATACAATGAGATAGTAATCCACAAATCCCATCGTTGTAATAACATTGTACTCGTGCTCTATTCTTTCGCGGATTTCCTGCGTACAGACGGGATACCGTTTGGGCAAACCTTCCTTTATCAATTTGCCGAGATATTCCTCGGGAGAAATTCCGTCGGGCGGCACATAGTTGGGCAAAAGTTTTTCCTTTGTCAACTCCACATTGCACTTTTCCGCAATTTTCAGCGTGTTGGTAACTGCGTCGGGACAATCCTTGAACAGCGCAGCCATTTCGTCGCGGTCTTTGAGATAAAACGACGTTCCCGAAAACCTCATACGGTTGGGGTCGTCAAAAAACTTGCCCGTCTGCACGCACAGCATAATATCCTGCACTTCCGCGTCCTCCTCGTTGAGGTAATGGACGTCGTTGGTAACTACAAGGGGAATATCCAACTCGCGCGCAAGCGAAATAAGTTGTGGCATTACCGCTCTTTCCTCGTAAATTGCGTGGTCTTGGATTTCTATGTAGTAATCTTCTCCGAACAGTTCCTTGTATTCCAAGGCAAGATTTTTGGCTTCTTCCGGTCTGTCGGAAAGAAACAGCCTCGGCAGTTGCCCCGCAATGCACGCGGACAGGCAGATTAGCCCTTTGCTGTATTTTTTGAGAGTAGGCATATCTATACGAGGTTTGTAGTAGAACCCTTCGCAAAAAGCAATGGAATTGAGCCGCGACAAATTGTGGTAGCCTTCGTTGTTTTTGGCAAGCAGTATAAGGTGAAAATACTCCTTGTTGTCAAAACCTTTGCCGTGCAAATCTTCGCACATATAAAACTCGCAGCCGATAATCGGTTTTATGCCCTTGTCCTTGGCGGCGTGATAAAACTTCCAAGCGCAATACATATTGCCGTGGTCGGTTACCGCCACTGCCGGCATATTGAGTTGTTTGCATTTGTCAAGCAGCGGTTCTATGCGCGTTGCTCCGTCCAACAAACTGTATTCGGTGTGCAGGTGAAGATGTACAAATGGTTCCATAAGGTTTACTCCTCGTCGTCTTGCGTATATGCAAGCGTTTCCAATCTTTTTAGTCTGTGTCTTACTCCGCTTTTGGTCAAATTTGCCATTTGGGCAAGTTCGTCAAGGGTGGCAAGAGGGTTGTCCTTCCTAAGTTTTGCAACGCTTTGAAGTTCT
Organism: Corallococcus sp.; assembly: GCA_023663205.1. Classification (GTDB taxonomy): domain Bacteria; phylum Bacillota; class Clostridia; order Christensenellales; family CAG-314; genus RGIG5495. The sequence goes on along the minus strand of JAMPHX010000008.1, from coordinate 30,860 downwards.
TCGGAAAGCAATTGAAGTTTTCCGCTTTTTTCCAAAGCGGCAATGGCTTCCGTCTGTCTGTTACTGGCGGCAACAGATTTGTCTATATTGGCGGCAATACAGTTGCTCTGCCTGTTGGCGGCATTGCGTATTCCGCGCTCTATTATTACGTTTTCCAATTTCAGTTTGGCGGAAACGGCGCCCAAATACACCAACATATCGGCAATTTCCTCGCTACCCTTGATATACAGCACGGTACTGTTTTTGCGTCGGGTAATGCGGAACTTAAACCCCGAATTACCAAACAAAGTTTGCGCTTCTTCCGCAAATTTTTCGTCCGAAAACACCAATTCCAAATGATAACGTTGGTTGCGCTTGCTTTCCTTTAAATCGTCCGACACGGCAGGCACCGTGACCGAACCGCAGGACAAGAACAACGCCTTGACAAACGCTTTGCGACAGCAATCCTTTTGTAAACGCTCCGAAACAGCGCCTTGACTAATTTCCATAAGTCCGTCGGCATCATAGTAAATCAATCCCAACTTTTGCATTACCGACAAATCGAAAGTTACGCCGTAAACCGCGCCCGAACGGAAAGTGCTTCCGCTGATTGCCCGTACTTCGGCGGTTTTGCCGAAACGCCGTTTGACAAGCGCGGCGCACAATTTTACCAAATCTCCATTTTCCGACGAAACGTCAAGCGCGGCGCATTTGTTTTCCAATGTAAGACTGCCCAATGTTTTGAATACGGCATACAAAAAAACGTCCGCGCAGCAATCGGGTAAATTGTGGACGTTTTTTAATATTTCTGTTTTGGTAAATGCTGAAAATGTCATTTGAAATCTCAATGCCGTATATGCAAATCGGGCAGGTTTTCCCAATTGACTATACGGGTTTTGTCTATTTTGAGCCTGTCGACTACGGACATAGGCACAGAAATTTCGCCTACGCGGTCGGGCGTGTGCGCGTCGCTGTTTACAATAAAAGTCACTCCGCCGTCATACAGCGTCATTACTTCCTCATCGGTCATACTTACCTTTTTTCCGTTTAGTTCCAAGTAGACGCCGTAATCGGTCGCCGCCTTTGCCAACTCCTTCATATCGACGGGTATGCCGTAATTGGGATGCGAAAGTATATTTATTTTGCCCGAAGTTACGGCGGCAATTACTGTTTTGGTATATTTTCTTCGCTGAGAGTCGGTATATTCCTTGCGCAAATTGGCAAACAGCGCGGGGATATTGTATCTGAACGAATCTATTACGCCTTTGCCCCACACAGCCTTGTGATAACCTGCTATTACGTAGTCGAACAAATCGCGCTGACTTTCCGTAAGGTCTATCTTGCCGTCCGACGTGTAAATATTGGACTCGATTGACAAAAAGCACTGCACCTTGTACTTATCTTTGTACTTTTCCATTTGCGTACGCATTTTTTCTATATCTCTAAAATGCATTCCGCGCGCGACGTGTCTTAGCCCGTGGTCGCTGATGCCCACTTGTTTGAGCCCTATTCTGTCCGCTGCTTCCAATGTTTCGACAAGAGTTCCTTTGCCGTCGCTGTTTTTGGTGTGGGTATGGTAATCTCCCCAAATCATATCTGCGTATTTTCGTCGAAACCCACAAGAGTTACTTCTCTTATGAGAGTTTTCGAGTATTTCTCCTTTACGGTTTTGGCAATGTGTTGCATAAGTAAGTATACATCTTTTGACGTGCAATTGTCAACGCATATTATAAATCCCGCGTGCTTTACCGAAACTTCCGCGCCGCCTATGCGTTTTCCTTTGAGCCCCGCTCTGTCGATAAGTTTGGATGCGGAATCCTCGTTGAGATAAAACACGCACCCCATAGAGCGTTCTTTGAGCGGCTGAGCGGCGGATTTTTTTTCAAAACACTGTTTGCATTTGTTTTCAACCGTTATCGGGTCGGATTTTTTCAGTACCAGTTCCGCCGACAGCACACAGTAATCCAACTGCTTGAATATGCTTGTTCTGTACCCGAACTTGCATTTGTCGGCGTAAGACGTACGCACCTTACCGTCGTGAAAATATTTGACGCTTACGACGATATCCGACGTCTGCATCGAAAAACACCCCGCATTCATCGTAACCGCGCCGCCCACCGTCGCCGGCAGACAGTAAAGATATTCCCCTCCGGAAAGTCCTTCGCGGCACAAAACTTTGGCAAGGGCAACGGTATTTACTCCGCAATCGCAGTACACCCTGTTGCCCTTTACTTTGACGCGAGTCATCTTGCGAGTGCATATTACAAGTCCGTCATACTCGCCGTCCGAAGCAAGCGTATTGCTCCCCTTGCCCAATACAAAGTAAGGCACGTCGTACTTTTGCGCAAGTTTGACGCAGCGCACAAGTTGGCGGACGCTTTGCGGAAAAACGCAAAGATTTATTTTGCCGCCGCACCCCGCGGTTGTCAAAGAAGCAAACGTCTTGTCGCGGTATACGCCGTACCGTTTCAACTTGGCGCAAAGTTTTTCCATCCTTCTGTTCAAAGACATTTTAAGCACGGTATCAACCTCCGAGCGACACAAGCGCGTCGCGGCGTATTTGTTCCAAAGTTTCCGCATTTGCAAATACGTTTACCGTACGCGCGTTTTCCAAAGATTTTTCCGCAGAAGCAAACCAATCGTCGGTATACAAAGAGTATCCGCACGGCGAAAACATCGAAATGTTCGTAAGCGTTTTTTGCACTTCTTCGCTGGTAAGATACTGCACAAACTCCCGCGCGCTTTGCGTCTTTTGCCCTGCGTCGGCGGATATTGCCACATATTGCACAAGGTCGGTGTAACCTTGAAGCGGAACACATACAAGCGCGTCTATTTTGCCGTTTTTGTATCGGTTGCTCAGCCTGTACATATCGCGCTGAGTGCCCAGAAGCGCGGTACACTTTTTGCCGGAAACAAACTTTTCGTACGCTTGATACTGTGTTTGGGCGTAATCGGGATTGAGTTTCCCCTTGCTCGGTGTTTGCGCAAGCGCGGTCAGCGGACTGTTGAACCGTCCGAAACCGCATTCAAAAGAAACTATTTCAACAGTGTTTTTACCTATTTTTTTTGTGGTTTGCAAATTAAACGCATTTGCGCCCAAATCCGTAACCTTCAATTTGTCAAGGTCGCTTTGACGGGCAAACATAGCGTACACCCCCGCCGAATAGGGCAATGCGTACTGTACTCCGTCTGCTTCGCCCCCTTGCAGAAAACTGCCGCTTGCCGCAGTTTCCGCCGGCATTAGATACCGCAGCAGGGCGTTGCCTACTCCGGCGGAAAAGGAAACCATATCGAAGGTTTCGCCCGACTGCAATTTGTCGAGCGCCTGCTCGTAGGTGTAATCTGAAACGTGTACGTACAGACCTTTGTGCTTCTTTTCAAACTTTGCCGCGCGGGCGCTAAGCCAACTTGCACGGCTTCCGCTGCCTCCCTCGAAAGTTTCGATGTGCCACAATTCTATTACTCCCTCGTACTTCGGCACGTCAACGTAGTTTGCTCCGCCTCCCAAAAGGGGCGCGATAAATACAAAACAATATAAACCAAATGCCAATACGGCTATACCCGCTATTACTCTGCTACTCATACGACAATGTATGAGTTGTGCGGGGCAAAAATGTTTATTATGCCGTTTGCCGTTTCAAACGCGAACAATTGTATATTTACTTTTAAGTTTCAATAAGTTATAATGATAAAAATTATTATTTTGTTTCATATATCAACTTGACGCTGCCGGCGCAAAACGGCAATTGCCGTACCGTTAGGACGTACGCGGAAAAACATTTTGCAGTCTTGCATTTGTGCAATCTTACAGCGTCAAAATACGCAAACACAACTTTGTTGTTTTACACGTTTGGAAAAACAAACCTTGTTTTTCCTTGCCGCAGCGGACGTATCAGTTCAAATACGTCTTTGCTTTTTTTCGGTTTATGGGACTGCAACGCATAGTTACGGTCTTAATTTATAAACAAGAGGGACTTATATGGAGAAAAAACACAAACTCAATTCCAAACGCACTCTGCTTGTCGGATTTGCATTCTTTTTGATTTGCGCGTTTTGGCAGGCATATGACGGAATAGTTCCGCTCATGCTGGTAAACAAATTCGGACTTAACCAAACGTGGTCGGGATTTATCATGGCGCTTGACAACATATTGGCTTTGTTTATGCTGCCGCTGTTCGGCGCGCTATCCGACAAAACCAAAAGCAAATACGGCAAACGCACGCCTTACATCGTAATAGGTACGGTAGTTGCCGTTGTTTGCTTTGTAGGATTGACATTTGCCGACAATGCGCAGTTAGCCAAGATTTCCGAAGGCTCGCAATCGACCTATTGGGAACAAAACTACACCGTTTCCAACAACGAGTACGACAGTTTTACCAACAAGGAAGTGCCGCAAAACTACGAGATACGCGACTACGCGGCAAAGGTTTACTACAACAAAACTTTTGAGCAATTGACGAAAGCGGAACAAACGCAACTTCAAACTTGGTACTCCGACACATTGAACGAAAAGACTCTGTACTCCTACGACAAAGCAACAGACGCGTACACCCTGTACGACGGCGATGCTCCGGACGGCGTCAAAACAACCAAAGCCTACTCGTCGTTGGTGACGTCCGCGCGCAGCCGTTTTGCCTCGGAAGTGACGTCCAAACAGGTGTGGGTGCTTGTAATATTCATTGCGCTGCTGCTATTGACGCTTATTGCGATGGCTACGTTCCGTTCTCCTGCGGTTGCGCTTATGCCCGACGTTACGATAAAACCGCTGCGAAGCAAAGCCAATGCCATCATTAACCTAATGGGTACTGCGGGCGGTATGTTGGTGTTATTGCTCGGCAACCTGTTTGGAACCGGCAAGGTGGAAAACCAAATAATGAGTTATACATGGTTTGTCTGCGCCGTATGCGGCATAATGCTTATTGCACTGCTTGTGTTTATCTTTACCGTAAAAGAAAAACAATGGAATGACGAAATGCTGCAACAGCAAGAGGTTCTCGACCGTGAAGAAGCCGAAGAAGAAGTTGTCGTTTCCGAAGAACAAGAAGAAATGCAGGAAGTCGGCGAAGTTGTCAAACCCGACGCTTCTACCCAAAGCGGCAAACTTCCCAAAGACAAACTCAAATCGCTTATTTTGATATTGGCGTCGGTTGCGCTGTGGTTCATAGGGTACAATGCCATAACTTCCAAGTACAGCCTCTACGCCGTCAACGTGCTTAACAAAGACTACAACACCACGTTGATGATTGCCCAAGGCGCGGCAATTGCGGCATATATACCCGTCGGTATAGTGGCAGGCAAATTGGGCAGAAAGAAAACCATCCTGATAGGCGTGGCTCTGCTTGCGGCGGCATTTATCGGAGCGTGCTTTGTAAGCGCATCCACTCCCACCGTGATAATGTGGATTTTGTTTGCATTGGCGGGCATTGCTTGGGCGACTATCAACGTAAACAGTTTCCCCATGGTTGTGGAACTTGCGCAGGGCGGAGATATAGGCAAATACACCGGTTACTACTACACCGCAAGTATGGCGGCGCAGATAGTTACGCCGCTGCTGTCGGGGCTTATCATGGACCTTGTAGGCAATATGAGTCCGCTGTTCCCCTACGGCGCAATATTTGTGGCGCTTAGTTTTGTGACAATGCTGTTTGTAAAACACGGCGACAGCAAACCCGAAAGTCCCAAAGACAAACTGGAAATGTTGGGCGGTGCGGACGACTGATAAACAAATCGGCAAAACCGCTGCTTCGTCAAACGGTATATTGCGTATCAATTTTGCCGTATCGAACACAACAAACTCCTTCGTAATACCGATTGCTTGCTTTGTTTCGGTATTTGACGACACGTACGAGGTAATACAGTAAATATCAAACAACACAAGCGAGGATTTGCCAAATCCTCGCTTGTGTTGTTTGGGGATAAAGAAAAAAGTCAAGCACTGTACAGGGATTTGCGGCTCCAATTGCCGCAGGGCTTATACAGTCTTGACTCCGATACTATTATACGCAAATCAAATGCGTTTGTCAATTGCCGCCGAGCAACTTTTTGACGCAGGCAGACAGATTTATTCCCATACGTCTGTCCGTCCAATCGGCGGCAAGTATACCTGCATAAACCGTATCGGCAGATTGGCGTACGGCGTCAATAAGACCGCTGCCGCCGAGAATACAACTCAACAGCGCGGAGGCAAAGACGTCGCCCGTACCGGAATACTTTATCGAACACTTGGGGTTGGATACAAATTCCGTCCTGCCGCCGTCGAATACGGCATTGACAACTTTGTCTTTGTAATCTATGCCCGTAATTACCGCGGACTTAACATCGAGTTTTTGCGTAAAGCCGTCAAAAACCTTTGTTATGTAATCGAGATACCCGTCGCCGTCTGCGTATTTGACAACGCTTGCGTAATCCTTTTCCGCAAGCAAACACGCTTCGGTAAGATTGGGTACAATGCAGTCGGCGCTTTTGACAAGCAATCGCATTTCGTCTGCATAACCGATATCGAATACAGGGTAAAAACTGCCGTTGTCGCCCATTATCGGGTCTACGAGTTTGTACACGCAAGAAGTCTCGAACGTCAAATAAGAAACTCTTTTGCGCGCGGCGGTCAATTGCTCGCCGTCGGTAAAAAATCCCGTGTAAACCGCGTCTACGGGCGAATTTGACGAGATTGCGTCGACAAATCCCTCTATGTTGCAGTTGCGCACAAATTCAAAACCGCTAAACCCCGTCTGACAGGAAAACGAGCCCGTGACGGCAGGCATTACGTGATAGCCGCAAGCGGTAAGTATAGGCAGCGCCGCAGTAAGCGAACAGTTGCCCAGCCCCGATATATCCGTCAAAACCAAAACGTGTTTCATTTGTCGCCGCCCCCGTCCTGCTTTGACGACAAACTGTTTTCCGAGATAGTTTCTTTGCCGCAGACGCTACCGTCAACCTGCGTTTGTTTCTCTATTACCGCCGCAGACGTGCGGCTTTCTGTTTCGTCGTCAACTTGCTTTTCGACAGAGTTTTGTACCGAACTTTCATATGCGCAATCGGCAACAGTATTGCCCTGTTGCGCAAAACCAAAATTATTTTCCGTTTGTCCGTTTGACGTGCCTATCGGTTCGGCATTTGTTTGTTCGCCGTCAAACGGTTCCGTCACGATGTTTTCGCTCATTGTTCCGCAGTAGTTCTGCCCTTCCGCAGATACTTTGCCGTCGGACATCGGTTTGTCCGTCATCAAATACAATATCCTCTGCGGAACGGCTTTGACTATAAGCACTGCGGCAAACCCTACAATCAACCCCGCAACCACTCCTATAAGCGCAAGATACGGCATATACGAATACATTTGCGGCGTAGACGAAATAAGACAAAACACTACGTTTTGCGTAAGATTGTGAAGTACCGCCGATACTACCGAAACGGCTATTGCGGAAATCTTGGGGTACAAAACGTAAACCAAAATTATCGCCGCCAATATGCTGACAAGCCCTGCCGAAAGACTGTACAGCAAAGTGGAAAGATTGCCTGTAATAAGACTTCCCAGCGTCGTACGCACAATCACAACGACTATTGCGTCAACGGGACCCAATACAAACAGCGTAAGCAGCGAAAATATGTTGGAAAGTCCCATTTTTGCCCCCGGCAAAAACAACGGGGGAAATAAGCACTCCACCATAAACATAACAAGGCTCATTGCAGTGAGCGTGGCAAGGGTTGCGATACGCCGCGCAGTAAATTTGTTTTTTGCAGTAAGTTTTACCATATCAAACCAATATATACGAATTGCCGTCTTCCGACGCAAGAACTTTTATTCCGTGCGGCTGACACACTATTACGCCGTCTTTTGCAGTGATAGCGGGGAAATAATTTACACATTCTTTGTGCAGTCCGCAGTCGGAATCTTTCATATTTGCCGTAAGTTTGTTGCCTTCGCGTTTTATTTCTATTTCATTAAATCCGCCGCCGGATGTCTTGACGGTGACGGTAACGACGTTACCCTCTTGCTTTACGTCAACCGCAAACGAGTTGACTTCGTAAACGGCATATCTGTCATCCGACGCACTGTACGTAAACAGTTGCTGTCCGCCGAATGTTACTATCTGCACTCTGTCGGCGGCGTCGCCGTCCCCCGCGCCGAATACAAACACGCCAAACAGCACAACTATCAAAACGGCAACCAAACCGTATACAAACAAATCCGTCTTACGGAAAAATTTATCGGACTTTACCTGCCGTATTCTTTCGCTTTGCGCAATTTTTTTGCTGCGCACGACTTTTACTATCAAGTAAACCGCTATTGCCGCGGCAAACACCGAAACAACGCATATAACAACGGTTTTTTGTATCTGCGCTTTGGACATTGCCTTGGGATTGTATTCCACAATGGTAGTTATTTCCTGTTGCAGCAGATTCGGGTTTGTTGTGGGAACTACCTGAGTTGCAAAAGCAAATTCATCGTTTACAAACGTAAATGCGTCGGAGTTTTTGTTGCTTATTATTTGATTGCCTCTCTCTGAGTCAACCGCCGCAAAAACAGTCAGTTTGTTGTCGTGACAATATTTGCCGTTCATAAATTCAACAAGATTATCCCTGCCGAGTATCGTCAGCGCGGTAGTAAGGCAATCTGCTTCGCTTGCTTTCCCGCCGATAATCGTAATACTTTGTATGGGCGATTCGACGGGTCTGCCCGTCTTGCAGTCGATGATGTGACAATACCTTTTGCCATCCACGTAGTATTGCCGTTGATACTGTCCGCTTGTGGAAATACCTGCGTCGGCGGTTTCCGCTTGCAAATACGTGTTGTACAGCGTATACGGGTTTTGAAAGCCTACGCCTATGGGACTGCCGTCCTCGTAGGAAGTATATACCATACTGCTGCTTCCGCAATTGATAAAGTAGTGTTCGAATCCGCTTTGTTTGAGCAATTGACCTACACCGTCAGCAACGTAGCCTTTGGCGACGCCGCCGAAATCCAGCCATTGAGAATACCGTACTCCGTCTACCGTTACGTCGGGACAGTTTTTGACTAAGTAGTTTTGTCCGCCCTCGTTTACAAGTACGACGCTTGCAAAGTCGCTCAACTTTTTGAATTCCCGTACATACTTATCTTCCGGCAGCGGCAGACTGTTGCCTTTCCATTTGCGGTCGTAAGGCAAGTTGCCGTCGCGGCAGTATGTTCGCGCAGAAAATCCCCACAAATCCACCAATCGGTAGGACGCGGGATTGTATGCGCCGTCGGTCATTTCGTACATCTTTTTTGCAATGCGGTACATCTCGGCGGTTTCCTCGGAAACGGCAACTTTTGCGCCGCTTTGCGCATTGTTGAAGCGGTAGATGTCGCTTCGGTTTTCCTCGCTCGGTATCTCTGCCGATTGGGGATTTACAAGCGAGTCTATTCTTTTTACGTAAGCATCTATGTCGCCGCCGATTTTCAGTACGTCAAAATCGGTAATATACGCGCTCTTTTTGTAGACGTCGCACTGCAAAGATATGTTGCTTGCGCCGAAATATGTGTTTCTGAATACAAAACCGCTGTGCTCGTGCGAATTGGAATTTAAATTGAAAAAGTGTCCGCACTTTGCCTTGCACTCGCCTATTTGACAGGAAGATACGCACCCTCCGCATACGGGACATTTGTGCGCGCAAATATGCGAGGACGATTCTGTGCCGCCCTCGGCATCGGCAATCAAATATGAGCCGTCGCTTTCGGCAAAGGCAAACGGCTGTGCGACGCACGACAGCGCGACAAAAAACAGCGTAACCGCCAGTACCGCCGAAACCAAAAATATTTTCAATTTTGTTTTGTTACGTAAAATTTGCATTGATTTACTCATATCGGTTGTGTAATATTTATTTTAACAGCAAAACGCCCGTTTGACAAACGAAAAGTTGAGTCAACTCCTATTTTGTTTGGAAAAAGCCCAAACCGAAACTGCCGACAGACAGCAAAAAAGCACCCGCAAGTTGCGAGTGCTTTTGTTGTGTGTAATTGATTTTTCCTATGGAACCGAATTACCAACCCAATTTGCTCAATGCGTTTTGCAAAGCAAGAACAAAACGACCGCTGGATTGAGTAGCGCCTGTAACATAAGTATCGCATCCCGTAATTCCGCTGGGTTGTCCCTTAGGTGTACGATTTTCTGCATCATCAGCGGCTGCGGTAGCAACCTTTATTTTCATAACGTCTGCAGGAGTCATGTTTACAAAACCTTGCGTAAACGCGTTTGCGCCGTTAGTCCAAGTATCCTTGTCTCCCCAATTTGCGGAAAGGTTGTAATATGTGTCTGTATCTTCGGCAATTTTGATTTGAGTGATTTTGCCTTCTTCAACAGTAACGGTTACTTTGCAGCCGTATTTGTTGGTTGTGCCGGGTTTGTTAGCAGTATAATCCCAAGCAAAGTAACTGTATTCGCCTTCTGCAGTGCCGTCTTTTCCGCCGCCGCACGCACAAAGTGCAACTGCCGAAAATGCCAAAACCAATGCAAGCATCAGTACAAGAATTTTACTTCTTTTCATTTTCATTTCTCCTTAATAATTTAATTTGATTTTTTGAAATCGCAGTTATTATAACTTATTCCGTATTTGCCGTCAATCTTCTAAAAGACGATTTTCGATATATTTTATTTATACCCTCAAAAGTTTTGTTTAATACCTACCGACTTGTTTTAATATATTAGAGGAAAAATACTGTAATTTGCATATCTTCTTAGTCATTGCAAGCCGTATTCCGCCCATACCGTCATTGCGAACGCAGTGAAGCAATCCATACGATAAAGCAAAGTTTTCAGAATTGTTTCGGCAATAAGTTGCCTCGCAAAGACGGTACAGCCATACTACCCGATAAATTGAAATTTACACATCCGCCCGTCATTGCGAACGTAGGCGGCGCAATCGGCGAGTTTAGCCGTTGCATTGGCGTTTTGGCACCGACTTAGATTGCTTCGTCGCTTTGGTCCGCTAATATGCTCTTGCCACCAAAGCCACTACGGGTTCTTTTGCCGTTTTGCCGCAGACGGTGCATTGCTTTTGGAAAGGTTCTTCTTTCTCCAACATTACCCTTACCGTTGCCTGCAACTTTTGTTTAAGTTCCGCTTCGCAATCGGCGTCTTTGTCCCAAACAACTTTGGCAAAACATCCGTCGTTAAGCGCGGCTTCCAGTTCTTCCACATTGTGCGCCACCCTTACGTGACTGTCGCGGAATTTGAGCGATTTGTCGTACATTTCTGTTTGAATACGTTTGAGCAAATCGGCAATTGCCGTTTCTATTCCGCAAAGAGGCAATGTAAATTTTTCCAAAGTATCACGTCTTACAACCGTCGCAACGCCGTTTTCGATGTCGCGCGGTCCGAGTTCCAAACGCACGGGTACGCCCTTCATCTCCCATTGGTTAAACTTCCAACCCGGTGATTGGTCGGTAAAGTCGCCCTCGGCGCGTATGCCTGCGGCGGAGAGATTATCGACTACTTGGCGCGATTTTTCCGTTACGCCCTCCTTGTGTGCGGCAACGGGTATTACTATTGCCTGAATAGGCGCAACCATAGGCGGCAATACCAATCCGCGTTGGTCGCCGTGCGCCATTATTATTGCGCCGATAAGACGAGTCGATACTCCCCAACTGGATTGCCACACGTATTTGTGAGTACCGTCCTTATCCAAAAACTGTATGTCGTACGCGCGGCTGAACTTCTGCCCGAAATGGTGCGTTGTGCCTGCCTGCAAACTTTTGCCGTCAAGCATCATTGCTTCCATACCGTATGTGGCGTCCGCACCGGCAAATTTTTCCTTTTCGCTTTTTCTCCCAACAAAAGTAGGCAAAGCCAAAACGTCCTTTGCAAAGTCACGGTACAGATACAGCATATCCAATGTTTCTTTTTCCGATTCTTCCTTGGTGGCGTGTACGGTATGTCCTTCCTGCCACAAAAACTCGCTTGTACGCAAAAACGGACGGGTTGTCTTTTCCCACCGCACGACGTTTGCCCATTGGTTTAGTTTGAGCGGCAAATCGCGGTAACTGTTTACCCACTTGCTGTACATACTGCAAATGATGGTTTCGCTTGTAGGACGAAACACAAGCGGTTCCGCAAGAGTTTCGCCGCCTGCCTTTGTTACCATTGCAACTTCGGGAGCAAAACCCTCAACGTGTTCCGCTTCCTTTTTGAGCAGACTTTCGGGAATAAGCGCGGGGAAATACGCATTTTGGTGTCCCGTTGCTTTGAAACGCGCATCCAGTTGCTTTTGAATATTCTCCCAAATGGCGTAACCGTACGGACGTATTACCATTGTTCCCTTGACGGGACCGTAATCTACCAACTGAGTTTTTATTACAACGTCGGTATACCACTGGGGAAAATCCGATTTCATATCGGCAACTTCTTTTACAAACTGTTTTTCTGCCATAAATATTCTCCGTAAAATTTTGTTGTAATTGTATGCAACATCGACTGCGCTCCGCAAGTTGCCTTACCCTGCAAGCAAATGTTATTGTATCAATGCCTATTATTCGGTATGTTACCGTTAATCGCACACAAATTGGTCTAATTATTTGCCTATTACCGCGATACGGTGTAATAACAATCGGCTTGCCGCAGATATTTATCAACACTGTATCTACTATTAATAATATAGCATTATTATACCGTACACGTATGAGGCGTTTTGCAAATTACTTTCTATTACCGTGATACGGTGTTATAACCGTCAATTAGCAATAATCATCTGTCGGCACGGTATTTACTGCTGTTATTTTATTATTATAATTCAACGGCGCATCTTTGTCAAAATAATGCAAGCAAAAAAATTTGCGTCCCGCGCATTACGCGAGGGACGCAAACGTCATTTTGAATTTTGTAACCGCAGTCATAGCGTACCTGTTAAAACCCGCCGTTGGGGTTGTTATTCCCGTACGGCGCTTCGTCTGCTTCGCTCGGCCGTACGGCAAAACAGGCATAGTTTACAGTTCCAATGAAACTTTGCATTTTGTAAGCGCTTTGTTTAACGCCAAAAACGTCGCCGCAAAAAGCGCGGCATTAGATACGACGTGTATTGCAAAAAACACAATACCCCGTGCATACAAAACGCCGAATCGGTACCAAAAGTCGTCCAACACCACTTTGAACCCCGAACTGCCCGAATAACTCAAAAACGTATCCAATACAGAGGTCAGCACTCCGAAGCACAGCGTAAGCACCACCGCACAGCCGATAGCCGCCCCCAGCATTGCTCCTTTGCGCTTGAAGTTTACCCTGCGCAGCAAACCGAATACCACGGCTACTGCCGGCCAATGCACCATATAGGCAAATACCCACGTGCCGAACCCGTACAGCAGCATTTCCAGCGTGACAAATACCAACGCCGCAGGCAACGCGTAAAGCATTCCGAAAGTAAATGACAGCGTCGCAAGCAGTACCGTTACTATTTCCACATTGGGAATAAACGCAAGCGCTTCCTTTGCTCCCAAAAGTAAAGCGGCGTAAATTGCAATTACGGCAATGATTTTTGTCGTATTTTTGTATGCGCTCTTTTCCGTCATCCGTTGTAAACTACAAGTTTGAAGTATGCAACCAATCCGTCGGTAAGTTTTACTCCCGATATACCGTAACCGCTGTAATACACGGTAGTTCCTTCTACCGTTTCGTCGGGAAGAGCCCAAGCGGAAACGTCCTTCTTTGTAGAGTCATTCATATAAAAAGCAACGTACTCTCCGACAGATGTATCGGGAACAAGCGAGCCTATTGAACTGATAAACGCGCCTGTGCCGGAAAACGAGCCTTGATAAGTAAATGTTTTGTCTGTACTGCTAATGTATTCCAAAGCGTCAAAAACACTGTTGCCCGTGTTCATTTGAGCCTCTTTTAAGTTTACGGAGTACATTTTGTCTCCGACGTAAATTTTTACCGTGCCTTCAAGAGGTTGGTTTTCTTCGCACGCGGCAAACGCAAACAAACAGGTAACTGCCATTGCAACCGCCAACAGCGCAACAAAAATTTTGTTTGATTTTTTCATAATTTTTCTCCTTTTTTTGTAATAAAAAACGCCCGTAAGCGTATTTACCTTGTGGTTTACGCGTTACGGACACAAGAATAATGCCGTACACAAAATATAAATTGCCTGCAATGCACACAAACGTGCGCTCGTCAATCTTTGGGGCATCGGTCTTTACATCGAAGACGCGTTGTAATACGCCCGTTTGCGCGGCATGCGTTCGGACTTACAGACGTAATGATTACGCGCCTTTTACAGTTGCGTCCTTCCCCCGTCAGGAGTGAACGCAACACGGCATTATCTGTTTACCGCAGCGAGACTGTCAATGATTTGCACATTGTTTCTTTTTACGCGAACGAAAAGCCCATTGTCGGGCTTGCCTTCGCACCGTCGCAAACTATATTAAACTGTAATTTGGCGAATGAAGTTTGCCGCAAGCCGCGCAACAAAACGCAAATACGCAAAGACAAGAAACGTCAACTTGCGCAAATCATTCATTCGTTCGACGCTATTATATTATTTTGCGGTTTTTTAGTCAATTTAATAAAGTAAATTGTTTGTAAATAATAACTTTTTGTCTTTATCGGTCATTTGAGTTATTTCAAAACCTATACTCCGAATAGCGAAATTAACCGGTAAACGGTATTACTCGTTTACCGCACGAAAAACGACAACTGTATACAACAATTATCTTGGGAATTTCCGCATAACAAAAGTATAGCGCACTGCTACTTGCAAACAGTGTAAAGGCAACTATTTATTTTACTTTTCAAATTGTTTTAGATATAATAATAAAAATCAAACAGTAATTTAGCGGAGAACAGAATATGATAAAATCAATAGTTATTCCCGAAATGAAAGTTCTTGAAAAAGACGGTTATACTTTACGGCTTGCAAATATTTCAGACGCCGAAAATTACTATACGCAAAACTATAATCCTCTCGACAAAAGAAGTTGCACGCTTGACCTGCAAACTACAATTTATTTGAGTATTTACTCAATATTTCGGTCAAATAAAACAGACGAAGGATTTAAGCATCCTTCGTCTGTTTATCTATATGAATAAAATTATACTGTCAAGTGCAACAGGTATATAAAATAATCCACAAAAATCAAGTGTATTACAATCATTTACCGCAAAACAATATACGCTACCGTACAAAATGTATTGTTGCAATAGCAATGTCGGCAAAAGACATTATTTCAGCAAACAGTCTTTGGCAAAACTCTCTATCTCCGTAACATTAGTAATAAGCAATCCGTTGCCGCCCATATCGATTATCGGCTGCAAATCCACCTTTATTCTGTCGCCGATAACAAGCACCTTTTCCGCAGGTATGCCTTCCTTTGCCAATATTTCTTGATACGCGTCTTTTTTGTCGCCTTGAAACCTGCTGCCTTCCGCAAATGCGCACAGCACCTGCGTAAACGGCGCAAGGTCAAGCCCCATATGTTCCGCCTTGTAAACAAGGTGTTTCATTATTTCGTTGGAAACAATGTACAAACGGCGCTTATGCGACAGTTGTTTCAAAATACCGTTATCGACGCACTTTAACGTGTCGTAATCCAATTGCATTACGTTGTCCTCACGGTACTGCCGCCAAGTTTCCTTGGAAATGCCCATTTTTTCTACTGTGGAATTGAAGGACGGCGCATTGGGATTATCTGTCACAAAACCGTACTTTTCCATCAAAGCGGCGGCTTGCCGTTCGTCCAAACCCAAAATGTTTTTGAGAGCGCGTCTTATATGCGCAAAGTAACAACTGCGCAAGCCGTTGCAACTGTACAGCGTTTCGTCGAAATCGAAAATAATTACTTCAACATCCTCGATATTGCAATTTTGCCGAAAAAACTTTTCCATAGCGTCCCTTGGTTACGTTTTTACTTGCCGAGCGGCTTCATTGTGGGGAACAGCAATACGTCGCGAATGGTTGCGCTATCCGTCAACAGCATAACAAGCCTGTCGAGTCCCAGTCCCAAACCGCCCGTAGGAGGCATTGCGTATTCCAAAGCGTTTACAAAGTCCTCGTCAACTTCGCACGTTTTGTTGCCTGCCGCGCGTCTTTCTTCAACCTGCTTTACAAAACGCGCGCGTTGGTCGATTGGGTCATTGAGTTCCGAAAACGCATTCCCCATTTCGCGCGCGTAGATAAAGTATTCGAACCTTTCGGTAAATGCGGGGTCGGAGGCTTTGCGTTTGGCAAGCGGCGAATTTTCCACCGGATAATCGTAAATTATCGTAGGCTGAATAAGTTGTTCTTCCACAAACGCATCGAAAAACGCAATAAGAACGTGTCCTTTTGTGGCTTTGTCGCCCTCGTCCACTTCCACGCCTTTGCTTTTGGCAGCGGCGCGCGCCTGTTCGTCGGTTTTCCACTCGTAATAATCGACGCCGGCGTATTTTTTGACGGCTTCCGCCATAGTCAGTCTTTGCCACGGCGCACACATATTTATTTCCGTGCCTTGATAGGTTATTACGTCCTTGCCCGTAACTTTCCGCGTAACCTCACGATACATTTCCTCAATGAGGTTCATCATATCTTTGTAGTCGCTGTACGCTTCGTACATTTCGATTGTGGTAAACTCGGGGTTATGCGAAGCGTCCATACCTTCGTTACGGAAAATACGCCCCACTTCGTACACCTTTTCAAAACCGCCGACAATCAAGCGCTTCAAATACAACTCCGTTTCGATACGTAAAAACATATCGATATCCAGCGAATTGTGGTGAGTCTTAAACGGACGCGCTGCCGCGCCAATTTCCAATGTATGCAGAACGGGCGTATCGACTTCCAGATATCCTCTTGCATCCAAAAACGCGCGTATTTCCTTCAAAATTTTGCTGCGCTTGATAAACGTATCCTTTACCTCGGGGTTAACTATCAAGTCGACGTAGCGCTGACGGTATCTGATATCGGTATTTGTCAATCCGTGGAACTTTTCCGGAAGGGGCAAAAGCGACTTGGAAAGCAAACAAATGTCCGTCAAATGCAGCGAAATTTCCCCCATTTGCGTGCGGAAAACCCTGCCCGTAGCGCCGATAATATCGCCGATATCCCACGTTTTGAATTGGGCGTAAACGTCTTCGCCCACCTCGTCGCGGCGCACATACAACTGAATGGAACCGTCACCGTCCAAAATGTGACAAAAACTTGCCTTGCCCATTATTCTGCGGCTTACCATACGTCCCGCAACGGTTACGACGCTGCCTTCCAACTCGTCGAAGTTTTGGATTATTTGCGCCGATTGGTGCGTCTTATCGAATTTGGTAATAAGATACGGACTGTTACCTTCGTCGGTAAGTTTTTTCAATTTTTCTCTGCGAACACGCAAAATGTCGTTTAAATCCTGCTGCTCGTTCATTCCGCCGCTGTTGGGAATGTTGTTGTTTTCTTTCATAAAGTAAACTTATCTCCTGACGTTTAATATCTTGATACTCCTCACCGTGCCGTTAGGCAACTTGACGTTAACCGTTTCGCCCTTCTTGGCATTGATTAGCGCAGAACCTATGGGAGATTCGTCGCTTATAAGTCCCTTTTTCAAATCGGCTTCGGCAGTACCTACGATTGTGTATTTTTTTACGTCTTTTTCCTTGCCGACATCGCAAAATTCCACTTCGGTTGCGCGTATGATTTTGGCAGCGTTGGTTTTGGCTTCCAATTCGGCAATTTCGCTTTCCACTTCCGCTTGTCTTTTCTTTGCGGCGTCATACTCGGCATTTTCGGACAAATCGCCGAATCCGCGCGCCACCTTTATTTCTTCGGCAACCTCGGCGCGGACGTGAGTTTTGAGATATTCCAATCTCTCTTGCATTTCTTTGTAGCCCGCTTCTGTCAAAAGGACTTCCATAGTTACATCTCCTTTGCGCAAAAATGCGCTTCGCACAAAAAAGCCTGCGTTGTAATCAGGCTCTTTTGCGCGATTTATTATCGTGATAAATTATAATAGCAACAGAGCAAAAAGTCAACTTATTTACCGACCGTATCGACAGCGAGATTTTGACGAAAAACACCGGATTTGCATATTTTACGCATTACGCCGCTTTGCGGCAAATTACGTTTAGCAAACGCGCAAGTTAATCCATGCCGCAGTGCAAACGGGAAAGTCGCCCTGCGGCAATTTGATTTTACTCAAACTCGCCGCGTTGCAAACGAAGCACAATATAATGTTTTTGGAAAAACAAACAACGTCAACAAATTGCTTGCGCAAATAACCGAGATTTGCCGCAGTACCGCAGCATATGCGGCAGATACAAGAGTGTAATCGCAGCGGATTACTGCTTTTTTCTGCGTCCGTGCGTCAATCCGCGCGCCACGCGGTACAGCAGCGGACGCTTCAACTTGACGGCGTCAAACGGGCAAAGTTCTTGACAGCAAAAGCACCGTATGCATTTGCTTTGGTCGACTTTGGCTGTTTTGTCTATTGCTATTGCCTTGGCAGGACAGTGCGCCGCGCACTTTCCGCAGCCTTTGCAAACTTTCTTTTTGAAGGTAACCTTGGGAGTAAGTTGCTTTTTTGCAAGTTTTTTCATCCACCTCGGCATATGCAAAAAAGTATTTGCGGAAACCACTTCTACCCTGTCGTAATCTTGGATATAGCACGCTTTTACCGCTTGCATATCGCAATCGAGATTAGACAAATCTTCCTTTACCAGTCCGCGTTCGATTGCCTTTTGTATGAGAGGTTGTTTAAACGGGTCGTCAAACAAACTTACCGCCACCACGTCGCACAGATATGCGTTTTGCGATGCAATTATCTTGCCGATAAACTTGGGTT
Organism: Corallococcus sp.; assembly: GCA_023663205.1. Lineage (GTDB taxonomy): Bacteria > Bacillota > Clostridia > Christensenellales > CAG-314 > RGIG5495. The sequence goes on along the minus strand of JAMPHX010000008.1, from coordinate 12,136 downwards.
TGCCGTTTGTCGGACCCGCGCCTTCCATACCTATTACGCCGTCAAGGACGTTTAGCACCGTCTTTTGCGACGAAAACCTTTCTATATCGATAAGCACGTCGCAAAACTCGCCGAGGTCGGGGTATCTGCTGTGCACTTCCACCTTTACGAGCCCCGGAAGCAACCCGTAGTTGTTTTTGACGGCGCCGCTGTACCCTGCAAAGGAATGAGTTTTGAGTTTGCCTACGTTGATAACTGCGTCCGCATTCAAGAAACTGTCGCAAATATCTATGGCTTTGAGTCGGACTCCGTCTATTTCGGTGCGGGTGTAACCGAAATCGTAATTGAGAAGGGCGTTTGTTAAGCGGGGGATTTCCGTCATCTTGCATTTGTTGTAAACGGCAGACATATAACCTTTGGTGTACGCTCCGCCGCTGCTGTCGCCCACCACAACCTTTGCATTGCACTTTTCCGTAAGTTGCTTGATAAGAGCAATAAGCACCGTCGGGTGCGTCGTACCCGCCTGCTCGGGCGGCATATCTCTTACAAGGTTGGCTTTGATAAGCACCTTTGCGCCGTAGGGAACGATGTGTTCTATTCCGCCCAACTCGGCAAGCATACTGCCGACGGCATTGTCTATTTCCGCCTGTTCGTAACTTGCGGCGTCTGCCATTGCAACCTTTATTTTGTCGGACATAATCTGAGTCTCTCCACTATTTTGTCTACAAAGTCGGCAAACTTTTGCGAGGCGCGTCCTACGTTTTCCTCAAACTCTCCTCCGCCGCCGTTTAGACTGTCGGAAACCACCTTGACGATAAGTACCGGTATATTGCTAAGATTAGCGCACATCAAAACGCCCGCGCTCTCCATATCGCAAATCTGCGCGCCGAATTCTTGCGCCAAGGCTTCCTTTTGCTCTGCCGACTCCACAAATTTGTCCGCCGACGCGCAGCGCACCGTCGGCATATCGGGGTATATTGAGCGTGCTAAATCGAGCAGCGCCCTATCGGCGGGTATTGCAACGTCGTCATAGTAAAGATACCGTCCGCGTTCGCATCCGTCAATGGAAGAAGTGTCCATATCGTAATGCACTACCGAATCCACCAATACCGAGGAAAGCAGCGTAATTTCCTTTTTGAGCGCGCCCACAACCCCGAAGTTAATCAAAACATCTACGCCGCACTCCGAAATGAGCAACTGCGTCGCGCTTGCCGCGCATATTTCTCCCACGTGCCGCAAAAGCACCGCAAAAACGTCGCTTTCCGCAACGGTAAACGAATATATGTCGCCGCATCCGCGCGGTTCTACGCTGTAACTTTTGTTGGCGACAAAGGGTTTCAACTCCTCTTGCATAGCAACTACAATACCTACTTTCATAATTTCTCCGTAAAAGTACAATAAAATATTTTGTCCGAGCAATTAACTTACACGCGCTTTTGCCTGCCTTCTATTGCGGCGCGCAGCAAAGACGTCAATACAATGCCGGTTACTTACGTACGCCCGTGCGATTCTTGCAAAACCCATACGCGCCTTCGGGCGCGGGCGCAAGAACTTTTAACAAAGCATTGCCGCACAGCAATCAACCGTATGTAAATTACATCTGCATTGACGCTTCTGACTATGTAATACTAACACATATCCCGAGATAAGTAAACAACAAGCATTGCTTTTGAAATATTTTTGAAAAACCGCACACAAACACTCGTATTTTTGATACAATATATGCAAATACAAAATCCGCAACACGTATGCGGAACATAGCGGTAAAAAAATGAAGATTTGGGTAAAAACTGTATACGAAGAAAAAATAACTCGCAACTATCTTTACGAAGCCGATTCCATCGATGCGGATAACTTTGAATCGCATATGCAAGAGGTTTGTCACGAAATGGACATACCCACTCCGGTGATTACACGGGTAAATATTCAGCACTTTACGCAGTTTAATATTACCAAGTTCCGTCCGCGCGACTTTGTGGAAAGCGTCGACTTCGATTATTTGGAAGTGGAATTTGTCCCCGAAAATAGAAAGAAAACGCAAAAAGTATACTTCGACTGATTGAAATAAAACATACAAATGTATTTTTGTATCAAAATTGTTATGTTTTAAGGCAAATTTATCACAAAACAGCCAACGGCGAATTGTCAAACCAAATGCAAAACTCGGAAAATTTGACAATGCAATTTATCACATTTACAAAACAAGCGGAGAAGAACATTCTCCGCTTGTTTTTTCAAAAATACTATGCTGCCTCACGATAACGGTTTACTTTATTTTCAATCCGTCTTTAAACGCTTCGCCAACTCTGCCGCATACTTTGTAGTAACCATGAGTATACGGGTCAAATGCAATGGCTTCCACTGCGTCTATATCTACTTTTCCGTCTTTTACGACGCTTTCGTCAACGGTAGTATTTACCACTTTGCCTATAACTCCCAAACCGTATGTATCGGATTGATATTCGATAAACTTACACTCCATACATATGGGAAACTCGTTTATTATCGGCGCGTCTACAATATCGGATTTTGTTGCGGTAAGTCGGCTTTGAGCAAGTTTGTCGCCTACTTTATTGCCCGATGCAATGCCGAAATAATCCGCTTCGACAACGTGTTTTGCATCTGCGATACTTACGGTAAAAGCCTTGCGCTTCTTGATATTGCATACGGTTTTGTGCGTTTCGGTAAGATTCAACGCAACCACATCTCTATCTACCATTGTGCCCCAAGCGGCATTCATTACATTGACGCTGCCATCGTCGTTGTAAGTGGCAATCATCAGAACCGGCATTGGAAAAATCGCTTCCGTCGTTTTGATTTTCGTTCTCATTTTGTCCTCCCGAATATTATTGATTTGCAGTTTTACTCCTCGGTTAACAAACCAACCGAGTATATAACCGATTGATTACATTCAAATTACCCGCGCTTTTACCGCGGATACACAAACTTCGATTACACTTCACGACGGTTCAAAAACGCCTTGGACAGCGTAACTTCGTCGGTATACTGCAATTCGCTTCCTATGGAAATGCCCTGCGCAAGACGAGTAACCTTTATTCCGAAACTCTTTACCGTGCGGGCAATGTATGTAGACGTCGCCTCACCTTCCGCCGTAGTATCGAGCGCAAGAATTACTTCCTTGACGTCGCCCGTGAGGCGCGCAAACAACTGCGCAATCCGAATATCGCCGATATTTACGCCGTGCAGAGGGTCTATTACGCCGCCGAGAACGTGATACACTCCCTTAAATTCTCCGAGGCGTTCCACCGCCATTACGTCTTTGGCTTCCTTGACTACGCAAATAACCGACGCGTCTCTCGTCCGACAAATAACGCACGGGTCGGAATCGCAAAAGTTTCCGCATTTGCCGCAAATTTTTACGTTGCGCTTGGCGTCCACAATTGCATTGGCAAAGTTTGCCGCTTGCTGTTCCGACATATCGAGTACGCGCATCGCGTACCTTTGCGCCGTTTTGCCGCCTACTCCCGGAAGTTTGGAAAACTCGTTTATCAACTTGGCGATAGGTTCGATGTAATCGGGCATACTACATCAATCCTTTCATTGCGGCAAAGGGCGCCATAAGACGGTCTTCTTCCGCCTGAGCCTTTGTATATGCGTCGTTTACCGCAGCAAGAATCAAATCTTCCAACATTTCAACGTCGTCGGGGTCAACCGCTTCGGGACGTATAGAAATGGCAGTGATTGTCTTTTTGCAATTGCAATTTACGCTTACCATACCGCCGCTTGCGCTGCCCGTAACTTCCGTTTCTTCCAATTGCGCTTGCGCTTCCAATAGTTTTTGCTGCATTTGCTGCGCTTGTTTCATCAAGTTCTGCATTCCGCCGCCCATTCCGCCGGCGCCGTTGTAGCCGTATTTGTTACCCATAATATCGCTCCTTAACCTTTATTTGTAAACTTTACGTTGTCGCCCAGTTCGGACAACTGTTTGTTTATATCTACCTTTTGTTCTTCTTTGAGTTGTACCCTGAGGGTCATTCCCACAAGCCGTTTCAATATTTCCTGCAAATAGGGGAAATATTCTTCCATTATCAAATTGTACTCGCCCTTTTTGCAGGTAATTACAAATTCTTCGCCCTCTTTCTTGGCATCGACTTCCTTCCACAACGCCGTAAGAAGCGGTTTGTTTGCACGTTCCAACTCCACTTTTACCGCGCTCCATATTGATTGAAAATTGGTTCTGTCCACAACAAGCATACTTGCCGCATTTAAGTTTTGCGGCTGTGACTCCAACCGCGACAGCCGTCTGTCCAAACCTGCAACGTCCACTTCGCCGCTGCTCGACGCAATGCGCAGTACTACCGCTTCCAACAATGTTTGCGGCGAGAAAGCAAAACGCAAATCCGCTTCCAAACGCGACAGACTGTCGATTGCATACAGCAATTTGTCGTTAGTTGCCGTATCGGCTGTTCTTTTGAGAGAAGCAAACGCCTCGCTTGGCAAGCACAGCATTTTTTCGGCATTTTTGCAAGTACGGCAAACCAGCGCGTCGCGCATATACTGCGACAAATCTTTGCAAAGTCTGCCAACGTCCTTGCCTTGCGAAATAAGTTTGTATATGCTTTGGAAAATCTCGCCCGTATTGCAGTTGATGACTGCATCGGCAAGTTGCGCGACAGCCTCGCGGGAGGACACTCCCAGTACCGACATTACATCGTCGTACGTCAGTTTTCCTTCGCCCAAAGTAAAGCATCTGTCAGCAATGGACAAACTGTCTCTTACGCTTCCTTCGCCCGCCACGGCAATTGCGTTTACCGCTTCGCGCGTGTATTTTTTGCCTTCGGCATCGTATATGGACGCAACGTGGTCGGCAAGTTGCTCGGTAGGCACAAGACGGAAATCAAACCGCATACAACGCGACAGTATGGTTGCGGGGATTTTGTGCACTTCCGTCGTACAAAGTATAAACACGGCGTGCTTGGGCGGTTCTTCCAATGTTTTGAGCAAAGCGTTGAACGCACCTTGGCTCAGCATATGAACTTCGTCTATGATGTACACTTTGTACCTGCCTATTTGCGGCGGAAACTGTACCTTTTCGCGGATATCTCTTGCGTAATCTACGCCGTTGTTGCTTGCCGCGTCCATTTCTATTATGTCCAAATTGGTTTGGGATAGTTTGGTGCAGGCATCGCACTTACCGCAAGGATTGCCGTCGGTGCTCTCAACGCAGTTTATTGCGCGGGCAAATATCTTTGCCGTGCTGGTTTTACCCGTTCCGCGCGTACCGCAAAAAAGATATGCGTGCGATACTTTGTCGGTTTTTATTTGATTTTTGAGCGTAGTCACGATGTGGTCTTGCCCTATTACTCCGTCAAAAGTTTCCGGACGGTATTTGCGGTACAACGCTACGTAGTTCATCTGTTTACTCCTTTACTGCAAGCAATTTTTTGCGGGCGCGCTGCAATGCGCCGTCAACCGATTTGTAACTTTTGCCCAAAGATTTGCAAATTTCATCGTAACCGTAGCCCTGCAAAAACAGTTGCAAAGTCTTTTTTTCCGTTGAGGTCAAACTGCTTGCTATTATTTGTTTCATTCTTTCGGACAGTTCTTTGTCGATAAGTATTTCCAGCGGATTTATGCCGTTTTCTGCTACTCCGTACAAACTTGACAGTTCCACGTAATTGGAAAGCGGCTTGTTTTTGTTTGCGGAATCGGTTTTGACCGCGCGAATAACTTGCCGCAGTACGCACAGTTTGACAAAGGACGGAAATGCGCCCTTTGATTGGTCGTAATCGGTTACGGCATTGAACAAGCCTATCATTCCTTCCTGCAACAAATCGTCCTTGTTGCCTCCCACAAGATAAAACTTGTTGGCGACGCTGCGCACAAGACCTTTGTATTCCGCTACAATACAAGCAAGCGCTTCGCTGTCTCCGTTTTTGGCTTTTTGTATAAGTTCGGTCAAATGTGTTCCCTCTGTCTTAACGCTTCGTAAACGGCAATGCCGCAGGCAACCGAAGCGTTCAAAGAATTTACCTTGCCTTTGAGCGGCAACGACACCACGCCGTCGCACAAACTCTTGGTTAGACGCGAAATTCCTTTGCCTTCGCCGCCTATTACAAGCGCGACTGAGCCTGTCTAATCGGTTTGGTATATGCTTTGCCCGTCCATATCGGCGCAATACGTCCAAACTCCCGCGTCTTTGAGAGTTTCAATAGCCGAATTGATGTTTGTTACGCGCGCAATTTTTACATGAGATACCGCGCCTGCCGAACATCTGACGACCGTTTCGTTTACCTGTGCCTGACGGTTTTTGCCTATTATTATTCCGTCTGCGCCGGCGCATTCGCACACGCGAATTATGCTTCCGAGGTTGTGAGGGTCGTTGATTTCCTCCAACACTATAACAAAGGGATTTTCCTTTTGCAGCAAATCTTCGATTTGACAGTATTCGTATTCGCTTGCGTATGCAACGTATCCGCGGTGTTTGCCGCTTGGACTTTCTTTATCCAAGACGGATTTTTCCACATACTGCGTCTTTACGCCTTTGCTTTTGGCAAGACGCGCAATATCGGAACTTTCCAATCCCTTTTCTATCAAAATTTTGTCTATATTTATTTCGCCGCGCAGCGCTTCGGTTACGGCGTTTTTACCGTCTATCTTCATTTGTCGTTTCTCCCGTACAAAGCAGTTGCAAAATCCGCTCGGTCTTGCCCGTAAGATACAAATATCCTATTACTGCCTCTATTGCCGTGGCAAGTTTGTAGTCGTGCAAAGTTTGATTTTTTGCCACGTGATGCGTCTTTCCGTTGCGTCCGCGCATAAAAATATCCTTTTCGTCATCCGTCAGCGTTTCAAACACCTTTTCGGCAAGACGCGCCTGCGCCGCCGCATTTACCTCGCCCGTTGCAAGTCTGTGCAGTTCCTTTGTTTTGGCGTCGGACGCGTCGACAAGTTTTTCACGCACAATCAAACCGTGCACGGCATCGCCCACGTATGCCAAAGACAGCGGACTCATATTCTTTGCTTGCTTGACGCTTAGGGACTTGAAAAAACTCATTTGCACTCTCCGTTTATTCGATTGTACCACAATAGCAAAAATTTAACAACCTAATAGCGGATTTTTCCCGTTGTCTATTGATTTACGCAAAATATAATGTTATAATTTAATTGTAAAAACGTCCGACTTCCACAGCAAAATGCTCACAAATCATTGCAAAGCAAATATGACGGACAGCAATGCCGCGCTAAAAGCAATCTCGCAAATCTCATCTGTATCGGCTGCTTGCGCGAGCGGCAGTGACGCGGAAACAGCGTAGCAAGTCTGTATGCCGCAACAACCGCGATTCGACCTATCGCTCTATTGTCGAATTTCGCAAACACGCAGATTATTGTTTCCGTTCAAACATCTCCGATGTGCTTTGCGGCAAACTCGTTTGCACCGCGCAATCTATACGCCGCTTACAATAACAACAAATAAAAGGGGAAAACTATGCAACACAAACTTACGGAAGGCAAACTTCTCGACACAAAAGGACACTTGAACGAAGCAGGCTATCACACCCGTCTGATAAAAGAATACCGCCGAACGGACATAAAAAATCACAAGTGGAAAATAAAAGAATGGGATTACTACATTGTTACCAACGGAAGATATGCCGTTGCGTTGACGGTTGCGGATAACAGTTACATGTCGCTGCTTTCGGCAAGTTTTCTCGATTTTGAAAAACCGTCGTACAAAACCACAAGCGTAATGAAGTTTTTTACTTTCGGAAAACTCAAACTGCCCTCTACCGCAGAAGAAGGCGACGTTCATTACGCAGATAAACGCGTAAGGTTTTCGTTTGTAAAGCGCGATGACAAACGGGTGTTAAAATGCGATTTTGCGCGATTTGACAACAAACTGCCGCTTTCCTGCGAGTTGACTCTGACGCAATTTCCGCAAGACTATATGGTAATAGCCACCCCTTTCAAAAAGAAACACGCATTTTACTACAACACAAAGATAAATTGCATGACGGCGGAAGGCTTTGTAACGGTAAACGGCAAACGGTACGAATTCGACAAATCCGATTCGCTGGGTACGCTGGATTGGGGCAGAGGTATTTGGACTTACAAAAACACTTGGTACTGGGCAAGTCTGCAAACGCGCCTCGACGACGGACGGACATTTGGATTTAACCTCGGCTACGGCTTCGGAGATACAAGCAAAGCCTCCGAAAATATGTTGTTTGTAGACGGCATAGCGCACAAATTGAACCAAGTTACATTCAATATTCCGAAAGACAAACACGGCAAAGACGATTATATGTCGCCTTGGACGTTTACTTCGGACGACGACAGGCTGTATTTGGATTTCGTGCCGATAATAGACCGCAAAGATATAACCGACATAGGGATAATAGCAAGCCGTCAACACCAAGTTTTCGGAAAATTCAGCGGACGGTTTACTCTCGATGACGGCGACGTATTGTATATTACCGACAAATTGGGCTTTGCGGAAAAAGTGTTTAACAAATGGTAATGCCTTTGAATCCGAGTTTACCCTAATATACGTTTTGTTTACAATGCAAATAGGCAAACTGTAAGTGAAATGCACCTCAAAAGTTGTTCATACTCTGTCCGACTTCGGAGGTGCATTTTATTTATATTATTATTTTATTCTGACATTATTTACTTGGTTTTAACCGCCGCCGTTATCTGCACGTTTGCCGCAAATCCGCGCAACATTGTGTGCGGCGGCAAATATGCACTGCGCATAGATGTTGCCTATATCTGCAACCCGACCGTCAATTGTCGTTTATGCGTTCGATGGAGATTACGTTTTTGTTCTCCACCAGCATATTGGCAAGTTGTTCCGCAGAACAGTTATGCGATGTGCGCACAACGGCATCGGCAACCACCACGCCGTCTTTGTCGTACGCCTTAAACCGCGTAAAAGACACTGCCTCGAATGTTTCTTTTAAATATTTGACGGTTTCCTCGCTGAAAACAAAGTTGATAGAAATCATATTGTAACGCTTGGACGCCAGTTTTTTGACGTTCAGATGCAGCAGCGATTGCACCAATATGGTAATAAAGCAACTTCCCAATGCCAATATATACAAACCGGCACCGGCAGCCATACCTATTGCAGCAGTCAGCCACACTACTCCCGCAGTTGTAAGTCCGTGCAAAGCCTCTCTGCGGTAAATAATCATTCCCGCTCCCAAAAAGCCTATTCCCGAAACAACCTGCGCCGCAATACGCGCCCTATCTGCCGTTTCGCCTTCGAAGGCGTATTTGCTTATTATCATAAGCAACGCCGCGCCTACGGCTACGACGAAGTGAGTTCTTATACCCGCTTCCTTTTCGCGCAGCATACGCTCGTAACCCAACGCAATGCCGAGTATGCCCGCAAACACTATGCGGGCAAGGCAAATAAGTTCCTTTTCCCACATTCCGAATAATTCTTCAAACATTTTTACTGCTCCGTTTTATTCTGTTTTATCCTCCGACGGTTGTGTTTCCGTTTCTTCCGTACCATCCGATATATTTTCATTTTCCGCAACTTCCGCATTTGCAGCGGCGCCGTCGGCGTTTGCGCTGCGGTTAACGTCCTCAACAACATCCGTATTTGCGATTGCTTCCGCACTATCCGCCGCGGTGTCTATTGCGTGTATTTCGGCAAGTTTTTCCGCGCGGAATTTTTTGTTTTCCCTCTTTACTATAACCGCAGGTACAAACACAAATGCCGCGGCTATGGCAGAAAACAAAAACAGTTCGTACGGATATACGTGTTTGCCTATTTCATAAGTTACAATTTGTCCGTAACTGTCAAGAATTTCCGGTATGGGGAAATAGCCGGGAGCGGGTGCCACATTGTATTTTTCGACAACGGGTCCGAATCCGTCTATGATAAACGGCAACACGATACTTGCAATTATCATAGGCAATGTTACGTATATTACAATTCTTATTCCTTGGAAGCAGCCTGCCTTATCGCTCGGAGTATAATCGCGCGCCGAAGCATTGAACAATCCCGCCATAAGCAACGACGCCCCCTCTATCAGCGTTCCGCCGAGAATAAACATTACATAAGTAGCAATTGCGTTACCGCTTGTAAACTTTATAAAATAAACAAGCAACCCGCCTACAACGCCTGCCGCAGCAACAGGATAAAACATTTTATCTTTGCCGTATTTATCCATTATTTTGCCGCCTGCTACCGCTACCGCCGCCGAAAGCAATACTACTGCCGCAAGAGGTATAACAAACCCGTCGCCGAAACCCAAAGTGTACTGCAAAAGCATTATCATATACGGTTGCCACATTTGCATTGCAAGACCGGAAAACATCATACCTATAAGACAAATGTATATCATTTTGTTCTTTTTGATAGTGCTCGGCTTGAATCCGTATATAACTTCCGCCATATATTTTCCCGATTTATCGGGTTTCAAAGACGGACTGTCTTTAAATATAAACAATCCGATTACTCCGACTATGGCAGGCAATAAACCGAGAATTATAAAAAACAAATCCCAACGGTGCGCATCGGTAAGCCCGTTGAACCCTACAAATATTACCAACAAAGCCGCAACCGGCATAATTGACAATATTATCTCTACAAATCCGCGATTGGTTATATCCGTAACGTCCGTTATCCACGAAGAAAATGCCGCATCGTTTGCCATAGACCCGAACACCGTCATTACGCAGTCCATAATTACAAAAATTATTACCACCTTCACAACGTCATCTTCGGTTACGTGATTATTTCCGAAAAAGGCAAAACTCGCTGTTACTATACCCCATATAATATAGCCCCAACACACAAATACTTTGCGTTTACCCAATCGATCGGTTAATGCTCCTCCCAAAATCGTAACTAATGCCGCTACTACTGCGCTTGCGGCAACAGTAGCGCTGGTAGCCCAACCGTCGGTGGTAATATTCTTTTGGATATATGTGGAAAAATACATATTTTCCACCATCCAAGCAAGTTGCCCCATAAAACCGAACAATATGATGGACGTCCAAATTTTTCCGCCGAGTTTATTGGATTTTTTGACAACAATCGTATCTGACATAGCCGACATTCCCCTTTAAAATCTATCGTATATTGTACCACGTCATGCGCGTAAATTCAATGGCAGACGCATAAAAAGAAAAATTTACGCTTGTATTTCATTATATCGTCCTACTTTGACCGTCAATCGCGCGTTATTACTTCTTTCAAAAAAATTTTTTTGTCAAACCCGCCGCGTTCGGTCAACTTTTGCAGACGTATATTTTCAAATTCTTCCCTGCTTACTCCCTTTGCATTTGCAATGGCGTAAATCACTTCCGCCATGTCCGCCAATTCTTCTACGCTCCCTTCTGCGCGGTACTCGGAAAACTCTTCGTCCAACTTCGTTTCCAACTTAACGGCGTATTCTTCGTCGGACAAAACGCTTATGATACAATCTTTGCCCGAACCGTCGATAATCTCGGGAATTTTGTTCCGCACCAATTTGTTGTATGTTTTTTTCATTATTTTCATCCTTTACGATACGGATGGCACTGCGGTTCAACCGCACAACAACCTGTCGTAACGCATTTGCTGCAAGTTTATTGAATTATATCATACGTCGACATCTCGGTCAACAAAGCAGAATATTGTGCTTTGATAATAACTACCGCCAATAGTCGCTTTATCTATGCGGCATTATTGACGACGTAATTTATTTCTACTTTTTCCTCAATCAAACAATTTGCGTTATTTTCGCGAATATGATATACTTGCAATGTAAATACTTTTACGGGGGTGTTTTCAGATTCGCCCGGTGTAAAGAAGGTTCGGTAAGCGTGTCGCAGTGCATCTGCGTCATCAATGCAAAAACAAATTAAACGCTAACAATAGCAAAACAACAAGCCGTTCTTATCAAATGGCTTACGCTGCCTAATTTAATTGCAGCGCGTCGCCCTACGTTGCTTCACACGGCGTAGACGCGATGTCAGACAGTGCGAATAGGCAACAGCGAATGATTGTGAGTTGTTGCCGAAAATTACAATCTTAACGCGTAAGTATTTGTCCGTTTTGCCTGCGCGCAACAATTTCAAACGGAAACTACACACGTAGAAAGCCGCGCAATCTTGCGTCGGTACACGGGTGCAAGTCCCGTCACCTCCACCATTTTTGGGCGGTTTTTAGGTTTATTTAACCACTACCGCCCTA
>JAMPHX010000089.1 GCA_023663205.1 Corallococcus sp. | reverse complement strand
CTGCCTATATTTATTTCCTTTGCTTCGTCAAAAGCGTAATTTCTTTTGAACATATCGGCAAAAGGAATACCGCTTACCGCAAAAATGACTATTCCCGCAACAATGAATAATGCACCGCATACTGCCAAAAATTTTCTCATTACGCAGCCTCCTTTTGATAAAACAGACTTTTTACGGCAGAAACAAACGCTTTGCACATATTGTAACACACCTTAAACAGCGAACCGAAACCGCAGGCAAACAACAAGCCGATACCGCAGATAAGCAATCCTGCGCCCAATGTTGCCAATCCCATTGCTCCTGAGGCACCTATCAGCGCAATAACCCCCGCCGCAACGGTAACAACGCCGCCTATTGTCATTGCAACGCCCGCAACAAACATTGACAGTACAAACGATATGACGACAACTGCAATAACCGCAAACAGTATGGACATAAACACCGCAGCGACAATTCTGCCGGCAGATACATTTTTGCCGCGCGTAACCGTTTGCGTTGTGCCGACGCTTTGGGATTTTGCCGAACTGTCGCGCTCGCTTTGTTCATCGTTTTCCTTGGCAAATTCGCTTAGCCGCTCTTTCCTTTTCTGTCTTTGCAAAATCGAAATTACCGAGTAATACAGCGGAATTGTCAAAAACAGTATCCACGACGGATGCCATCTGTGGAAAAACAAACCTATGCACAAATACAGCATTGCAATAAATACGGGGTAACAAAACCTGTCGGGACGGTTGTGAACTATGGCGTCTGCAAGCGATATCACCGTAGGCACTATAAGAAACAATACCCACCACGGATGCCACAATCCCCAAACTCCGCCTAATATAAAATATACAATAAGTACCAGCGGAAATGCAATACTGCTCATTGTAGCCCATACGCCGCTGCTTCTTTTGCCTTTGGCAGAAGTCGGTTCGTCGTCCTTGCCGCGCGTAAACATATGCTTGCACATCTCCTCGTGCTTAACTTTGCGTTTGTCGCGTTTGCTTTGGGGCGCTTCCGCCGAGATGTCGTCAAAACCGTCAAATGCGTCGCTTTCGGTTTCGTCCATACGCTCCGTTTCCGAATATACGTATTCGTCGGATGCTTGATTGTTTTTCCCTTCGTTGTAGTAATCGCAAATGATTCTGTTTGCAACATCGTACGGGTTGCCGAATTCCGCAATTATTTCCTGTTCTTTCATCTTTGCGTCTATTTTGTCGGCAAACAATTCGTTGTAATATTCAAGCGCCCTTTGCTGCTCGGATTTAGGGAGTCCCGACAAACCTTTTTTCAATTGTCTTTCCCATTCAAATTTTGTCATCGTTACATATCTCCCTTGCGAATGAAGTCGTACAATCTGTTTAACTCGTTTATATCCTTAACAAAACTTTTGATTTTATTAACTCCCGACGGAGTAATTCGGTAGTATTTTCGCAGTCTGCCGTTGTACTCTTTGCTGCGCGTTACCAAATACCCTCCCGACTCCAACCTCTTCAAGATAGGGTACAACGTGGATTCGGAAATCTCGATATAAGGCGAAATGTCGCTGATTATTTTGTAGCCGTAGGATTCTTCCTTTCTCAAAGCCGCAAGCACAAAAACTTCCAGCAATCCCTTTTTCAGTTGGGCGTCCACCTGTATCCCTCCTTTTACGATTATTGCGAGTTGACTCTTTACGGCGCATATCTTACGCCGTAAATACCTCGTTTCGTCTAATACTATACATTACATAGTATTGCTTGTCAACGGTTTTAGTACATATTTTCAAAAATTCTTTTGCCGATTTTCAGCGCGCAGATTTGCCTTTTGGACGATATAATTCCGCCGAACAATGACGCTGCCGCCGATAAAACAAACTTCCGCCCGAGCATTTTTGTAATATCGAATACAAAAGGCGCTTGCAAATTGCAAACGCCCGAAAAATATATATTTATGCGCAATACTACAAATACCGCCTGTTTCGCTCCCGCAAAAATAACGTCCGTTGAAAATAAAAAAATCAGCAATATTTCTTTTATCGCATTATATTATTTTGCCCAAAAACAGTTCGTCGGGTTGGTCGGGAGGTGATAATCTTCCGCAATCCGCATAGCCCGAAGCGCGAAAAAAGTATTGGGCGGTTTCGTCCGAACGCGTAGAAACAAGCAGCCAACCGTATCCGAGCGACTTCACAGTATCTTCCCAAAACCCAAGCAGTTTTGTCCCCAAGCCCTTTCCGCGGAAGTCCTCTGCCACATATAGCATTGTGCAAAATGGGGTATTATCCCAAAACAAATTGTAACGCAGTATTCCCGCGGGACGCTTTTCGCACAACAGTACAAATGCCTGCCCGTCGCGAACTTTTTTGTCAAATTCCTCCGACGGCAAATGTCTGTCCAAAGTAAACCAAAAATCTTTATCCGACTCTTTTGCAAGTCTTACCGAAATATCCTCTATTTTCATAAAATTAGTATATCTCCTATATCCCTTAGGCGCTCCGCGCCGTAAGACTGCGCGACATATCGGGCAGTAGTGACTAATTCCGTTTACTAACATACCGTGATACGCGGTTTGCCGCCAAGTAGCGTCATACTTTCCGCTCCGCGCATATACGCACTTTGTTTGAAATTTGCCGTTATCCGCAGTTGTTACCCTTGCAAACCTTTCGCTCACAGTCAAAGCATACTATTCCGATTGTTTGCGCAACCCGTACTCGGCATAACGCGGACGCTTATTACAAGTATTTGTACTTTTTGCGTTTGGCAAAGATACATACGACGGATATTACGGTTGACAAAACCTCCGATATTACGGCGGACAGCCAAATACCCGTAACGCCCAACCATATAGGCAAAAGCAGTACGCATATCACTTGGAAAACCAGCGTCCTTGCAAAAGAAATAATTGCCGATATAATGCCGTTGTTGAGCGAAGTAAAAAACGACGAAGCAAATATATTTATGCCGCACACCAAAAACGACAGCGAATACCAACGCATACCCGTAACGGTAAGGTCAAGCAGGTTTTGGTCGTAACTGACGAATATTTTCGATAACGGAAATGCCAGCGCCTCCATCAAGCCCGTCATCACAACACCCGTTATACATATGAGGCACAGACTCTTTATCAAAATGTTTTTCAATTCGTCGGTGTTGCCCGCGCCGAAGTGATACCCGATAACGGGCGCGGTGCCTATGCCATAACCGATAAAGATTGCCGCAAATATAAAGGAAGCGTACATAATGACGCCGTATGCCGCTACACCGTCCTCGCCTGCAAGTTTGAGCAATTGGGCGTTGAAAAGCATACCTACCACCGACGAAGAAATGTTTGTAAAAAATTCCGACGAACCGTTGGTTGCGCTTTTTAATATGGCTTTGAAATCAAACTTTGTTTTGACAAGCCTGAGCAAACTTTTGTTTTTGACGGAAAAATAGACAATGGGAATAATGCCGCCCACCACGTAACTCATTGCCGTTGCAAATGCCGCTCCGGCAAGTCCCATCTTGAAACCGACTACAAATACCGCATCCAATACCATATTGGCAACGCCCGCGCAAACCGTAACGACAAAACCCAGCATAGGTTTTTCCGCCACGACAAAGAAACTTTGAAAAATATTTTGCAGCATAAACATAAAAGTTGCTGCGGCAAGTATCTTGCCGTACAAAGCGCAATACGGAAGCATTTCGTCGGTAGCGCCCAAGAGAGATGCTACCGGTTCGATAAAAAAGTACGCGCCAACCGACAGAGCAATACCTATTATTATGTTAAAATACACTACCGTTGAAAATATGCGGTTGGCTTTGTCGCGGTCGCCTTCCCCGAGAGTCTTTGCAACCAATGCGCTTCCTCCCGCGCCGAACATAAATCCCACCGCGCCAAGCGCCATTATTACGGGAAATACAAAGTTTAGGGAAGAAAATTGCGTTTTGCCAACAAAGTTGGAAACAAACAAACCGTCGACTATGCTGTAAATGGAAGTAAACACCATCATAAATATAGACGGCATCACCGCTTTGAACAGTTTTTTGAATGTAAAGTGTTCCGATAAATGTACTGCCATTATTTACCTTCTAACCAAATTTTTGCATATTCCGCAATAAGCGGTACCGCTTTGTTCAAATCGACGTCGGTAGTATCGACGCACAGACGGTAGTTTTCCTTGCGCCCCCAGCCGTCGCCGCCAAGAAGCAAATAATGCTTTTCGCGGGATTTATCTATCTGTTTTATTTTTTTAAGCAATTCTTTGTCGGATAAAGTTTCGTTTTCCGGTGCGCGCTTTTTACACCTTTCAATTTTGGATTTGTCGTCGGCGTAAACAAAAATATCGAAAGGAGAGTATTTGCGCAAAATCAAATCCGCGCCGCGCCCGACTATTACGCAATCGCATTTGCTTGCCGCGTCCAAAATAACTTTGCGTTCTTCCAGCAACAACTCCGTTGCTATCTTGGAGTATGCGGAGTAGTAGGAAAAAGACTTGCCTACGGCATAAGGATAATCGTTGTATACGCCGCTGCGCATTTTTTCAAGATACTGTTCGTCTACGTTGCGGTTTTGGGCGATTTCCGCAATAATTTCCTTGTCGTAAAAAGCAAAACCGAGTTTTTCCGCAAGACGTTTTGCCAATTCTCTGCCTCCGCTTCCGAACTCACGCGATACCGTAATTATTCTATTCATATATCATTTCTCCCTTATTTTCCGTAAAATTTCCGATTACACAAATCAATGCGTACCGACAAACCGTCGGTCTTGCAAAATGCGCCGAAAATACCGTCCGTCACATACCGACCACTTTGCCTTACTACCGAGCCTCGCTTTCCGCCGTCTGCTCGGCAATACCTATGCGACAATAAAAAAAAACACTCCACACCCGTATCTTGCGGCACTGTGTCGAGCACACTCAACCTCTTGTAATCGACTTCGCGGTTGCGACCGCGCGTCCTCCGAGAACACTATACGTCTTTTACTCTTAAACTATACACCGTAAACACATTATGTCAATTGTTTGACAAAACACACATACCGCAAATATCGGGTATGCATCCCCCCCATTGCCAACCTCAGTTGAACACTTTTTAATGGTGGCTTGCTGGGTGAATGTAATACCAATATTATAATAGCACTTCCCCCCCCCAGAGCGAACCCCAGTAGAACACTTTTAGAATAACGCATTTACCCAACACCCATATAACCGCTTACCTCTCGTTCACTTTGCTGTTTGAAG
>JAMPHX010000088.1 GCA_023663205.1 Corallococcus sp. | reverse complement strand
CGGTAAAAACACCTGTATTTACTCTATTTTCATAGTGTCCATAAAATTGTGTTACTACCCCGTTTTTCATTTTACGATATAAGCGCCGCACAAACATAAACAGCGGTACGGCGTTTGCAAAGCAATACTCTGCATTTGACTTGGCGCAAAAAACATACGCAATATTTTCTTTTGAAATATTGCCGTCGGCAACTATACGGAATATTGTTTTGTAAATATTTTCGGCGCTACATATCGATACAAAATAAAGCAAAACGGAACGGCAATTGTGCCGTTCCGCAAATGTTGTTTTGTTAGTTACTCACCCGTTGTGCCGTCGGGCATAGGCACGGTTATCATAAATCCTTTGCCGTCGCCTACAACCTGCGGCAATTTGCCGTCCCAAGCGGAAAGATATTCTATATACTTCATATATTCCGCAATGTCCGCGCCTGTATGGGTGTCGTCGTAAAGTATTTCGTATACCGTTTCTTGCGTAGTGTTGCCTTCGGCATCGGTAACGGTTTGAGGCGTTCCCTTTACCTTGTAACCCAACATACGCGCAATTTCTACGCTTTTGAGCAAGATGGCACGCGCGTCCGCTTCGGCAATAGCAACCTGCGCGTCAGCCTTGGCTTGGGCATTGGCAAGCAACGCCTTGGCTTCCTGTTCCGCTACGTACAACGCCGTATCGGCTTGTTCCTTTTTCTTCTCATTTTCGTATTGCGCCTGCAATTTTTCCTGTTGAGCCATCATTTTGGCTTCTACCGCCGCCTCGAACGCGTCCGAGAACGTAATATCCGTAAGCACCGCACTGTTGAAGGTTACGTAATACTTGTCGCCGATTGCATCGGAAATTTCCTTTTCGACCGTGGGAGATATTGTGTTACGCTCCTCGATGAGTTTTTCCGCTTGATACTTGCTTAGCGTTGCTTTGGTACGCTCGATTGCTACGCTTTGTATCCTGTTGGTAAGCGCGGCAAGTCCGCCGTAGTTAAGCGCGATTTCTTCTACTTTGTCCTGACGGATTTGAAACTGCACAACCATGGAGATGTCCATAGACTGAGCGTCGGACGTATATGCGTCCATGGCTATTTCCACCTGCTGAACCTTGGCATCGTACAACTCGTATTTTTTCGTCAGCCAAAAGTCAAAATATGTGCCCGAACCTTCCACGTTGTCGATGACTCCCATCTTTTTGACTACCGCAACTGTACCTGCTTCAACCGTATGGAAGGATGCGGGGATTACTGCAAGGCATACTATACCGCACGCAACCAAAGCAACGGAAACCGCTTTGGGAACGGTCTTTTTGCCGGACTTCTTTCTTTTGGCAATGTGGTTGAGCGCAAACAAAACTACGCCGACAACAATCATTGCAGCAAACAATACACCTGTAATAAACGAATAAATCATATTCTTCCTCCTAAATTACCCGTCCGCCGACAATTGCGCACGCGCGAAACTTTTGCAGAGTCGGCTTTCGTTTACAAATATATATTAACATAAACACCTTATTATTTCAATAATCTAAACATTTGTTTTTACTTGATTCTGTAAACATATTACGCAATTTTTACAGAACTTCGGTACAAACGTCTCCACCCTAAACATTTGCGGTTAACTGCGTGTAAATGCACCGCCTTGCACTGATGTTGCGGTCGGACAATATACATACGGTTCCGATAGCGCCGCAATAGCAAATTTTTTGCAAAGGACATTTGCGGCTGTTTGTCATTTGAATTTAGGAGTAACGACGACTATATACGCAAATATAACCTATACGTAAATATAAAAAGCGCTAACCGTGCTCTACTATTGCTGCCTGCAAAAGAAAAAGGAGAAAACGCAATTATACGTTTTCTCCGAATTGTAAATATCGAACACCGACTTGACTGTTAACAATCATTCCTCGCCATTAAACTTCTTGGCGTCTTCGACAATCTTGGGAATGGCTTGCGCAGGTACTTCTTCGTATCTTGCAAACGATAGTTCGTAAGAACCTCTGCCCTGAGTCATACTTCTCAAATCGGTAGCATACTTCAAAATTTCGCCGAGAGGCGCTTCGGCAGTGACGATTTGTTTGCCGTTTGCCATTTCCGTACCCATTATTCTGCCGCGACGTTTGTTTATATCGCCCATTATGTCGCCGAGGAAGTTGTCGGGGACGACTATTCTCATTTCGTAAATAGGTTCCAAAATTGTAGGAGAAGCCTTTGCACAGCCGTCCTTATATGCAAGGCTTGCCGCGGTCACGAAGGCTATTTCCTTGCTGTCAACGGGGTGGGACGAACCGTCAAACAGCGTGCATTTGAGGTTGACCATAGGATATCCCGCAAGTACGCCCTTGACTATCGATTGACGCAGTCCCTTTTCCACCGCAGGTATGTATTGACGGGGTACCGCACCGCCGACAACCGCGTCTACAAACTCGAATATTCCGTCGGCAGCCCCAGGTTCGAAGCGCACTTTGCAGTGTCCGTACTGTCCTGCGCCGCCCGATTGCTTTTTGTGTTTGCCTTCCGCTTCAACGCACTTTTTGATAGTTTCGCGGTATGCTATGCGCGGTTCTTTGAGCACCGCTTCGCAGCCGAATTTGTTTTTGAGTTTGCGGCACAGTATTTCAAGTTGCGTTTCGCCTATACCCGAAAGCAGCATTTCGCCAGTTTCCGCATCCTTCGTTACGGCAAACGAAACGTCTTCGTCTTTGAGTTTGTTAAGTCCTGCAAAAATCTTATCTTCGTCGCCCTTCTTTGCGGCATAAACTGCCATAGAAAGTACGGGGCGCGGAAGCGTAAGCGCGGGAAGCGTCAACGGTTTTCCTTCGCAAAGAGTATCTCCGGTAGATGTATTGGACAACTTTGCAAGCGCGCCTATATCGCCGGCGTACGCACATTCGGTTGTCTCTTGCTTTTTGCCTTTTACAAAGTAAACGGTGCTTATCTTTTCGTCAATGTCTTTTTGCGCGTTTTTCAGTACCATACCGCTTTTGAGCGTACCCGATATTACTTTGAACAAACTGAGTCTGCCTACAAACGGGTCGGCAATCGTTTTGAACACGCGTATAACCGTCTGAGATTTTTCGTCTGCGGTAAGTTTGACTTCTTCGCCCTTGTCGTTTTTGGCTACGCAAACGTCGCGCGCGGGGCTTGGCAGAGATTCGCACATTACGTTCATAAGGTTGAACACTCCCTTGTTGGACAGCGCGCTGCCTCCCAGCACGGGGATAGTTATGCCGTTTGCAAGACCTTCGGAAATGCCGAAGTTGATTTCTTCATCGGTAAGTTGTTCTCCGTCAAAAAACTTCATCATAAGTTCGTCGCTGGCTTCTGCGGCAATTTCTATTACCTTTTCGCGGAAGGTTTGGTATGCGCCTTGAAGTTCCGCGGGGATTTCGCCGCCGCCCTGTCCGTGCGAGCCGAACACAAAGTGCTGTCCCGAAACTACGCTGACGTAGCCCACCATTTTGGTGCCTTGCATTTCGGGAATAAATACCGGCGCAATCTTTTTGTATTTTTGCTGGATTGCCTCTACCGTACGCGCAAAACTGCTGTTTTCCTTATCCATTCCGTTGATAAACAGCATAGCGGGGATTTTGTGTTCTATGCAGTAATCGAGCGCCTTTTCCGTACCCACGGTAAGCGTACCGGTAGCGCCTGTAACAATTACCGCACTGTCGGCAACGGAAAGCGCCTGTATCATTTCTCCCTCAAAGTCAAAGTACCCGGGGACGTCTATCAAGTTGAGTTTGACGCCGTTGTATACGCAATTTGCAACGGCAAGACTGATGGAAATATGTTTGGACGTTTCTTCGGGGTCAAAGTCCATTGTGGAATTGCCGTCGTCGACTTTTCCGAATCTGTCTATTGCCTGCGCATTAAACAAGATTGCTTCGGCAAGAGTAGTTTTACCTTCGCCGCTGTGCCCTATGAGGGCTACGTTTCTGATGTCTTTTGCTAAAAAACCTGCCATTGTAGTTTACTCCTGTAAAGTATTTTCCCAACCGCCGAAATGCGGACGGAGTATGCGTCTGCAAAAGCAACAAACACACGATTACTTACATTATATAGTATTGAAAATCGAATTTCAATAGTATTTGGAAATTTTTTGCAGTAAATTACAATATTTTTCCGAGTTTTTTTCTTCCGAAGGCGCAAATTCAAATGTCAGCGAGGCGTTTGTTTTGGCTTGCTTTTTGCGTTTAAACAGCCGAAATATCCCCGCTACCGCTCCGTCCACACTGTCAAACACCTTTGCAGAAGGATGCACACAGCAAAAGCAATGCTTTTTCAACGAAAACAACGCGCTTGCAAGCACCACGCAGTCGAAAGAAAAATCTACATTGTTTAAACATTCTTCCAAATATACGGTAACTTCCTTATCCGACCTGTCGTTTTCGATAAGTTGGGCAAGTTCGGGGAAACTTACTACCTTGCCGTATTTGGAGTATCGTTCCTCCTGCCTGCGCGAAACGCCGTCGGTTGCCACAAGTATGCCGCCGGCGCTGTACTCTTCCGCCTGTTTGAAGGGCGGTCTGCAAACGATAATATCGGCACGCAATTTGTCCAAATCCGTTTGACGCACGGCAAATGACGCTTCGGCATTGGAAACCACAATAGTATCGGCGTCGTATTTTGTTTCCAGATTTGCCGCAATTTTAAGCACGCCGGCGGCAATTTCCGCTTGACTGTCTTGACGGTAAAATTCCGTATCGTCGGCGTAATAAACGTAATCTGCGGGCAATACTCGTCTGAGTTTGGAAAGCAACGCAAGCCCATCCGCTCCGCTGCCGATAATAGCGACGTTTTTCATTTATACCTCCGTAAATTTGCGATTGACACTAACTAATTTATTCTTAACGCCGTCTAAAATGAAATGTTTTTTGACTAAATACCGAAAAAGTGTTGCTTATTAAAAAAAAATATGCTAATATAGTAAGGCTAATAAAGTAATTATTTACCTAACATAAAGGAGTCACAAATGCCTAATATTAAATCCGCGAAAAAAAGAGTAGCAGTTACCGCAGCCAAAAAGTTGCAAAACCAAATGGTACGCTCTCAAATGCAAACGGCAGTCAAAAAATTCAATGCGGCTATTTCCGACAACAATTTGGAATTGGCCAAAGAACTTTTGCCCATTGCAAGTTCCAAAATCGACAATGCCGCAACCAAACACGTTATACACAAAAATGCCGCTAACCGCAAAAAATCTCAAATTGCGCGTACGCTTTCGCAACTTGAAAAGGGCGTAATAGTAGTTAAGGTTGACGCAAAAACCCTCAA
>JAMPHX010000087.1 GCA_023663205.1 Corallococcus sp. | reverse complement strand
TTAATAATTGTTAAGATGTTTATATTAGTTATTTATAATCCTATTATAAAATACTACATTCTATTGTGAATGTCAATATGCAAAACAATATTTATATACATAGTATTTATAACCGTGTTAAATTATAATTAACTTCTGATAATTGCTTGATTTTACATTGTATAACGCGATAACAAGATTATTTATATAAAATTTATTTACGTGT
Source organism: Corallococcus sp. (assembly GCA_023663205.1). Lineage (GTDB taxonomy): Bacteria > Bacillota > Clostridia > Christensenellales > CAG-314 > RGIG5495. The sequence continues at coordinate 5,072 of JAMPHX010000087.1, read as the reverse complement.
ACGATAAATTATACGCAACCAAGTTTCAGTGTGTTTAATTACGACTTTTGCACTTATACAATACATTACGCAAATAAGATTACTATGTAAATATACTATATTTGAGTGTATTATCGCGGATTATGTAAATAGAGCATATGTGTCAGGCGTATGAGCGTGTACAAAATAAAATGAATTTTCACACGCGCAAAGTGTTTACAATTGTATTTTCGTGTGCTAAAATACATTTATGAAAAATGAAAATAAAGGTATTATAGGCAAAATAATTTTGTGCGCGTTGATAGCCGTTGTCGGATTAGGGCTTGTCGTAGCTGCATTTGTTGTTCCAGAGATATATGCGGACGATATGCTCAAATGGATTGTTATCGGTTTGGGTGCAGTGATAGCAGTGGCATGTATAATTGCAATAGTTGTTTTGGGAAAAAAGGCTGCTAAATTAAAAGAACAGCAATCCGATGCGATAAACTTGGATGCGGGCTCGATTGACCCTACGGCAGCAAATGCACACGCTATGGGCAGCGAAAGAACTGTTGTCAACTACATTCCAAATCAAAATGCATATGATTTTGTCAATCAAGGCGAAATGCAAAGTATGGAAAGTAAATTTGAACAAATCGGCAAAATGGAAAGGACGCAATTTGTAATATATATTGCAAAACTATTCAGTCATAAGGGGTATGAAATAAAGTTTACTCCGGTTGTCGATAATCACGGGGTGGATATGATTGCCGAAAAAAACGGTACGTCCTACGCTTTATACTGTCTGCATTCCCAAAAAATTTCGTCGGCAGAAGATATCAGTCCTGTTGTGGGAGGCAAGAAATTTTATAATACGTCTAACGCTATGGTTATAACAAACATGTTTTTTGATAAAACCGCGGTGGAGTATGCGCGTTCCGAAAAAGTTTCGTTAATAGACAGAGCGATTCTTATTGACGACTTTATGTAAAAATAAGATACGGCAAGCAGGATTTTTGAAAATCTTACTTGCCGTTATTTTTTTTGTGTTTTAGTTGTTTTCTGTGTTTTGATTATTTATCTATTAAACGCCATCTAAGCGAGTTGGCAATAACATATGTGTTTGCCGGTTCGGTTACGGCAGATTCAGGTTTTTGCTTATTTATGTCAAAATTTTCATCGTCTGCCCAAACGATTACGCGCGTCGGCATTTGGTATTTGTGCGGCAATAAATCGTCGTAAAACTTAACGGAAGCATCCAAAAGTTCATTTGAGTAATTGTCTTGTGCGCCTACCAAGTTCAGCCTGCGCACACCGGTAAATTGCAGTACCAACGAACGGTCATTCCATTGACTATGGAAAAGCATATTTAATTTGCATTTGTCCCAACCTTTACAATGCATATTCTTTTTGTCATCCACATACATTCCGTTGGCGAAATTTATTGATACAATACAAGTGTCATGAAAATTGCCGTAAGTATTCATTGGAAAATCGATGTCTTTTTGATTCAGAATCTCAATCCATTTGCTGGTGTCTTGTTGCATATATCCTTCGCAGACAATAAGTATTGTCAAAAACGTAATTAAGAATTGCCGTATCGATTGGTGTATTTTGCCGTATTGTATCCAATATACATTTTTTAAGATACGTTTTTCTATTTTTTTGTACAGTTTTGATTGTTGGGGCAATGGTCGCACTCGTAGTTGCAACCGCGCTTTTTGATTAAAAACCGTATTGCAAAATATAGAGCAAACGCGATGATTATGCAACATAGAGTTATAATGAACGGTGCGGTATATTTTTGAGCAAGAGTTCCCAACTGATAAATAGCAAGCGCAACTACGTAAGCCGTTATTATTTGAAACAATGCGGATTTCAACCCGTTGATTTTCTTTCCTTGTTCGGCAAAGGAAGCGGAGATAGCCGCAACGCACGGGACGGTCAGCAGGTTGTATACTACAAATGAATATGCTCCGAGAGGCGTAATTGCCTGAGTTATATCTCCTACGACCAGTATTTCCAGCGTTGTTACCACGGTCTCCTTTGCTGCAATTCCCGTGAGTGTAGCAACTGCAAAACGCCAGTCGCCAAATCCGAGCGGTGCAAAAATCGGCGCGATAACAGTACCTATCGATGCAAGCATACTGTCTTGTGCATCTACAAATTGGAGGCGCCAATTGAAACTTTGCAATATCCACAGCAGTACCGATGCTGTGAATATTATTGTGCCTGCTTTAATCAAAAACGATTTTCCGCGTTCCCACATTTGTTTAAGTACATTTGCTGGCTTTGGCGCGCGGTAAGTAGGCAATTCCATAATAAAAGTGTCGCTGGCGCTTGTTTTCTTTCGTCCGAATATTTTCAAAATCAGCCCGCCGAATATTACTGCTGCTATACTCAAAAAGTAGAAACTTATTGCAAACAGTGCATTGCCTCCCAAAAGTTTTGCGGTAAAGAATGAAATAATTGCCATTTTGGCGGAACAGGGCATAAAAGGAGTCAGCGTAATGGTATTGTTTCTTTCGTTTATGTTTTTGATTGTTCGTGTGGCCATTATTGCCGGTACGGAACAACCACAACCCAATATCATTGAAACAAAACTTTTGCCGCCCAACCCGATTTTGCTCAAAAGTCTATCCATAATAAAGGCTATACGTGACATATAACCGCTTGCTTCGAGAATTGCTATAAATCCGAATAGCAGCATTATTTGCGGTAAAAAACTGACTACGCCCAAGACACCGGCAATTATTCCGTCTACAACAAGACTTGTAAGCCAAGGCGTTTTTGCAGGCGCGAGCCAGCCGGTTACGACTTCTTGAAACCAAGGAGTAAAGGATTCGTTTATCAAGTCACACAGCCAACCGCCAAGTCCGCCAATAGATACGAAAAACACAATGGACATAACAAGAATAAAAATCGGAAATGCCAACCATTTGTTTAAAACTATCTTATCTATTTTGTCGGTTATCAGTTGTGCTTTTTGTTTTTTCTCATCGGATTTTTTTACAAGACAAGCAGATATTATTTTTTCGATAAAAGAGTATCTTTGCGTTGCAATAGCGGTGGAAACAATATCGCCGCAACTATTTTTTACGCTTTGAGATAAAGTCGAAATTCTGGCAGCAACGCTTTGGTCTTTATCACTTCTATTAACGGTTTTATCGTCTTCAAGCATTTTGAGAGCAACCCATCTTTTGTTGTCTTGAATATTTGCGGCATTTATTACGGCAGGGATGGCGTTTTCTATATCGGCTGTATATCTAAGAGGGGTTTTTCTGCCGTATTTTCCGTCAAGACAATAAGTCATAAGTGCTTCTATGCCGGTTCCCTTTGATGCCGATATGTCAAAAAAGTGTATACCCAACATTTCCGACAGTTTTTCTTTATCTATATATATACCTTTTGCTTCGGCTTCATCTTGCATATTCAAAGCAGCAACAACCGGAACGTCGAGTTCCAGCAATTGGGTGGTCAAAAACAAATTGCGTTCCAAATTTGTGCTGTCGATTATATTGATTACAAGGTCGGGTTTTCCGTTCATAAGGTAGTCGTGGGCAACTTGTTCGTCAATGGTAAAAGGGGTGAGCGAGTATATTCCGGGAGTGTCAACAATAGCAACGCTTTTGTCGTTTTTGTATTGTCCGATTTTTTGCTCAACCGTAACCCCGGGCCAATTGCCGACCTTTTGATTGCTACCCGTCAAAGCATTGAATAATGTCGTTTTTCCGCTGTTGGGGTTTCCGCACAAAGCAACGGTAAGTTTGGTTTCATTATTCTGTATATTTTTATTGTATTTGTGTTTTTTCATTTTACTTCCTCTATCTCAAAGTGTTCTGCTTCGGTTGCGCGCAGACACAATGAGTAGCCTCGTACGGAAATTTCCAAAGGGTCGCCTAAAGGTGCCTTTTTTTGTACGCAAACAATAGTTCCGACCGTTAGTCCCAATTCTGTAAACCGCGTTTTGATATCGGGCAACATGTTGCACGAAATTATTTTATATTTACGCCAAAGTTGCGCATTTTTTAAAGTTAAAACATTTGACATTATTCTTACTCCGTAGTATGATATGTGCACTGGTCGTTTAATATAGCCGTTGCAAGTCGGTATATGCAATAAGATTGGAATAATTCAAGTTCGCATATGCTAACTGCAAATATATTATATTTGCAGGCAAAAATTGTGTCAATGTTTTTTGTTGTATTTTTAGCGAATTTACGGTAATGGTACAATAACGAACGGGTAAGAAAAATTCGATAAAATTTTGTAAAAAAAATCGAAAAAATCTTATTGAAAACAGTTGACACAACATTATGCGTGTGGTAATATAAGTAGGCTGTCACCAAGCGGACAGCACCGCTGATGCGGTAAAAGGGAACATTGACAACTGCATACAATCAATAATAAAGTTTAGAGTACAAACAACAAATATTAATGTAGTGTTAATATGCAAAATCGAAAGTAGATTTTTGCTGCAATGACGCAGAGTTAATAAGAGTTAAATTAATTCAAGGATCTAAAGATGTCCGACGCAAGTCGGATAAGCGTATAATTTAAATTATATGACAAAGCTACAAAGAGCGTATGGAGGATGCCTTGGCACTAAGCGCCGAAGAAGGACGTGACAAGCTGCGATAAGCTGCGGGGAAGAGCAAATATCTGTTAATCCGCAGATTTCCGAATGAGGAAACTCACTTACTTGAAGAGTAAGTATCTTTACACGAATAAATAGTGTACTGAGGGGAACCCGGTGAACTGAAACATCTCATTAACCGGAGGAAAAGAAAGTAAATTAACGATTTCCGGAGTAGTGGCGAGCGAAACGGAAAGAGCCCAAACTTTTAGTAGTGATATTAAAAGGGTTAGGACCCACAAATCATTATGTATTGGTAGTTGAACTGTCTGGAAAGTCAGACCAAAGAGAGTGAAAGTCTCGTAAGCGGCATCGATATATAAGTGGTGGGTATCCAGAGTACCACAGGACACGTGGAATCCGGTGGGAATATGCGAGGACCATCTCGTAAGGCTAAATACGACTTAGTGACCGATAGAGTATAGTACCGTGAGGGAAAGGTGAAAAGAACCCCGGGAGGGGAGTGAAAGAGAACCTG
>JAMPHX010000086.1 GCA_023663205.1 Corallococcus sp. | reverse complement strand
GTTGAACTTGCTACCGACAGCACGGACATGGCGTCTTTGAATGAACTTGCTCATAACTTGGCTATGCAAATTGCTGCTGCTAAGCCGCAAGTCTTGGCTATTGCAGACGTAAATCCGGATAGTCTTGCTTCCGAAAAGGAAATATTGACTGCGCAAGCCAAAAATGAAGGCAAACCCGAAGCCGTTATTCAAAAGATGGTTGAAGGCCGTATACACAAATACTACAAGGAAGTATGTTTGCTTGAACAAGAATATGTCAGAGACGGCTCTTTGACAATCAAACAAGTTGTTGCTCAGACCGAACAAAAAGTAGGCGCAAAGATTGCAGTTAAGAGATTTGTCAGATATGAAATGGGCGAAGGAATCGAAAAGAGAGTCGATAACTTTGTCGACGAAATTGCAGAGCAATTGAATAGTATTAAATAGAGTTTATTTGAAGCGACGAATGGGGACAATATGCACAAGCATTGTCCCCTTTATTAGAGGTCAAATTATGGTTAAGTACAAGCGTATTATTTTAAAAGTCAGCGGTGAAGCCTTGTCAAAAGATTCGGGAGGGGGAATTTCATTTGACGCGGCATTGGCAGTAGCGCGCCAAATCAAAGAAATAACCGAACTGGGCGTGCAAACAGGCGTTGTAGTCGGCGCGGGCAATTTGTGGCGCGGCAGACAGGCAGATGCTATGGATAGAGGCATTGCGGATTATATCGGAATGATGGGTACCGTGATGAATGCGTTGACTGTCGGCGAAGCACTGAAATCCGAAGGCGTTCAATGCAAAGTTGTTTCGGCTCTTGCTATTGAAAAGGCTGTCGAACCTTGTGTGCTTTCCAATGTCGAAGAATATTTTAACCAAGGCAAAGTTGTTGTTTTTGCTGCGGGAACAGGACTTCCCTACGTGTCCACTGATACGACTGCTGCGCTAAGGGCGTGCGAATATCATGCCGATGCAGTGATTTGTTCCAAAAACGTAGACGGTATATATGACAGTGACCCCAAAGTCAATCCGTCGGCAAAAAAATACGATACTCTGACATATGACGATGTCCTTTCAAAAGGATTAAAGGCACTTGATTTGACGGCGACTGCTATGTGTAAGGAATTTAACGTGCCGATAATTATCTTCGGAAAAGATGAACCAAATGCTTTGATAAATGTAATTTGCGGCAAAAAATTAGGCACAATCATCAAATAAGTATTGATATTTGCGATAGTTTATTGTACAATAGAAGTATAAATCAAACAGGAGATATAATATGAATTACGCAAATCCGCAAATTGAAGAAATATTTTTGGATTTAGACCTACAATGCGAAAAGGCATTGGATTATATGAAGAACGAGTATTCGCTCATGAGAGCAGGCAGAGCCAATCCCAAATTGGTAGAGAAAATCTCCGTAGACTATTACGGCGCAATGACGCCGATAAACCAAATGGGAAACATTGCCGTACCGGAGTCGCGCACGCTTACCATTACATTGTGGGATAAATCTGCAATCAATGCGGTTGAAAAGGCTATATTGGCTGCCAATATTGGTGTTACGCCTCAAAACGACGGTTCTTTGATAAGACTGACATTCCCTGCGCTTACCGAAGAACGCCGTAAAGATTTGGTCAAGAGTGTCAAAAAACTTGCCGAGGATACAAAGGTAATTTTGCGTAACAACCGTCGTGACGCAATGGAAGAACTCAAAAAAATCAAAAATGCAAAGACCGTTTCCGAAGATATGATTGCCGATTACGAAAAGGAAGTCGATAAAATTATTTCGAAACAAATTGCGCTTGTTTCCAAGTTGTGCGAAGAAAAAGAAACGGACGTAATGTCTGTTTGATACAGCCTATACATTTATGATAAACAAACTGATTGGACTTGAAGTTTCCGAGGCGCAACAATTACTTAAGAGTAGCGGCAATGATAACTTCAAGTTCGTTTACTATACGGACAGAAAACAAAAATATTTTGACAAGGAAGTAGTTGTATCGGTAAAGTCGGTTGACGGAATTTACGAACTGACGGTTTGTCCGATGCAATTCGGAGTAGTCGGGCGCGAGTAAATGAGTTTGATAAAACATTTGGCTATAATAATGGACGGCAACGGCCGCTGGGCTAAACTCAGGGGACTTAATAGGAATTTGGGACATAGAGAAGGTCTCAAAACCGTTGAAAAAGTAATAGGGTGGGCTAAAGACGCTCAAATAAAATACTTATCGCTGTATGTGTTTTCAACCGAAAATTGGAAGCGCCCGCAAGATGAAGTTGACGGAATTTTTCGATTGGCTGACAAATATCTCAGCAGGTTTGAACGACTTGCCAAGGACAATATTCGTGTAATTGTTTCGGGAGAAAGAGATAGACTCAGCACCAAATTGTTAGCCAAAATTGACGATATACAGCGCGATACCGCAATGTGCAACGGTATTTGCGTAAATTTGTGCCTTAACTACGGCGGCAGACAAGAAATTGTATCTGCTGTAAACAAACTTGTGACATCAGGAATAGAAATTACCGAAAGCACAATAGCACTTTCTATGTATCACAATATTCCTGAACCGGATTTGATTGTTAGAACCGGCGGGCAGATGAGATTATCAAACTTTTTGATGTTTCAAAGCGCATACTCTGAGTTGTATTTTACGGATACGCTTTGGCCGGATTTTACGAAAGAAGAGTTTTTGGGAATATTAGAAACATATAGTAATCGTATAAGAAACTTCGGAGGAGTATCGGAAGATACAAATGAATAAGAAATCGCTTTTGAACAGAATATTTGTCGGAATTGGCATTGCAATCGTAATGGTCGGCATGATAGTCATGGCGGCATTCAGTTGCGACAATAGAAATGGTGATGCAAAATATGCTTTTTTGCGTGTCATCGATGCAGCAATCATATCCGTCCTTTCGCTTATGGCAGTTATTGAAATGCGCCGCGCTTTGGGCAAAGACAGAATACCCGATAATTTCAGTTGGATAATTTGGGCGTACGGTTTCGGAATAGGTCCCGCATATTTGCTTTTCGGGTTCAGCGGTGTGTTGTTTTTGTTGCTACTGATTTTCGCGATTTCATCCATTACTGCAATGAAGATAAATCGTGCCGATTGTTTGATAAATATAGCCTTTATATTGGTGTATCCGGGATTATTTATGTCATCTATGTTATACATAAATAAATGTGCTGCCACGCAGGATATTACTCAACTATCTAATTACGAACAAATAAAAGACTATATTATTTCGGACATTTGGTCAATTACAGGTATTCCTCGTCAGTCACAACTATTGCCGTACAATGCCATCGGATTGGCGTTTGTATTTGCCGTTTCCACGCTGACGGACGTTTTTGCATTTTTTGTCGGAGTATTGTTCGGTAAAAGAAAACTGTGTCCCGAAATCAGTCCCAAGAAAACAGTCGAAGGCGCCATCGGCGGTGTGTTTGGCGGTTTGCTGGGTTCGTTTGCGGTTTATTTGATATTCGATTATTTCCATCTGTTTGGCGAAGCACTCGGTCTGGGAATACACGGATTATCAAAATTTAACTATGTATTGGCGTATGTGGTAATTGGATTGGGAGGTTCGATTATGACACAATTGGGAGACTTGTTGGCAAGTCTTATCAAACGCCAATGCGGAATAAAAGATTACAGCAGAGTGCTTGGCGAGCACGGCGGCATTATTGACAGATTCGACGGAATAATGTTAAATGCTTCATTTGTGGCGACTGTTTATATGTTTATAATTTGATATATGAAAAAAGTAGCAATTTTGGGTAGTACCGGTTCTATTGGCAGACAAACAATAGATGTTGTCTTGGCTAACAAACACCAATATACCATTTCGTCTTTGGTAGCATATTCTAACGAAAAACTATTGGCGGAACAGGCAAAACTTGTAAATCCTCAGTATATTGCGTTGGTTGTCAGAGATGGCGTCGAATGTTTAACAGAGGCGGTAAAAGAGTGTGATATTGCAGTTATTGCTACACGCGGAATTATCGCAATCGATGCAGTTATGTATTGTATTGGCAACAATATCGATATTGCATTGGCAAACAAGGAAGTTCTTGTTACTTGCGGTGAAATAGTCACAAGTGCATTGAAGCACAGCAAAAGCAGGTTGCTGCCCATTGACAGCGAACACAGCGCTATTTGGCAATGTTTGCAAGACCGTGATGCGGCAACGGTAGACAAATTGATACTTACAGCAAGCGGCGGTGCTTTGTGGAATTGTGATATGGCTGAGTTATCGAAAGCGACTGTTGATGATGCGCTTAGGCATCCCAATTGGTCTATGGGTAACAAAATTACAATTGATAGTGCTACAATGGTAAACAAATCGTTGGAAGTAATAGAAGCCCATTGGCTATTTGGCTTTGCGCCAAACGATATCGAAATTGCTATTCACAGACAAAGTGTTGTACATTCGATGATACGGTTTGCCGACGGAAGCCTTTTGGCGCAAATGGCAAATCCCGATATGAGATTACCCATTCAGTACGCATTGTCTTATCCCAATAGGGCTAATCACTCGTTCGGTACGCCGATTGATTTATTCGATGTGGGTGCGCTTACTTTTGAAAAGTGCGATTTTAACCGCTTTCCGTGTGCCCAATTGGGTTATGAAGCATTAAAAGCAGGCAAATTTGCTGCGACGGCATTCAATGCGGCTAATGACGTGTGTGTCGAGGCGTTTTCAAACAAAAGAATTAAATTTACTGATTTTTATACGATTATCAGTAATATAATGAACAAGTCGGATTGTAGTGAACGCGATTTGACGGTCGAAGCAGTAAAATCTTTTGACATGAAAGTACGCAGTTTCACGGCGGAATATTTATACGGAGTGTAAAGTTGGGTATTATATCTTTTGTTTCATCTGTTTGGAGTCAAATACTGTACGGAATATTGGCTTTTATTGTATTGATGTTTATGGTTTTAATTCATGAACTCGGACATTATACTGCCGGCAAAATTTTCAAGTTCAAAATTAACGAGTTTTCTATCGGTATGGGACCTAAACTGTTTTCCAAAACAAAGAAAAACAATGAGGTTATTTCGCTTAGATTGCTGCCCCTCGGTGGGTTTTGTTCATTTGAAGGAGAAAACGAAAACAGCGATAATTCACAAGCCTTTAACAAACAGAAACCTTGGAAGCGTTTGATTGTACTTTTTTCCGGAGCATTTTTTAACTTTCTGTCTGCGATTATCATAGCCGTAATAGTTTTTTCGTGTTACGGCGGGACTGTTGCGGTGGTCGATAGTGTTTACGATTATGCTGCAAGCGAGAATCAGGTATT
>JAMPHX010000085.1 GCA_023663205.1 Corallococcus sp. | reverse complement strand
GCGAGCAATCCGTCAGACATAAGTACACTTTCATCGCCGTGCGACACCACAAGCCTGTTGTTTGACAAATCTTTGTCAACAACAAACCACCGTCCTTGGTTGTCTTTTACTCCGCCAAGTCCCAGCCCTCGACGTTGTCCCAACGTATAATACATCAATCCTATGTGTTCGCCCACAATATTTCCGTTTATATCAACTATCTCTCCCGCTTGATTTGGCAAATACGTTTGCAAAAACTTGCGAAAATTCCGTTCGCCTATAAAGCATATACCTGTGCTATCCTTTTTCTTGGCATTGTCAAGATTATACTTCAATGCTATTTGGCGCACGGTGGGTTTATCGATATTGGCAAGAGGAAACAACACTTTGCTTAGTTGTTTTTGCGAAAGTTGGTTTAGAAAATAAGTTTGGTCTTTGTTGCAGTCCTTTGCTTTTAATAAATAATGAACGTCGCCGTCGTGGCGAATTCCGCAATAATGTCCGGTAGCAATAAAGTCTGCACCGAGCGACAACGCATAATCCAAAAAAGGACCGAATTTTATTTCCCTGTTGCAAAGTACGTCAGGATTAGGCGTTCGTCCGCATTTGTACTCTTGCAAAAAGTATGCAAAAACTTTCTCTTGATATTGTTTTGCAAAGTTGACTGAATAATACGGTATATCCAACTTGTAACACACTCTTTTGACATCGTCGAAATCGGCTTCCGCAGTGCAGAAGTCGCCGTCTCGTTCTTCCCAATTGTGCATAAAAAGCGCTATTACGTTGTAACCTTGTTCTTTGAGCAATGCCGCGGAAACCGCACTGTCTACGCCGCCGCTCATACCCAAAACTACCGTTTCCATATGTTCCATATAATTTATTTAAATTTTTTCTTTGTTATCAGTCTCAGCGTTTCTATAAATTCGGCATTACTCGATGTGCACGTCAACATATCCAACAATTCCTCAGTTGCCGCGACAGGGTCATTTCCGCTCAACGATTTGCGAATAAGATACATCCCTTCCATTTGTTGCGTGGTAAGCAGCAATTCTTCTCTGCGGGTACTGCTTCTGTTTAAATCTATTGCAGGGAATATGCGCTTTTCGGACATTCTGCGGTCAAGATGAATTTCCATATTGCCCGTGCCCTTGAACTCTTCATATATTATATCGTCCATTCTGCTGCCCGTATCTATCAAAGCAGTAGCAAGTATGGTCAAACTCCCACCGTTCTTTACATTACGTCCCGCGCCGAACAACTTTTTCGGTTCCTGCAAAGCCGTGCTATCCAAACCTCCCGTAAGAGTGCGTCCCGAAAGTTCTGCCGTTTGGTTATATGCACGCGCAAGACGCGTTATGCTATCCATCAAAATCATTACATCCTGTCCCAATTCCACTCTGCGTTTGGCATTTGCCAAAACAAGTTCTGCAATTTGTGTGTGGTGTTGAGCGGTTTGGTCGAATGTGGAATAGACCACGTCACAATCTACGCTTTGTTTAAAATCCGTAACTTCTTCGGGACGTTCGTCTATTAGAAGAACAGTCAAATATACATCCGGATGATTGTGTCTTATTGCCTGAGCAATCTTTTTGAGCAAAATCGTTTTGCCTGTTTTGGGCGGAGCAACGATAAGCCCGCGTTGTCCTTTGCCGATAGGCGCAACCAAATCGATTGCCCGCAATGCGTATTCGTTTTTGTCCATTTCAAGAGTCAATCTTTTGTCGGGATGACACGGTAATAAACTTTCAAACGGCGTGCGCCTAAATGCATTCGCACATAACATATCGTTAATCTCGTATATAAAAATCACTGACGGAGCACTTCTGTCGGGAAACAAACGTGCTTTACATTTTAATTTATCGCCCGTACGCAAATTGAAGCGTTTTATCTGTGTTGGCGGAACATAAATATCTTTGTTGGGAGAAGACGAATAGTTGTTGGTGCGTAAAAAACCAAAGCCGTCCGGCATTATTTCCAAGATACCGCAATAAACATCTTCTTCGATAGGGTCTTCCTGCTTTTCCTCATCAAACTCATCGGTTTCGATTTCGGGCAAATCCTGTTCCATCTTGGAAGAACGCGGCGGTCTGCCTGACTTTTTGCGTTGCGGAGGTTCGTTACCGAGATATACCCCTCTTATTATTTCTATAAGTTCTCCGCGTTTTTTTGCACCGGGTACTATTTCAAACTCCTCTCGAGCAAAAATTCTAAGCGCGCCGAGCGGCATACCGTCGATTGCCTCCATCAACTTATCGACGTCTTCAAACTTCTCTTTGTAATCCACAGACATAATTCCTCCCAAATAAACTTGACATTAGATTTAATAAATAATTGAAATTCAGTACAAAATATACTACTTTTCAGATACACAAAAAATTTTTGAATTTTATTTGACGGTTTAACACAAATACAAATTTACGCCAACCGAATGAAAATTATCTTTACGTATAACCGATAACTAAGATAGCACTACTCTTCAAAACCGTAAAAATCACACACTTCTATATGTGATTATTTTAGTACATCGCCAAAAATATGTCAAACATAAACTATGTAAAACGGATAAATAATATCCGTTTATTTTAAGTCAATCACATTACCGTATAGCCTTCCGTGCCGGATATGACTCTGAAAATTTCTATTTCTTTTCCGGTATTGCTATCTATATACAGGAAATATTGGTTGCCCGACATTTCGCAATCGAATTCATAGCAAAGATACTCGTTTGCACCTTTTTTGACAAGTGCTTTGTTTACATTTGTAATTACAAGTGTGTTTCCTACGGATTTACGCGCATCTTCTTCGGAAAGTTTACCGAACTCGATATTGCGGTCTTTGTGATTTATAAGATATGCCTTTCCTTCAAATCCTACGATTTCGCCGTTACCCGCAACAGCCACCTTTATCAAATCCGGATATATTACTACGCCGTCTTGCGTCACCGAAGCAAGGTTAACATATGTGATGTAATCTTGCGTTTTGCTCACCCAAACGCCCTTCACGTCGTAGCCCATTGTTTTGCAAAACTCTTCCGCCTTGGAAATACATTCGTCTTTATCCACGGTAATTTCTCCGAAATCCGCAATTGCACAGTCTAATTCCAACAGTTTTCCGTCCAATGTCAAAAGCACCCTACAATCGCCGTGTTCCGTAGTTACGGTATACGCATACGCATTGCCCGTTTCTCCGTCGAAAACAACTTCGCCGTTTTCAAATAGTTTCTTGACAATATTTGTACCCTGTTTGGATGTAACGGTACGTTTGCTTGTTAATTCTTCCTTCTTTACGCTGTCGGAAAACGGTCCGTCGTAGATAAGTTTTTCGTATTCGAATACATTGTCTTCAATTGCATTTACGCCGTCATCGATTACTCCTGTGCCGTCAGTGCGCAAGCCGTTTGTAATAGAAGAAAAATTTTCACTGCCTGCCATATCGTTAAAAGCATTGTACAATGACGAACAAACAGCATCAAGACTTACCAGCGACGCTTTTTCCGAAGAGGATAATTGTTCGCCGCGTTGAAGTTTTTTGATTAAATAACTGCAAAAATCTCCCGTCTGGTTAGCAAACTTTTCCAACTTCATCAAAGCGTCACCGCTTGTAATAGGCAAATGAGCAACATTTGCCGTAACATTATTTGCATGGCTTACCACATCCAGCAGTCGTTCGGTTTGCATATCCGAATCGCCCGAGAGCGCGATTTTGCCCAAATTGGCGTCCATATTTTTTAAACTGTCGACGGTTGTATACAAAGATTGTTTGTAATTGTTTTCCATGCGTAGTTTGTAATAATTTTCGTCATCGACGGTTGTGGCTCTTTGTTTACTGAGCCTGTCGGAAAACATAAAGTATCCGATAACTGAAATTGCAACAGCCAATAATGCTATTATTGCAAAAAATACCGCCCAAAAATATTTTATCTTTTCGTTGCTTCTTACCATATTATATTACCTCCCGTCACGAACAGAACACGTGTTTACCGATTGTGGTTATTACAGGACGCGACCAAATCCATTTGCTCGTTGCCGTCGCGGGGTTGTAATAGTAAATCGCTCCGCCTGTCGGGTCCCAGCCGTTCATTGCGTCTTGCGCCGCACGCGTACATTCGTCGTTTGTTCCGAGGTTAATCTGCCCGTCGGAAACACAGGTAAACGCACCGCTTTGATATATAACGCCCGATATACTGTTGGGGAAACTGCCGTGTTTGACACGGTTGAGTATCACTGCGCCTACCGCCACTTTGCCGGAATAACTTTCACCGCGCGCTTCGCCGTAAATACAACAAGACATCAGATACAAATCGCTGTTTGAAACTTTACCTCCGCCGGTAGATTGATTGCCCGCAGAAGCATTGCTTCCGCTCAACGTAATCCCCATTGCAGCGGCTGTTGCTTTGCCTACAATACCGTCAACCTTCAAGCCGTTGCGACGTTGGAACAATTGAACGGCGGATTTTGTTTTTGCACCGAACACCCCGTCTACCGAACCGCTGTAATATCCCCAATTTTTCAGTTTTGTCTGAATTTTTTTTACCGTATCGCCCCTGCTGCCCTGTTTGATTGTAGCGGCATCCGCCGTTGAACAGAAACATAGGACAACCGCTATTGCCAATAAAAACACAGCAAGTGCAATACACACTGCTTTGGTTCTTGCTTGTACCAACTTAAATTCCTCCTTAAATTTATTTACGGTTAGTATAAGCAAACGCAATTAAACTATACTGTTACACGGATAGGATTTGCTCCTACCCAATAGCGACTGCGGTTTACACGCTTTGACGTAATGAACGAGTTACACGAGTCGCTAAACAACAAGCGATAATCGGCGCATTTACGCAAAACACCGACTCGACGCAATAAAAACGAGTAAAAATAATACAATAGCATCTAAACAATAATCTAATGATTTGTGGCACAACCGAATTTTGCGCTTCGTATCCGCCTTCATTCCGACTAAACGCAAACAATAATTTTTACAAAATTACACAGAAAACTTACTCTGAAAAAATAATATCATGCAAAAATATGCTGTACTCTCCGCCAATCGGTTTACATAACGCAATTATCTAACTGCGGCGATTGGAAAGGACTGCAAATTCAAAATACCGTACAAGAACCGCGCAGTTATTTACGGGAAGTGCGCCAATTTTGTATGATTTCATAAATTTTAGAACGGTAATATACATTGGAAGTTCCGTTACCCTCGCCGCCCACAAAGCACAACGGAGGATAAACTACACACCACCAATTACCTCCCTTTCCGCTACCGAGATTGAGTATCAGCGCGTCGTAAACGCCGCTTTGCAAAGTTAAATTTCCGT
>JAMPHX010000084.1 GCA_023663205.1 Corallococcus sp. | reverse complement strand
TAAGCACGCTGCTTGACGTTTACAACAAATCTATGAATACTCACTGCGAACCCATTGCCATAGGCGGCGGAACATACAGCAGATGTTTGAAAAACTGCGTGGCTTTCGGACCGTTGTTCCCCAAAGAAGAACAGACTATCCATATGCCTAACGAAAATGTTGATTTGAACAACCTAAGACTTATGGCGCAAATCTACCTTGAAGCAATACAAAAACTTGCAGAATAATATAACAAATGCCGCACAACCGCGCAAGTTTACCGCGCGGCAAATTACGCAAAGATAACGTCTAATCTCTACGGAAAATATATGAACCAACTTGTAATATTCGACTGCTTCGGAGTAATATGCAGCGAAATAGCCCCCAAACTGTTTTCGCACTACTACGACAAAGACCAAGCGATAATAGAAAAGAACAAATATTTCATCCCCGCCGACCTTGGAGAAATTACGCTCGAAGACGTTTTTGACGGACTGTCCGAGGATTTGAAACTGCCCCGTCAAACGATTGCCGACGAGTGGAATTCCTACATAGGCGTAAATGCTCAACTTGTGGAATTTATTCGCAAACTGCGCAAAACCTGCGACGTCGCATTGCTCTCCAACGCGACAAAAGGATTGGTGGAAGGCATTTTCGATAAATACGGACTAAACGATTTGTTTGACGTCCAAGTAATCTCTTACAAACTGCACCTTGCCAAACCCGACCCGCAAATATACAAAGTATGTTTGAGCAAATTCAACAAGAAGTACGACAGAATAATAATGACCGACGACAACCCCGCAAATTTAGAACCTCTGCCCGCGCTCGGCATTACGCCCGTACTGTTTACGGGTAACGAGGATTTTTTCAAATACTTCGAGTGACCACAAACGGCAAAACATACCGTCAATTGCAAAATTGCCAAAATCCGTAAACAGAATTGCAATATATCGGAATTTTGTTATAAAATCGAAAAACCCGACAAAGGTTAGCAAAGCGTACAAAAGTTTTAAGCAAATCGCTTTGCAATCGAAACGCATAACGCACTGCCGCCAAAACTATTCCGTGCGCTTTTACTTTACTTTTCAATCCGCAGACAGTATAATTGCAGTAAACAAACAACAATTTGACGGAGAACTCATATGAATTTTTGCGAAAACTGCAACATTGCCTGCACAGACGATAGGTGTCATAAATGCGGACGAAAAAAGTTGCGCGTTGTGCAGGATGACGATTTTTGTCTGGTAGCAAAAGTGAATAAATTATCGGGCGATATTTTTAAGAGTTATTTGGAAAGTGAAAATATCGACTGTGTGTTTATGCCGTACGGTACCGGCGTTAATTCCAAATTTGCTTTGCCGTTGGAAAGTTATTTGCTTTACGTGCGGTACAAAAATATTGATTACGTAAAACAATTGTTAAAAAATATGAATTATTAAATCGATTTGATATATACAAAAAAGAGCAAAGGATTTCTCCCTTTGCTCTTTTTATCATAGTTGAATCCCGAACCGCAACATTGCCCGATTATTCGTAAAGCAAAGCCGTTTGGCGCGACACGCGGCAAATGATTTGGTAGCATCGACTGTTTGCCGTATAACGCATTGTCGCGCTTATTCCGTCTTACGGCAAATTCCTTTTCCTTACCGAGATAGCAATACTCCTCGGGCAGATATTGCCGCCTGCTTGACCTTTTCGGCAACCATTTTGTGCGCGCGTTTGTCGTAAGCGTATGGAAGGATGTTATCGGGTCTGAGTTCCTCCGCCAAACCGCGACTGTCAAAGCCCAACCTGCCGCCGCAAAATCTTATTCAAAGCGCAAACATACCGAATTGCCGCAAACGGGCAGTCAAATTACTTGGCGTATACTTACCGTATCAGGTCGTATGTAAACTCTGTATGCGCGCCGTCGTTGACAAACGGATTGAATACTTTTACCGTTTCGCCCGCGCTGTTAGTATAAGACGACGTTTGTTTGCCCGTGGTAAAGTTTACTTCGGTAATAAGTCCCGTAAACTGACTTGTACCTATTCTTTGCGTATCGCCCAATTGCGCGTTGCTTCTGCGGCTTACGATAAATCCCGGAAAGTTGAAGTCGGTCAGATAACCGCCGAACTTTTTGTTTTCTTTTCCGCTGTAATCGGGGTTGTATATAGGCTTTTCAAAGGGAGTAACCGTGTTGGGAACAAACGGTATCAGGTCGTGTTGGTGTCCCGACACAAACATATCTACGCCTATTTCGTTAAGCAGCGTCGTCCATTCCTTTTTGTACGGTTCGTGATTGTGTCTGCCGTTTACGTACGGTACGGGTATGTGGCACATTGCAAGTTTGTACTTGTAGCCGTCGGCAAGATTGTTGTCTTTGATATCCGTCAGCAATTGAGTTTGTTCGTCGCGGTACAAATCGAACTGCGCCGTATCGTAATACTCCCACCAATCGTCGTCGTGGTCCTCGCCCAAATCCAGCATTATTCCGTAAAAGTCTTTGTTACCTAGAGTGACGGTATAGTAGAAATTGCCGTTTTTGCTGCCGACGTATTTGTGCAAATCTTCGGCGTACTGACCTTTTATTTCGTGGTTGCCTCTGCCGTAAATTACGGGATACTCGCCCTTTGTAACCGCACCGGCAAGTTTGTTGGCAAATTGCGCTTCGTCCTCGGTGTCTATCATCGAATACAAATCGCCTAACATAACAAACACATCCATATCGGAATGATAACTTGCCGCCGAAACCGCACCCCTAAATGCCATATGAACGTCGCTTACCGTGTAATACTTGAACCCGTCGCTCATATCTATCGGACGGAAGGTGTGAGTTTTTTCTATCACGCCGCCCTTGTAACCGCCGAACGGTCCGCGGTACAGCATACTCTGCGCGCATATTTTGTAACTTTTGGCATTATCGAGCGCAGATTGCGGAACTTCTATTTTGTGAACCAAATCTTTGGATTTCATACTGCCGGCGTACAAATCGTAATACTTGTCGTCGCCGATTTCCACCCAAGCAATCGATTGGTCGTTTGTGGAAAACACTATTTGATATTTGTCCTCGACTGCGTACACAACCGAGTCGTATGTAAAGAAATTGACCTTTACGTCAAAGCCGATAAGCACCGTCATAAGCACTATTACGGCAATAAAGCCTCCCTTTATGCCTATGCACAACTTTGTGTTCTTTGTGGGAGGGAAAAACAGCAGCAATGCAAATGCTATTATAAGCAGCGATACTGCAAGCCACAGGAAGAAGTCCGGCAAAATAAAGTTCATGTAATCGATTGCGCCCATTGCTATTACTACGATGATTGCAATTGTAAACACGCCGCTTATCGAAACGGAAGTGATAAACGGCCATTTCTTTTTGCCTCCCCACAAAAACAGCGCAACAAGCGAAAATGCAAAAGCAAGCCACAGCAGCACGCATATTATAAGCGGCGTTTGCATTATAAAAAACGATTGGTTTTTGTCGGCGCCGAACGCTTTGGACATTCCGCTCCAATTGACGCGCAATGCAAGCCAAAACAGCGCGACTACAAGGCTGTAAAATGCGGCAAGCACCGCAAACAAATTTTTACGTAACCATTTGAGCATAAGTATTCTCCCCGATTTCCGCATACTTTTGCAATACGCGATACGGTTTTGCGCATTGCAAAGAAAATCAATATAATTATATCACGGTAAAACCCGTAATTCAATACTTTTGAAAATTTAATTTATTATTTTTATTTTCCGATAGCATATCAGCAACAGATAATGACGTTTAACGACATTCGATTACTGTCAGCCGTTTGCCGCGCTCCGCATAATATTTATTAGTGTAAAGTTTCATTTGTATGCGTTGTAATAGCATACGTAACGGCAGTTAACTAAATTTAACTACTTGTAATTACTTCCCACTACTTGCTATTACATCGTTTCACGCTGCAAACCGAGTGCTTTTCAAAAATTGTATTCGTGTACTATATGATAAACGCGAAAGCAAGTTTAAATACATTAAAAACAACTAACTACGTCTAATTACCATTATACAACACATCACGCAGTTTATTAAGTATTGTGAATTTGCTTTGTTCGTGTGTGTTATATAATAAAACGCGCAATAAAGTTTAAGTACATTTGCGGCAACTAACCGTTTGCCGCGCCACGCATGTTTAGTTATGCGACTGTGTTTTACTTGTACGGCATACTAAACAAATACGGCTAAATATAACAAAAACGCAAACTGTTTTATTTGCGTTTTCCGTCTACGTACCTGCAAACGCAGTCAACCATAAGTTTTACCGTCTGTTGTCTCAGATGCTTGCGTTCTTCGAGCCATTCGTGGGTTTTACAACTGACGACATCGCTGAAAAACAACAATTGGGCAAACTTGTAACCCCGTTTTTTTGCTACGGCGCACCAGCACGAACACTCCATATCCACGGCTGTTGCTCCCTGCTGTCTGCGTCTTTCGACGGCTTTTGCAGTTTCCGCAAAAAACGCCGACGTCGTCCAAGTAGTTACTCTTCCAAACTGAAATCCGTTATCTTGAAGGTATCTTGCAATAACTTCAGTCAGTTCTCTGTCGGGATAAGCGTAAACGTCGGGCGGCAAATATTTGTAACTTGTGCCTTCGTCGCGTATCGCCCTTTCCACCAAACGAAAGGGCGCAACATCCGTGTCGCCGATATTCCCCGCGCTGCCGCAGGCAAAAAACTCCGTAATGCCGGCAAACCCCAATTCCTCCATCATTGCCGCCGCAGCCGCGTCGCCCAATGCGGAAAACGCAATCAAAAATTTGTTGTCGTAAAGGTAGCAGTCATTATAATTGCTGGCGTTTTTGAACCTGTGCACCAACTTTGCTTTGCCCAAATCGAAATATTCGCCGATATCCTTACGAATAAATACAAACAACGCCGTATTTACGTTTAACTCGGTACACAATACTTCCAACTCGGCAAGCGATTTGTCGTGCATTAGTTCGGTTTGTTTGTTTATCAAACTGTCATCGTCAAAAATTTCCAATACCGGCGCTTCCATTTTTCCTCCGTATGTTATGCATTCAAACTACACCGCTTATAATCGCTGCTTATTCCAAGAAAAACAAGCATATCTCCGCAGCGTTAAGTTTTGTTACAACCGATACAAATTGATGCGTCAATGTGTGCCATCTGTTTTTCGGCAAATGCAAAACGATTTTGATAATACAATATACTATTACGCCGTTTTTGTAAACCGAATTTATGTATTGCGGCAGCAATGCGGAAATGCCGTTTCCGCGTAATTTACTTGAAATGCGGCAAAAAGAACATTTTAGGTTACGTAAATCCCAAAGTCTGACGCTTGCGCAAATACATAGCAAAATTATTATTGCTGTATGAAAAAATATAG
>JAMPHX010000083.1 GCA_023663205.1 Corallococcus sp. | reverse complement strand
ATTGCCGCTATCAAGGCTGTCCGCGAACTTACCGGACTTGGACTTGTCGAAGCAAAGAACCTTGTTGAAAGCGCACCCACAACCATCAAAGAAGCACAACCCAAGGAAAGTGCAGAAGAAATGGTTAAGAAACTTACCGAAGCAGGCGCAGAAGCCGAACTTAAATAAGTTTTTCAATCGGCAAATAAGGTTTTGATTATTATTGTTGAAACCGCGTTTCACTCAGTTATACTCAAAATCCCGTCTTGCATTACGCTCGGCGGGATTTTAATTGTTATTGAAAATATGTATAGTTTGTGTTTTGGCGCAAAACGTCAAATATCTGAGCACAAAAACTAAATTTAACGGCAAAGCGTCAATCGGTTTGCAGTCGAAAGAAAAAACGCGTTCCGAACAAATATCGGAACGCGTTAAAATTTGTTCTTATTCTATTCTACAATTACGCTAATCGTAGCGGATATTTCCGCATATACTTTTACGTTTACCGTATAGCGTCCTGTAACCTTTATTGCTTCTTTCAATGCAATTTGCTTCTTTTCCACTTTGTACCCCAATTTGTTAAGTTCTTCTGCAATTTCCTTATTTGTTATGCTTCCGAACATTTTGCCGTTTGCGCCTTTGGTGGAAACAATTTTCACTTCCGTGCCCTTCATTTTCCGCGCCAATTCTTCCGCTGCGGCTTTTTCGGCGAGTTTTTGTTTTGCAACGGCTTGGGTGTGAATATTTACGCTGTTAATCGTATCTGCCGTGGCTATTTTGCCCAGTCCTTTTTTGAGCAAAAAATTGTTTGCGTAGCCGTCGGATACGTTTATTATGTCGCCTTTTTTTCCTTGTCCTTTTACATCTTGCAACAGTAGTATTTTCATTGTATGCTCCTTTGTGCCAAACGGCAACATTGACGCCCGTATGTTAGTCGGCTTTGTTTTGTTGCATTTATTTTACAGCAAAAACAGTTATGTGTCAATTGACTTGCCGTGCGCAAGTTTTTTTAGGCGGTATTTATTTGCGGTTATTTGTTCACAATAGTATCAAAAGGAGGTGCAACCATATGACCAACAGACAAACTATATTGTGCGATGTCGCGGCTTGCAAATATCACGACGGAGGACAGTGTTGCTGCAAACTTTCTTGCATTACGGTAACTCCGTGCGAGGACTGTTCCACGGCGCATTACTGCAAAAATTACGAAAAGAAGTAATTCAAAAACGCAAATCCGCTTCGGGTTTGCGTTTTTGTTTGGCGTATTGGAAGTTTAAACTGCTCATAGAGTGCGAATTACCCATTGCAATCGCTTTGGCTTGTTCGCACCGTTCAACGACGACACTTTTGCCTTACTTGATACATTTGCAGTAGAGCAAATTATCAGCGTATTGCATATACAAAACCTTTCGTCAAAATACATATTATTGTAGCATAAATCTAATACGACAGTAACTTATTTGACATCTGTTTGTATTTGCAAAGTTTCAATTCATATACAAATCCGCGCTTATTATTGCGGCAATTTGGCAGATAATTTCAATGAATATTCCGTTTGAATTATTCGCGTTTAACGCATTTTGACATAAAAAAAACTGTGCCTAACCGATAGCAATAAGTATATTTGATAGACCTTGCCCGCGCTAAAAAAAATCGTAATAAACTTGATTTTTGTTTTGTATATTTGTTTGACACTTAACGGCTAAAATGATAAATTAAAATCATAAAAACGGGCGGGGTGCGTAAAGATGTTAAATAATACTCACGGCACAATAAAGATTTTTGCGGGAAATTCAAGCAAGTTGCTTGCCAAATCCATTTGCGAACGGTTGGATTTGGAACTTGGCAAAATGGAAGTCGGAAGGTTTTCCGACGGAGAAATTTCCGTCAACATAGGCGAAACAGTGCGCGGCTGCGACGTATTTATCGTGCAATCCACAAGTCATCCCGTCAACGAAAATCTTATGGAACTGCTTGTAATAATAGACGCGCTCAAACGCGCTTCGGCAGGCAGAATTACAGCAGTAATGCCCTATTTCGGTTACGCGCGTCAAGACCGCAAAGCACGCGCCCGCGACCCTATTTCTGCAAAATTGGTTGCCGATATTCTGCAAACTGCGGGTGCCAACCGCGTGCTTACTATGGATTTGCACAGCAGTCAGTTGCAAGGGTTTTTCAATATACCGGTCGATAACCTTGTAGGTATGCCCGTACTTGCGCGTCACTTTGCAAAAATCGGTTACAGCAAATCCGACGATTTTATCGTAGTATCGCCCGATGTGGGCAGCGTGTCGCGTTCGCGCCAGATGGCGTCGCGTTTCAATGCGCCGCTTGCAATAATAGACAAACGCCGTCCGCGTGCAAATGTCATGGAAGTAATGAATGTCATAGGCGATGTCAAAGGCAAAAAGTGCCTTATGTTTGACGATATGATAGATACTGCGGGTACAATCTGCCAAGGCGCGCAAGCGCTTGTAGATAACGGTGCAAAGGAAGTAGTTGCCTGTTGCTCGCACGCCGTACTCTCGGGTCCTGCAATCGAACGTCTTGCGGCATCTCCGCTCAAACAGGTGGTTGTGCTTGATACAATCGAGTTGGAAGAAAACAAGAATCTTGACAAAATACAGCAAATTTCAGTTGCACCCATTTTTGCGGAAGCAATCGAAAGAGTGTACACCGATTTGCCGGTTTCAAAACTTTACGAATAACCGTTTATTTTAATAATAACTTGTCAACACTTCTGCGTAAGCGGAAGTGTTTTTTATTGCTTTGACATCGATTGTAACTTTCGCAAAATTCTTTCGGAAAATTGCTATGAAAAAATCGTTCTTGGTTACTGTATTTGTTTGTATCATATTGCTTGTTGCGCTTTTTTTCGCAATGCCGCGCAACTTGGCGGACGCAGTCGGTGTAGATGACGCCCGCGTGTACATATATTGCCGTTCATACAGCGGCGAGGCTATCGATATAGGCACCGGCGTTATAGCGCAGTGCAATATGTACAATTTGCAGGAGGCTTTAAGTAAAGCACATTGTGTAGACGGTTTAAGCGTACATTTTGCAGGCGGTGCCGCTGATGTCTGCCGTCTGTCTAATAAACTCAATCTTCACGAGTACTTCCGCGAAACGGTGCAAAATCTAATCGTAATATACGGATATTCGCCTGCCGTTACGGGCGGAATATTTGTTGACGGTATGTATATCAACGTACAAATAGCCTACGACGGACAATCGGTAAACATAGGAAGTCCGCTGATATTGGGCAGTTACTAATAAATCTATTGCATAGGTTTTAAATTTACATCGAAATTGCGTGTATAAATAATCAAAATGTGTCAATAATTCTACCAACAACCAACGGAGGAAAGATAAACTATGAGTGCAAATTCTCAACAAAACAAATTTGTAAAATTTCTGCGTAACAATGCAGCGTTGCTTATTATTCTGTTTTGCGCAGTAGCAATACTTACGGTAGTATTGGCGGTAACGCTAACCAAATCGCCTGCGGACGACCCCGTAGGCAACAAGCCAACGCCCACGCCGCCCGACGAGCCTGTAATAAAGACGGAAATTGTCAAAGTATATTATTCCAGTCCCGTAAACTATGTAAAGAAGGGTATGGAGTTCACCGACGGAAACGATTTGCTGTTTGTATTCAACACAACTCTCAACAACTGGGAAACGCACAAAGGTGTTGACCTTGCGGCAGATGACGGCACGCAGGTATGTGCAATGTATGACGGCACGGTAACAACCGTTTCGGAATCTTACGGTTTGGGCAATCTTGTTACAATCGACCACGGCAACGGTGTTATTGCAACATACGCGTCGCTCGGCAATGTCGAAGTTGTCAAAGGGCAGGTGGTGAAAAAAGGAGAAAAAATCGGCGAAATAAGTTTGTCGGCGTCCAACGAATTCCTCGACGGTGCGCATTTGCACCTCGAAGTAACGTGCGACGGCAAACACGTTGACCCAATGCCGTATGTCAACGGAGATATTTACAACGAAATAGAAGTAGAAGTAACCGAATAATTTCAAACAAACAGCGCCATGCGGAATTACAATCAGCGGCGCTGTTTTGTTGTTAATGTTTGTTTATATTACAGTAGATTGCACGCTTCGCAAAACGAAGCAGGTGTAAGAGTAATCACAGAAGCAGGCTTTTCCCATTGAATAGGTTTTAACAAATGAAATCTTGAAACAAAAACCGCAGACATCGACCGCGTCAAAAATTGACTTGGTTTTAAGACCTTTTTTACGTCAATCAAAAATCCGACTAATCCGTCAGTTATATTATCGTAACAAATTGTAATGTGAAAAAAGTAAGATATTAGCCTTTTATAATACGGTTTTTGAAAGTTTGTCGCAAAAATGTTAAATTAGATATATAACAAACGTTCTAACTCAAATTGACGATAAAAACAGCGTACCTTGGTTTAACATATCAAAGGTACGCCGTTATATTGTATTCAAATTCCAAAACAGTTAAATTTTGCAAAAATATTTATTTGCGATATTTGTTGTAATCGGGCATTCTCATCAATTTTTCAGCCGTAGTGCAATTAGTTTGCAAGGGACTTTGTTACAGATTATCGTCGCCAAACGGGTTGTCGTCGTATTTTGTTTTGTAACCGGGATTGCTTTGTGGACGCAGCGCATTGGGGTAATTGATATCGCTTTTCATATCAACAACAATTTTTTGCAGATGTTTGCCGATTTTGTAGGGGTTTTTGATATCGAACAGCACAGCCGAGTTTGTAGAAGCGTTAATATACACATCTCCAACTTTAAATATTTTGTCAATAATTCCTACCTTTACGTTTACCGATTCTATTTCCACATAGTTCAAAAACTTAAAATCTATTCCAACAACTCCGCTGCGCACGATTACGCGCTTATCGGTAATGGCGTATTCCAAGTTTTTAAGTTCGGCAACTGATTTTACAATACCTGCAATCCAAATCCATACGGGCGTCAAATGCAAAAGAAAAAACAGTATTACAAACCACAGTATGTCGGTCGGAATATCTCCGCTAATCATACCTTTTGTTATAAAGCCGATAAAAAATCCGTCAATTAACAACCAAACAATAGCAATCGGCATCATTCTTATTACCTGCGCCCAGATATAAGAACCTTTGTTGGGTTTGTCGCGCCACAAAATTTCTTCGTTTGGGTTAAGTACGTCTTCAATGGAATTGTCTTGCAATTCACTGTCCTGAAAATACTTTTCATTTATATTCATTTTGACAATCTCCTTTGCAAAATAATAATTGTTTTTATGTTATTAAGGTAAAAGCGGTGTAATTTTATTCAATTTGCGCCAACAGATGTTGTTTTCGGTGTTCCAATTTATTTTTTGTGTCCAAATCTGTAATGCAGCAAATGTTTGCATCGGCATTGTGTGTATTTAG
>JAMPHX010000082.1 GCA_023663205.1 Corallococcus sp. | reverse complement strand
AGCCGAAATTTGTCACTCGCGTTTAAGTTTTTTGATAAAAGAATAAACTTACATTGAAAACCGAAAGACAAAACAGCAAACAGGTTTCAAATCCATATCAATATACAATATTGTCAATCAATCTCATAAGGAATATTTTCTTTACGTGCAGATACCATTAGTCCCACCACCGAAGTTGCACCTTTCCGTTTCAAAATTTTGGCGCATTCGTTAAGCGTTGCACCGGTAGTCTTTACATCGTCGATAATAAGCACTTGCTTTTCTGTTACATTTGCAACAACTTTGTATGCACCAATTAAATTTTGTTTTCGCTCGGATTTGTTGAGTTCTTCTTGCCGTTCGGTTTCTTTTACCTTAATAAAAGCATCTAAAAGTTTGTTATCGCAATCCATCATGTCACAAAAATACTTTGCCAATAGTTGTGATTGATTGTATGTCCTTTCACGCTTGGACTTTGCACTCATCGGAGGGAAACATACCAAATCAAACTGAATATTGTTTTTAACCGCAAGATATGCCAAGTACTTTGCAAAAACCTTAGCGTAACGCCCTTGCCCTTTAAATTTCATTTGCAATATTGCATGCTGAACGGCACCTTCGTAACTGAATGCGGCATACGACTTGTCAAAATATACTTTATCAAACGCGCAATTGCCGCAATAGTCTTCATCTCCGTCAATGCCGACGCCGCAACGCCTACATGTCTTGCCATTATTAAATACTACTGTTTTCAAACAATCATCGCAAAATCCCAATCCATTGAATATTTCCCGTCCGCAACTCATGCAAGAATAATCAACGGGAGCAAGTATGTCCGCAAATTTATCTACGAACTTTTCAAATTTTGATTTAAAATTTTTGATATTCATTTAAAGCCTCAATTTACTTTGCACTTCGCTGTCATATGTTCGGCAGTTGTTTCAAATGTATAGAAATATAATATATTTATCAAAAATATGCAGATTTTCAATAAGGTCATACTGCCTCAAAATATCGCAGCAAGAGAATATCCCTTAAAAACCACATAATATTAAACAAATACAACTCATCGACAAAATACATTTTTATCATGCTCAATACGGTTTTCTGTCGAATAATTCATCCAAACTGATATCGTAAAAATCAGCAATTCTAATGATAACTTCGTAAGGCGGACGTACTTTTCCGTCCTCATATCTCGTGTAATTGACACGTGATACATTTAATTTTTCCGAGATATCTTGCTGTGTTAAATTTAAAGATGACCTCAGTTCTTTAAGTTTCTTTCCTAAATCAATTTTCATAACGCCATTGTACATATTTTGTACCATATTTGGCAAAAATGTACACGATTTGAACTTCGATATCAAATAATTTATCACTATTGCTATGTGTTTTTAACTTGCTCTATCAATATACAACCTATAAATATAATATTAATATAGTTACAAATAACGAATTTTATAAAAAACATATTAAACATATCTCAATTTATCGTTATTTTTGCTCTCAGATACTCTAACATTTAAGTTCGTGCAATGTAAATCTCCGCATACGTAATCCGCAAAACTATTTTTATTTAAAACACGCCACAAATTACTTTTTTATTTTTTTCTCATTTGCTAAACTTATTATGCAACAATGACCGACGTCAACAAACGACAAACAAAGAATTGTTTAAAATAACCTACGCAAATGCAATGCTGAAATAACAAAAAGAAAACCCAAAACGTAGATTCGTTTTAGGTTGACGGGCAGAAACATTTCAATCTAAAACGAATTGCGGAGTTCAACTTTATATTCCGCGCGCTCGGCAACAAAGTAACATGCATGATTGTCATATTCCTCAATATTAAAATCGCTGACAAACCACCTTATATTGGCGCCGTCAAAATACATTTTGGTTTCAAGAATGCAATTGCTTTCCCATGAAATGACTTCACCTTTATTGAATTCTTTTAGATTAATAAATTTAATTGTTATGCTGCAACTCCAACAATTGAATTTAACGTAAATGTCATTATCTGCGCGCTCAATATTTTCAATATAGCCGTCATGAAAATTTAACGAAATATTCATAAGATGTTCTATGTCTCCGTCAGTTTCCAACTCATTCCAACCTTTGAATGTTTCGGTAGTTTGTAAAGATTTACACTTGCCCAAAATCTCTAAAGGAATGTCGCGTCCCTTTTTAATACACGACAACAATCTTTCGTCATTCACAATAAAGTCTACTCCTCGCCATTTTTTGTTTTTGATCCAATTGTCTTCGCTCTCGTCTATAAAGAATACATCACGCCTCGCACATCCGAATGACAAAAAAAATGATTACGCATAATTGTAAGATATGAATTGCTCTCGTCAAAAACAATAACCGAAGATTTCCATCTATTGTTAAAAAATGCGAAAACAGTCGAACAGTAAAAGCCGTTTTGCGTTCTTATTAAAGATCTCACGACAATCCCCCTATAAACTTAATACAAAAATCATGTCATAAACTGATAAAATAGCATGTTTCGTATATGTGAAACTACAAACAAAAACCCAAAACGCCGATTCGTTTTGGGTTGATATGGTAGGATTGAGTGGACTCGAACCTCAAAAAAACTGCAAAAAGAGGTATAAAAACGTATATTTTATATAAGTTTGCAAAATTCTACCCCCACCACACCCCCAATATCAAAGACCTGCAAATTTCCGTTTCACAGACTACATTGACTTATGTAGTCTGTGTTTTTTTACTGTATTTTACTTTGGTAAAATTCGAGCCGCGGAAAATCACCGCGGCTTTTATTGGATTATATTTACTTTTCCTCGGACTGCGTTTACATCGTGACTAAAATTGTCTGCGCGGCTTCGCTGTTCTGCGCAGAAAATTTTTTTACGTCACGATGTAAACTTACTTCTTTCGCTTTGCAAACTCGTTTCTTCCGGTGCTTGTGAGGATATGTTTTATTGCCCGGCGCCGTCTGTTTCCTGCGGTTCTGTCTATTCGTTTGTTTCCGATTCTTCCGCTTCGTTATTTTCTTCGATTGCTTCGTCCTGCTCCCCGTCCGTCTGCTCTTCCGCTTCTTCCTCTGTCGTTTCGTCCTCTATTGCTTCGTATTCCTCTAATTTGCGTTGCAAATACATTTCTTGCGCGTTTTTGCCGTAGCATTTGGACAGCAGTTTATACATTCTCTTTTGGTACTTCTTCATATACTTTTCGTAATTTAGTATTTGCAGTATTTCGTCGTCGAACTCTTTTAGTATCAACTTTGTGAACTTCTCGTGCGTCTTGGGCAACAAGTAATCTGCCTTATCCGCAAACTTCTCGAATATTGCCAAATACTTATTTACTACGTTGCTTATTTTTTCCTGCATTTTCTTTTCTCCTTGTTTCTGTGAAATATGTTATCTCATCCGGCGCCGACATCGAGCAATTTTCACTCTATACAGTGATTTTACTCGTACGTATCGATACCGTTTGCACCGTATTTCACTACTTCATACTTTGTTTATTGTCTTTTATATAGTCTTTGACGTCTAAGGGTGACATAGTATACGTCTTGCGCGGCGCGTCGTCAAACCCCTGTGCGTCCTCTACGTCCGCAAGAAACAATTGCTTGCCTTCGTACGAGTCGTAGTACTCGAATATATTTCCGCTAAACGTATATCCGACTTCTTTCCCCTGCTCGCCTGCCGCGTAGTTGCGGTAATGCTCCCACGTCGTATACGTCCAAGTAAAGCGCTTCTCGCCCTCTATCGTTCGCTCGGATAAACTCTCTATCCGTATCGGTTTGGACAGCAACCGCAAATTGGAGTCTATCAAAGTATCTTTTTGCACTGCCAAATATATATCTAAACCCCATTTGCGGTGCTGCTCGAAAAACCTGCTTTTGTACGCGGGAAACTCCTGCCAATGGTGAGAGTCAAAATACTTCTGCGCTTCGTCTATTCCTATTACACCGTACGGCAGCAGTTTTGCCCGTCGGAAGTTCTTTTGTCCGAAACCCAGTTTGAACGGGTCTAAATCGTACGCCGTGCGCTTGCCGCAATACGGAGAACGGTATGTAATTTCGTACGAAGCGTAAACGCAATGCCGCTGCTTTGGCAGCGGCAAGTTCCAGCCCTGTGCGTTTAAATCGTCTATGTACCGTTTACACTGCATATACCGTTCGCGCCCGCGCTCTCCGTGCATTTCGTCTATAAGTTGCGCTGTCATAAACGCTGTTTTGCCCGCGCCGGGGTCGCCGAAGATTAAATAAATCATTTTACCTAACGTAAACTGTTAATTATATAATAGGCAATGCGATTTGCTCTTTCGTTTACAAAAACTGTGCTACCGTCTGCTAAATCCAAACGAGTACAATCTTTCAATTGGACGGCAGCGACAACATAATCCGAACGTAAATATATGGTCTTTACGTTCTCTTTTTCTTTCTTGTTGTATATTGTTAGCCTTATAAATTCCATTATTTCTCCTTTTATTTTGTTAAAACAGTTGTCAATTTTATTTTTATTGTGTATACTATTTGTAAGGTAGCGAACTCAATCGCTCTTGCGATTGTTTATTGTCGGCGCTCAACAGAGTGTTCCGACCCGCAGACGCCGAGAATATTATTTTCGGCGACGAAGTAACTAAGTGTTACTTCGTTTTTTTTACTTTTAGGAATTTGATTAGTATGTTCTAATACTCTATGACTATCATGGCTACTCAATTTTGCCCTCGGTTTTTGTTCCGGAAAAACATCTTTGTCTGTAAGCCTTAACGTATTATGAGTCATACTGTTTCTGTTAAAAGTTTCGCTGTCTACACCCGAACGGTTTTCTAATCCGTATTTTTCGCGGTTTATTTCCTGTAAATGCGGGTCGGCGTTCTTGCCGTTTGCGTCAAACTTCCTTATTGTTTTTACCTTTGCTACGGTAATATTTCCCTCATTATCATTTACAACCACGTAGTTGCGTTGCGGTTTCGGTTCTTTGTCTATGTATTTGGTATTACCGCGGTGTATCTCTCCTATGTGTTCGGATTTAGTCTTAGTAGGGCTTTTGGCGGCAGATTTGCCGCCTGTCGCTCTTTTACTTTGTTTCTTAGCCTTTGGCTTCGACGTTGTTTTCCTGCCCGTTTTAGCCTTTGTAGCAGGTTTGGACGCCTTTATCACAGTTTTGCCCGCCGTTTTTGTTTTAGCCGTCTTAGGCTTTGCCGCGGCTTTACCCTTTGCCGTTTGCTTTACTGGCGCTTTTGCCTTGCCTTTTGCGCTTGTACGTTTGCCTGCCGCCTTTCCTGTCGGCTTTTTAGGGGATTGCTTTACCGTTGTTGTTTTCGCATTGGATTTTTTCGTTGCTTTATTGTTTTGCCTTTTTACCGTCTTTTTCTTCGTTTTCATAGTTTCTTCCTTTGCCCGCCTTTCGGGCGTTTACCAAACGACTGTCTGCCGTTTCCTTTTCAGTGATTTTTTCTTGCTCC
>JAMPHX010000081.1 GCA_023663205.1 Corallococcus sp. | reverse complement strand
AACTTCGGGATAGAAGAAGCGATGTTGGACTACGACGAAAACGAGTTTGTAATAAGCGGCGGGTTCATAGATTTCATAAAAGAAAATTGGTGGATATGGTTAATTCTTGCGCTGTTGATACTTTTGCTTATCTTGATACTTGCCGTACGTTCGCACAAAAAGAGAGCAAAGGTCAACAAACTGGGCAGAGAAGCGTTTGCAAAAGGCGTAGAGGATTCCTTTGCGGAAAAACGCGGACTTGCCGCCGCCGCAAAAGCCGAAAGAAAAGAGGCGGAAGAAGCGGCTGCCGCCAAAGAGGCAGAGGCTGCCGAACGCGAAGCACGCATAAACTCGTACAACAGAAACAATATGGGCGGTGACGGATACGGAATGTCGCCTATGGATGTTCAACGCCAGATGATGGCTCAGCAAATGCAAATGCAGCAGCAAATGCTTGCCAACCAGATGATGGCTCAGCAAATGCAAATGCAGCAACAGCCGCAGCCGCAACGGCAGGTAATAGTAATGAATGACGACGATGACGACGAAGAAGAATCTGCACCCGTTCAGCCGCGCATAATAGTCGTCGGCGCTGACGGTAAGATTGTAAACGGCGGAAATAACGTGCAAAACAGCGGCAAACCGATGTACAACGAAGGCGTCTACAACAACTACGAAGACGATGACGACTGATGTCGGCAACGCAATTCGAAATAATGCAATTTAGCAAAAGGCGGAATGCGTATTCCGCCTTTTACTATTTGTTTGGCGACGGAAATCCGAGAATATTTGCAAGCAGTGTGTTTCTGTAGATATTTTGCAAAAACAGCATTTGAAAAAATATATAAGTAACGCCAACGGAGTTTACGGTATATTTGCCGTGGGCGAAATAACAATATGTAATACAAGATACGTCAGAATAAAACCGACAGAGTTTACTGCGCAAAATACTTTGTAAACGAATAATTTGCAATGATAAAATCGGCAATAGATGCCGACGGCGGAAGCGATATAATGTATCTTTTTACGGCAAATTTGCAAAAACCGAAAAAGTTGTTCGGTTGGTGACGTAATGTAAATAACGGTGTAAGGTTGACTGTTTGTAATGCAGATAAAATTATTTGCAATTTGACTTTTGCGCTTGACCTTTGGGCAAATAGGTGGTAAATTAGTACCATAACCGACTGCGGAATATTCTGCAGACATATTGCGCGTATTCGGCTGTATCGGTTATGTATTCAAATAATCCCAATCGATGATTTCGGAGAGTAAGATTTATCGGCAAGTGTTTTCCCGAGGCTGCGCAATTACGCCGCCGAAGATAAAACGTCCGTCATTGAAACGGCGGTATTTGTTGTTTGCGGTATATTGCGCTCTCCGTCGGGGAGCGTTTTTGTTTTTGTCGGACTTTGAAATTGCGGGGCAAACCCAAATATCGGGCACTCGCTTACGGCTACGTAATTGTGTCGTTCGCGATATTACGTTTCAACCTGACAATACCGACGCAGGCATAGCGTAAAACCGTTACGCAAGAATAATGGCGTATTGCGCAGCAATCGTCGAGTATAGCGGATTTTCGCAAGGGTATGTCCTTTTGCTCAGACATTTTACAACAATTTTAGGAGGAAATTTATGGAAAGATTGGGAGTAATTGCCGTGGTGGTGGATGACCGTTCGGTGGCGCAGGACGTTCAAAAGATACTTTCCGAGTATGCGCATTTGCTCGTCGCGCGTACCGGCGTCCCCGATAGGGAAACTGGGCAAAGCGTAATATCGTTAATTGTAAAGGGCAGCGTCGAACAGATTTCCGCACTGTGCGGTAAACTCGGCAGGCTCAAAAGCGTTCAAGCCAAAAGCACGTTGTGCGCGGCAAAGGAGTAGAGTATGAAAACAAAATTAATCGCATCGGTTTTGTGCGCGGTAGTATGCGTTTTGTCGGTATTTGCCGTTGCGGGCTGCAACAATAACGACGAATGTATCGATATATTTGTTCCCGACGGCGCGCCTACGCTTGCCGTCGCGCAACTGTTTGCCGAAGAATCCGTAGGCGGAAGTAAGTTGAATGTAAAGATAACAACGGGAGAAAACGTCCGTGCCAAGATTATCAGCGGCGAAGCCGACGCGGCAATATGTCCTACAAATATGGCGGCGATGCTGTACAATCGCGGTGTGGAATACAAACTTGTATCGGCAAACTTATTCGGATTGCTGTATATTGTCGGCAATGTGCAAATTGACGGACTGAGCGGTCTTAAAGGTAAGGTGGTGTATTCCATCAGCAAAGATAACACTCCCGAGTATGTATTCAAAAAGATACTCGATTACAACGGTTTGGAATATACGGAAAGCGACAGCGCCGTGGAAGGCAAAGTGGCGCTAAGATACTTTGCCGCCGCATCGGAGATAATCCCGCTGCTCAAAAGCGGACTTGCGGAGATTGCTTTGCTGGGAGAACCCGCCGTTACAAAAGCAGGCAAAACCGTGCTGTTTGACGTGCAGGCGCTGTGGAAACAGGCAAGCGGACTTGGGGAAAACTATCCGCAGGCAGGGTTGTTTGTAAAGAACAGTCTTATCGAGGAAAATCCGCAATTTGTTTCTGCGCTTGTAAGCAAACTTACAGAAAACGAGCGGTACATTGCGGAAAATGCCGCGCAGATTTCGTCTTTGCTTGCGCAAAACGGCAGTGCGGACTTTGCCGATACGGCATTTGACAAGCAACTTATTGCGCGTTGTAATGTGAGATGCGTTTTATCTGCAAACTGCAAGTCGGAAATGACCGCTTACTTCGAAGCGATAAAGACGGTAAATCCCGCGTTTGCATTGCCGGACGACGGCTTTTACGCGGATATAAAGGCAAGCGTATGAAAAAACGTCTTTTGGAAAATTTATTATACCCGCTTTGCGGCATAACGGTAATAATCGCGGTTTGGGCGGTTTGCGCCGAAATTTACGGCAAACCGCTAATCTTGCCTAAGTTTACCGATACTGCAAAAAGTTTCTTTTGCTTTTTTGCCGAGGGGGAGTTTTATTCGGCAATGGCAATGACGTTTCTGCGAAGTTTGCTTTGTTTTGTCGTTGCGCTTATCTTTGCAACAGGTCTTGCTTTGCTTTCGGCGCTGTGCAGACAGTTTGAAATGGCGTTTGCTCCCGTTATCGGCATTTTGCGTTCCGCTCCTACTATGGCGGTTCTCCTTGTTGCGTTGGTTGTGCTTACTTCGTCGACGGTGCCGATATTCGTAGGCTTTTTGACGGTGTTTCCCGTATGTTATTCGGCATTGCTCGATAGCCTCAAAGATATTGACGGCGAAATAGGCGGTATGCTGCAAGTATACAAAGTAAACAGATGTTTGCGCACAACTTACGTTTACCTTCCCCAATTGACGTCGTCGGCTTTTACGCAAGCGCGCAGTTTGCTTCCGCTTACCGTCAAGGTGGTTATTTCCGGCGAAGTATTGGCGTATACGCGTACAAGTTTGGGCATTGCAATGAAACAGGCGCAACTCAATGTGGAAACTGCCAAACTTGTGGCATATCTGTTTGCCGCCGCGCTTTTGAGTTTTGCGGCGGAAATGCTTGCGGTAGGTATACGCTATTTGCTAAGGAGGGCAAAAGTATGTCGCTTGTAATAAACAACCTGTACAAAAAATACTCCGACGCCCCCTGTCCGCTGTTTGACGGGTTGAATGCGGAATTTAAAAAAGGCAAGGTGTATGCAATCGTCGGCGCTTCGGGCAGCGGAAAAACTACGCTTTTGAACATAATAGCGCGCCTTACAGATTTCGGCGGACAAGTGACGGCAAACGGCGACATTTCATATGTATTTCAAACGCCGACGTTTTACAAAAACATCACGGTAAAAAACAATTTGAAACTTGCTCTTGCAGGCACATTTAAAGACAAAAATATATTGAATGACCGCATACGCGATTATTTGCATGCGGTGGAACTTGACGAATACGCCGACAAATATCCCGATATGCTTTCGGGCGGACAGTTGCAGCGCGCCGCGCTTGCCCGCGCGTTTGCTTATCCGTCGGAGATACTCCTTATGGACGAGCCGTTTTGTTCCCTCGATTACGGAGTAAAAAGCAGGGTAATAAGGCAGTTTTTGAAATTGCAGTCGGCTAATCGCCGCACGGTTCTTTTTGTTACGCACGACGTCGACGAAGCGTTTGCCGTTGCCGACGAAATACTTTTGCTGTCGCAAACCCCCGCAACGCTTTGCAAAATAGCCGAACTCGACGATGACAAAACACTGCGCGATATTTATTCAGCCGAATATTGCGCTCTCAAAAGAACAATTGCGCAAGCAATGTAGTTTTGCAGTTAGTTTATCCTAAGGTCTATATTTTTTATCAAAAGTCGACTTAAAATTCGGTTAAGTCGACTTGCTTTAATTTTGTTTTCAATCCGACATAGACTTTGTCGTGGTTAAAACTTTGCCGCGCCGCGTCGGAATGTATTTTGCCCGTCGCACTTGCCTTGCCAATGCGTCGGAGTATCTTGCCTGTAGGGAAGGGTATCGGAAGAAAAGAAAACCGTTGTCGGACGGAAATTATATATTGTATCGGTATATCGATTTCAAAACAAGGGGACGCGATACTTATGTAAGCGGCATATGATGTTGCAAAAATGCAATTTGAGATTATTAAAAAGCGATAAAACTTGCGTATGAAAAATGTAATTTCAATACCGAAATTTGTAGAACGGTTAATTTCTGCTTCACGTATCAAAGGGGACGCAGACAATAATCCGCGTCCCCGACAGTTTCAAGTTGAGTGTATTTATCTTATTTTTACCGTAATCAAGTTGTAGTTGCTTGTGCCCAGACCGATTTTTTCCGCTTGCGTAATTTGACTGCGCCAGTCCGTTTCGGGGTGCACGTCGATAAAGTGGTCGCAGTGCGAGTGGTTGCTTTCGGCAAGCGCGCTGTGTGCATTGGGCTGTTGTTTGTTGCAAAGGTCGGCAGACGCCGCGTCTATTGCAACGGGGTCAAAGGAACACAGCATTCCCACATCGGGGATTATCGGCATATCGTTTTCGCCGTGACAGTCGCAGTTGGGCGAAACATCCATTATTACGTTTATGTTGAAGGACGGTTTGTCCTGAACGACAGCCATAGTGTATTCGGCAATCTTTTTGTTTAGTATTTCGTTGGCGTTGCCTATTACGGGCGCAATGGTCTTTTGCGGGCAAGCGCCTACGCAGCGTC
The DNA here is from genome assembly GCA_023663205.1 of Corallococcus sp. Lineage (GTDB taxonomy): Bacteria > Bacillota > Clostridia > Christensenellales > CAG-314 > RGIG5495. The sequence continues at coordinate 430 of JAMPHX010000081.1, read as the reverse complement.
CGCACCCGACGCATTTGCTGTGGTCAATCTGCGCCTTGCCTTCCGCAAACGAAATGGCAGAATAAGCGCATTGCGTCGAGCATATTTTGCAGTTTATGCAGCCTGCTTGGTTAACCTGCGGCTGACTGCTGCTGTGCTGGTCCTTTTTGCCGGCAATGCTTCCGCAGCCCATACCGAGGTTTTTCATTGCTCCGCCAAACCCTGCGCCCTCGTGTCCCTTGAAGTGCGCAAGAGAAATAATAACGTCGGCGTCGGCAATGGCACGTCCTATGTGAGCGCCTTTTACTATTTCGCCGTTTTTGACGGGTACAATTACTTCGTCGTCGCCCTTTATTCCGTCGCCGATAATTACGTAACAGCCCGTCGTCACGCTGTTGAATCCGTTGAGTTCCGCGGCGTACAAATGGTCAAGACCGTTGTGTCGGCTGCC
>JAMPHX010000080.1 GCA_023663205.1 Corallococcus sp. | reverse complement strand
GAGCCATAACTACGCTGCCTTCCTCTCCGGAATTGAGTACGTAATACACGCAGTTATTCAAACTGTCGGTAAAATCGCCTATATAACTTGCGGAAGTCAATCCCGAAGGTTGAGTCCAACTTTTGAGCGTCAAACCCGCAATTTCCAGTTTGCGGAAGTTGAGAGTAAGTTGTGCGGTTTTTGTTGTGCCGTTTTTCTCCACCGCTACTTCTACCGTGACGGGCAAACTGTCGGCAGCGCCGTCGGACGAGCCGAAGTCGGTCGTGGAAGTTGTAACACGTTCGCCGGTGATTTGCGTTCCGAGGCTGACAACTTTGTCGGAACTGGGGTAATGCGCAACGATTTTCAAATGCGAAAATACCGTTTCCTGCGTCATACCCTGAACAAACGCGTAGTACCCTTGGGAATTTTTGTAATACTCGCCTTCGAGCGCGTAGTCATCCGAAACTTCCAAAGTAACGCTTTGAAGGGGCGACGACTGTACGCTTACGTTAAGCACGTTGGATGCGAGTCCTTCGTAAAAAACCTGCACGGTGTTGCTTCTGTTGAAAGCAAGATATCCGTCTTCGCCGTTTAACTTGACGGAGTACAGTTCCTTGTTGTAAATTGTTTCGGCAGCGCCGTCGGAAGTCGTACCCTTGACAGTCAGCACGTCTTTGATAGTTTCTGCCGTGTTGTCGTCGTATACGGTACCGCTTGCTGATACGTTCAAAGAAGTATACGCAGGCTTGTCTTTTACCGCAAAGGTCAGCGTTGCGGTTGCGGCGGCATTTGCCGAAACCACCACGTTGTCGGTTGCGGCGTCGAAATCGATTGTAACATCGTATTCGGCATCACCGAGCGTATACTCGCTGCCGTCTGCCGTACTTCCCTTTACCGTCAAATTGGACTTGAAGTTTTGTTCGGTAGTCAATTGGCGGTAAAGCGCAATGTTTTCATTGTACGCCACGTCAAGCGAAACGTAATCATGCAAGGGATTTGCACTGCTTTGCGCATATGCGTCGGAATTGCGCGGAATATCCAGAACGGCTCCCGCAAAAACCGACAGCGCGCACAACGCAACAAGCAAAACAATTGCAATGTTTCTCTTGACGGCATAACCATGCTGTTTGTTCATTATTGTTCCTCCATAATATTTAGCGTCATTTTTAACGCCGATAGGAATGCACCTTGATTTGAAATGATGTCGTCACCGTATCCGTAAACGAATGTCGCGACGGCAAAAGAGTACTCCCGCCTATTACGCAGAAGCACCGCAATTTACACTATTTTACAATAATTTATCATAAAATATTTTACTATGTCAAACAAATACGTAAAAAATATCGCATATTGACACAAAAATATATATATTTACATACAAATTTCGACAAAGGCGTTATAGCGCGCATATACTCCCGACAAATACCTATCGCGGCACACCGCCGTCAATCCGTCTGCCGACTGTATATATGTTCCGAACGCGCGTAAAGCGCGGTTTTTGCAAAAAGTATACTTGCTTGAAATCATGTCGAGTATGTGAAATATATTAACAACGCAATACCGTTTTCCACAACCAATAAAATCGCCCGCATATGTGCGCAGGCATTTACCTTCCGTAATACGCGCTGTCGAGATAAACATAAAGAAAAGCACCCACATATGTGCGCAGTCGTTTGTATGCCAGTTAAAGTACGTATATAAGCACTACTTGTTGCAAAGCCTAAATATGCGTGCATCAATAAATATATTATTACGGAAGAAAACACGACATATTTGTAATGCAATATGTCGATTTCGTTTGTTATCCGTATAGGCGTTACCGCATCTCAGCATATCCTACACGTGTGTAAGTACAAAAAAATGCCGCGCGGTATACAAACCCGACGGCATACGCAAAGTAAGCATTTGCAACAAAAAAATCTCAACTTAGCACGGCGTTGCATTTCAAAAAAGTTAAGCAAACAGCGACAACGCCTAAAATCGGCGCTGCCGCATAATAAAAACCGTTTGAACACATAACAAAATATACGCGCAATGCGTAGCAATGCAAACTTGCAGTCGCTTTGCAATTTTACGCAGCAAGCGCCGCACGCAGTTATTACAGTTTGGACAGTTCGTCTTTGAGATTACGCAAATTGGCGCGCTCCACCTCGATAAGCGACGTGTATACCTTAAAGTATTTTACGTCCTCCTCCGACGGTCTGGCACCGGTAATGATTGCTTCGAGCAAGGCAGACTGACTGCGTCCTCTTTTCCTTTCAAGAAGTTCTATTTCTTTTTCGCTTTCGTTTATTGATTTTTTCAAATCGCTTTTTCTGGACATAACAGGTACTCCTTTTATAGTAATTGTTTATTGTTTATTTGTTGGTATATATGCGGTATATTTACCGTACAGTCAATCTATTTGCGCAATACATTTGAGCATCAATTCGTAATCCTGCCTTACCTCATCGAGCAACGGCTGAAAATCAGCGCCGTCCAAGGTTTCCCTGCCTCGCAGGGCTTCGGTGATACGCGAGGCAGATTGGTACAACTTGGTAATGGACAGATTCATACAAACGCCTTTCAAAGTGTGTGCGGCGCGAAATGCCTCCTGCACGTTGCCGTCTTTGAGCGACTGAGTCAACAAATCGAAACTGCCGTCCTCTGCCGTCTTTTTGAGAAACTTTGCAATGCGTTCGTCCGTACGCAGTCTGCTAAGACACTCTGCATAATTGCCGCCGAACGCGGCATAACACTGTTCAACAGTCATTTTTCCGCCTCCTAATCTTCGTCTTTATTTTTGCCGACGCGCTTTTCTTCCATAAGAGATTGCATGGATTCGTCGTAGAAACAGAAGTTGTTTTTGCCTTCTTTTTTAACCTTATATGTTGCGGTATCCGCCATTTTGAACAACTTTTCGTAATCGCCGTCAAACTTTTCCGCACAGGCAACGCCCATGCTTACACGGATATCGAAGTTTTTGTAAGGTTTAGTAAGTTGTTTGAAAATACGTTCTACCTGCGCCGCGACAGACTTTTTGTATTCCATAAATATAATAAACTCGTCGCCGCCCATACGCGCACAAATATCGGTGCTACGCGTGTTATCCTTCATTCTGTCGGCAACGGTTTTGATTATTTCGTCGCCGAACAAATGTCCGTAGGTGTCGTTTATGTTTTTGAAGTGGTCGATATCGAAAAACATAAGCGCGTATTTGCGCTCGCCCGCTTCGGCAAGCAATTTGCTTATGCGCTTTTTTGCAGCCATGTGATTGAACAATCCCGTGCTTGCATCATGGTCGGCTTGGTTTTCCCAATATTCCATAGCCTCCGTTTCGTCGTTGATGTCCACAATCTTGCCTATCGCGCCTTCCAGTTCGGGCGGTTCGGCATCGTTCCACATTGCCTTGGCAACAACTTTGCTCCATCTCGGTTGTCCGCCTATTGTAAGGACGTATTTGCGCACCACTGCGGTAGATTTGTCGGAGGGCGATGATTTGAGCGCCTTTACAAAATCGGCAAAGTTTTCCTGCGAGAATATCTCGTTCCAACGCGCGTTGCCCGAAGGGTCTAATATTCTCATAGAAATACCGAATGTTTCCGCGCCCTTTTCCGAAAGCAGCAACAGTTCGGGATGTGCCGAATACTCAAAGGTGATTTCCTTGGAAATATCGGTAAGATACTGGAATTTTTGCCGTTCGCGCTCCAATAACTTGATGGAACGCGCGGAAACGTCGGTTTTGTCGTTTTTGAGGACTTGTTTTACCTGTTCGCGTATCTTGTCGTCGACGTTGCTGCCGAGGGATACTACGCTGAGTTCCTCTTTAAGACGCGGCGCAAGGTCGTTTAGGCATTGCAGCAACAGCGGATTAAACTGTCCGCACTCGCCGTTGCAAATCATCTTTACCGCAACGTCGGGACTGTACGCCGCCTTGTAAACGCGTTCGCTTGTTAAGGCATCGTACACGTCGGCAAGCGAAACCGCCTGCGCGGCAATGGGTATCTCGTCGCCCTTCAAACCGTCGGGGTAGCCCTTACCGTCGTACCTTTCGTGGTGCCAACGGCAGATTTGATAGCCTATGCGTATCAAATCTTCGTTTTTGCGGAAGGGAATCGACTCCAACATATTTGCGCCTTCGACGGTGTGCCGCTTCATTATTTCGTATTCATCGGGTGTAAAACGCCCCGGCTTGTTGAGGATTTCCGACGGAATGGAAATTTTGCCTATATCGTGAAGCGCAGACGCCGTACTTATAAGACGTATTTCCTGCGCGGTCAGCGGATACTTCGACGTCATCTTCACAAGATGTTCCAACACCATTTGAGTAATTACGTTGACGTGCAGTACGTGCATTCCGCTTTCGCCGTTGCGGAATTCCACTATGTTGGAAAGTATTTCTATCATAAGGCTGTTGTCTTTTTCCTTTTGATAGATTTGCGACGAAAGCAATTCCGACATTTCGTGCTGACGCATACTCATCACAAAGTTGCACGCCACACGGTGCTTTACAATACGCTCGTCAAAGGGACGGCTGATGTAATCTATTGCTCCGAGGTCGTATGCGCGGTCTATGTACGTACCGCTTGTTTCGGCGGAAATCATTATCACGGGGGTGGTCTTTATCCAACCGTGTTTGTTCATCATAGACAATACGGCAAAACCGTCCATCTGCGGCATGACGATATCCAGCAGCATAAGCGATATTTCCAGTTCGTGTTCGTAGAGTATCTGTACCGCTTCGACGCCGTTTTCCGCTTCCATTATATCAAAATCGCCCGAAAGCATATCGGCTAATAACGAACGGTTAAGTTCGGAATCGTCTACTATAAGGATTTTCTTTTTGATTTCAGTCATTTTGTTCTCCGCGTAACTTAATAAGCAATTCTTTTAGTTTGTTCATATCTATCATCTTAGCCAAGCGAGCGTTCATTCCCGAATCCAACGCCGCCTTTACGTCGTCAAACGCGTTTGCCGTCATTGCTATTGCTTGATTGTTTTTGATTCGCAGTAACTGCACGCACGTATGGCGCGCGTTGCTTCGTAACCGTTCATTATCGGCATTTGCACATCCATAAATATAAAGTCGTATTCGCCCTCTTTGCACTGTTGGAATTTTTCGAATACTTCCTTGCCGTCGCGCGCCGCATCGCAGATTACGCCTTCGCAATCGAGATGTTCTTCCAAGGTTTCCGCATTGATTTCGTTGTTCTCCGCTACCGAGACGTGCAGTCCGCTTATTGAAGTTTCGTCGGTTTTGCGCATTTTGCTGCGTCTTTATCGCCGTCGGACATCTTGAGTACGGATTGCGGAAGTTTGAAACAAAGAACGGTTTGGGCGGGAACAAATCTATGCCCGCTTGTTTGGCGTCGCCGCCCCGCTTTGCGGCAAGTTCCTCGGGAGTCATGCCTATAAGACGCGCGGAATTTTCCGAGTAATCAAAAAAGTTGGCTTCCGCGATTTCTTTCTCCGATTGCAGCAATACGTTGCCGTTGGGCAAAACAAAAAAACGAAAACTTTCTCCGCCGACTGTCATTCCGACACGATTTTGTATCGGCAAACATCTGTTTTGCAGATATATATTTTGTCGGAATTCCGTGTATTTTGTCTTTATGCTGCGCTTATTGTCTTAATGTGCAATTTTGTGACGCTATATGTCAATCTTTGTCGAAAATTGACATTTTAC
>JAMPHX010000007.1 GCA_023663205.1 Corallococcus sp. | reverse complement strand
AATATAGGCAGCGGCGCGGTAAAAGAAATAAACGTAACCGCCGATACTTACTCGGTATTTGTCGAGCAGGGCGAGTTTGAATATTCTTCCGTATCGTTTATCGTAGATGATTGCGCGGTATTGGACGCCGACGCGGCAAATGACGGAGTAATATCTTTTACCCAAACGGAAAGCGCAAACTTCTTTACAAAGTGGTTTGAAACGTGGCTTCAAGGCAGCAAGAAATTTGTGGTAATCAAGTTGAACGGTTCTGTCGACAAAGTTACCGTAAAGTGCAAGGTCGGCGAAGTCGTAGTCAAAAATTTATCTTGCGGTCAAATAAGTATCGACGGCGAGGTAAATACCGTGCAAACGGAAAATATAACCGCTCAAACCGTTGACATAAATACCAATGTGGGGTATGTTAATATAAAAACCGCAAACGTATCCGAGTTTTCCGCCAACGCAACGACGGCGGCGGTAAACTTGAATGATGTTTCCGCAACGAACTTTGTCAAGACGGTTACTACAACGGGAGCAATTTCCGCCCAAAACATTTCCGCGCCGAGCATTGCAATGTCGACAACAACAGGCGCAGTTAATACCGACGGTTTGACCGCCCAATCCGTAACGCTTGCAGCAACAACCGGCACAATACAGGCGGATTCAATCCGTTCGGATAAGATTAGTTTGAAGGTTACAACGGGCGCAATAGATTGCAAAGTAATAGGCAGCAAGGCGGATTACACCGTACGGGTAAACAAAGGCTCCGGCAGTTGCAACGTGGAGAATCAGCAGGGAACGTCCGCAGACTGTTTACTGGAAGTAAGCGGCAGCACGGGCAGCATAGATATAGACTTTGTGTCGCATGAACACAAATAGGAGGTATACGGAATGTTCAATTGGGTAGATTACGTAATATTCGGTTCGGCAGTAATAGGCTTGATTGTCGGCATATTCAAAGGATTTTTAAAGCAGTTGTTTGACTTGGCAGGCATATTTGTGGTGTCTATCGGTACTGCGTATCTGTACAAGTACCCCACGGAGTGGCTTGCTTCGGTAATAGAGTCGGAAGGGACGCGTCAAATTGTTGCGCTTATTGCGACGTTTGTCGTTCTTGTAATTGTGTACAAATTGATTACAATGCTTATTATGCGCGCTTTTGACAAGGTAAAACTGTTCAAGGCTTTGGACAGAATATTGGGTTTGGTAATAGGCGTAGGCATAGTATACGTGCTGTTTGCTGTAATAGTTTCGCTTGTACTCAATACTCCCGAAGGATTTATTCAACCCGTCAAAGATTTTCTGCAAGAGCCATTGCAAAACAGTTGGTGCGTCAAGAATTTGTATTCAAACAACGTAATAGGCGATTGGATTGTAAATATGATTACCACGCAAGTTCCTGCGACGCCCGCCGAATAGTGCGGAATAACCAAACGGTTTAACAAAATATTTTTACGAAAAAAACGGACTTTGCTTACTGCGGTAAAGTCCGTTAAATTTTATCCGAAACGGTACAAGTTTATTTGTTGTAAAAGATAAATTCATCTCCGAAACACTAATGTCGCTGTCGGGCGGGCTGCAAATGTCCGTCGCATTTGACCCGTAACAAATGCTCATAGAGTGTGGGAGGGGTATATGGTTTGCGCGACGTTTATACTAAGCGTAAATGCGGTTTGAGGTTTTGCAAAACGTGGAAAATACGCTTGCCAAAAGGTGAGTTCAAAGTCAAAAACAACTGTAAATACCTCTTTGAGTACGACACGGCAAGGCAATACTTTGCCAACAGTCGGGTCAACGGTATTTGCTATTGAGACAATAGGCGGCAGTAAAGAGCAAAGCGGATTATTCCGCCGCGGGCAAATCCTTCTTTGAGTTCTTTTTGGTAAGTAGCGGCAGAAACACTACAAACGACATACGATTGTCGCCGTACAGCGCTTTTATTTTGCCGCCGTGCGTTTCGCAGATTGTTTTTGCAATGGAAAGTCCCAATCCGTTTCCGCTGGTATTTTTGTTGTGTGCGGTGTCGAGGGTGTAAAACCTGTCAAACAGTTTTTCAAGTTGTTTTTCGTCGAGAGGCGCGCTGTCGTTTGAAACGCGCATTACCGCAAATTTGCCGCTTACATTCAGTGTCAGTTGCACGTTGCCGACGCCGGTAGAGTATTTGTTGGCGTTATCGAGAAGTATCGTTACCAACTGTTTGAGTTGCTGTTCGTTGCCGTATACATTTGCTTTGCGGGTTATATCGTAATCGAACAGTTTGCCGCTTTCGTAAAATATTGCGTCATGTGCAAGCGCGATTTTGCCGGCGCAGTCGGATAGGTTTACTTCTTCCATTTGTATGGTTGCTTCCGCATCGTTTTTGGCAAGAAACAGCAGGTTTTGTACAAGCACTTTCATACGTTCGGCTTCGCTTCTTGTGTTTTCCAGCCATTTCATTTGGTCGGGCGAAATTTCTTCGGGGTGCGACATAAGTATGTCGGTGTTTGCCATTATTACGGAAATGGGCGTTTTGAGTTCGTGCGACGCGTCCGCCACAAACTGACGCTGTTTGTTCCAACTTTCTTCAATAGGTTTAAGCGCAATGTTGGCAAGCAGATAACTTATTACAAAAAAGCATATCAGCGACATCAATGTGGCTATCACCGCAAGTACTGTATATCTGCCGAAACTGTTTGTGGCGGCAAATCCGTCAAGCACCGCAACGCGCACGACATTGTTTACAGGGTCGTAATCCTTGACGTAACGGCACCGCATTGAAAACAAATAGCCGCTATCCGCCGCTCCGGAAACTACGATTTTGGCGCACGCCTCGATATCTTGCAGTTGTTCGGGACGGTTTTGGTTGCCTATTACTTCCGTTTCCAACGTGTCGGGGTCAATGAGGAGAAGTTGCACGTCAAAGTAGGTTTCGTCGTAGCGCAACTGTTCGGGGGTAATACTGCCGTTCAGTACCATTCGCATACGTTTTTCGCTTTCCTCTTGTATACGCGAAAATCCCACCGAAAATACGACAAGCAGCGCAACCAAAAGTATCAAACTCATAAGCACAAGGTTTATAAGCGCAATTTTGTTTCTAAGTTTGTCAATCAACCGTCAATCTCCAAGTAGTAACCCAACATACGTTTGGTAAGTATTGTCAATTTGCTGCCGATAAAGTACAGTTTTTTGCGCAAAAAAGACATATACGCTTCGATATTGTTTTCCGTTATATCGCTGTCAAGCCCCCAAATTTTGGAAATAATGGTATCTTTGCTTATTACCTGCGTGGGGTTTGTCAGCATCAGTTTGAGTATGCCGTATTCTTTTGCTCCAAGACTTACGCTTTTGTCGCCGCAAGACAACGTGTAGTTGGATGTATCGAGAGTTATATCTTTGTAACTCAACACGTCTATTACGACTTTTGATTGGCGTCTTGCAAGCGCCCGAACGCGCGCAAGCAGTTCTTCCGAGGCAAACGGTTTGCTTAGGTAATCGTCCGCGCCGCAATCTAAGCCCGTAACCTTACTGGCAACGTCGTCTTTTGCCGTAAGAAGCAATACCGGTACGTCGTTTTTGTCTTGGCGGAGTTTTTTTACCACTTCAAACCCGTTTAGTTTGGGCATCATTACGTCCAAAACTATTACGTCGTAATCGCCGTTTTGTGCGCAGTACAATCCGTCCTCGCCGTCGTATACTACGTCTACAACGCATTTGTTTTGTTTGAACAGTTGTCCTAAGGCGTCGGCAAGTTTGACTTCGTCGTCAACAATCAGTATTTTCATAGTAACTCCTCTTGGTTTTATTGTACCATTTATACTTGTAATTTTCAACGATATTGTAGTAAAAATCACTTAAAAGTAACTGAATGGCTTTTTCGGCGCGCCGAGTTGCCTTACAATGGCGTGTAAGGCTTTACGTAAGAGGTAGGTATACCGTTGTCGGTTATTTGGATTTCTTTCTTCAAATCAAAGGCGTTGTGTCGGATTGGACAGAGAGGCGACGTTTGCAAACAATTTGCATTGCAATTGCAAGACGGTTTACGACAATACAAAGGAAATACGCTAAAAACAATTTGCGCGTTGTTATTAAATAATTGACCGAGTTTAATATGTATTTTGTGACGGCGGTATTGCTCCGATATAACAGTATCGGTTGTATGCTTTGATACCCGATATTCGTCCGATTGCGAAAATTTGCGGAAAAACAACTTTTTTGAAATTTTAAGGTTAGTTAAAGATTTTTGCATTATACTGTGTTTAAGTCAACCGAAATCGACTGTAAACCTCTTTTGTGTTTATGTTTAATCTCCTCTATAATTGTAAAGCGATTCGGTTGACGCACTCCCTCTTTTTATGCCGCGCAGAAAGCGCGGCGTTTTTTTGTTTAAAGTTGCTTGCACACGCTGTTTGTTGCAGAAGGATTTTGTTGCGCGGTCGATACCGTTTATTTGTCAGCGGCAATGCAGCGAAAGTTCCGTAAGTTTGCCGTTTACTTTGGCTTGACGGAGAATGTCTTTGGTAATCCACGCATTTTCTTTCACCATTATTTCGCCTTGGAAATTGGTTATGTTTTTGTCGCAGCGTTTGCCTATAAGGAACGAAAAATCTCCCGTGTGCCTAAACGTCGTCACGGGTTTTTGGGAAGGTACCGCCGCCTTGGGTTTGGCGCGGCTTTGGGACGGTTTTGCGGAAGGCGTCTTTATAAGCATAATATCCCCCAACGCCGATACACGCGAAGGAAGGTACTTTTGTCCGTTTATTTCAAAGTGACGAACCTTCATGTTTTTGTTAAAAACCGCACAGTGTACCTGTCCCAAGTATTTGCCGGCGGTGTCGTAGACGTGTTTTGAGTCGGCGTCTATTCGGAAGTCGGCATTTACATAGCCGTCAACGCATACGTTGTTTTTGACGGCGCGTACGCTTTGCGAACAAATTACCGAGCCGTCGTCAAGCAGCAACGCGGCATTGCGCGCTTTGCCGTCGGCTACTATTTTGTTTACTTTGCCCAGCACTTTTCCGTCGTTTGAGTTTATTACGTCTTTTCCGACCATTGCCGTTGATTTCAACATACGTTTGCCTCCGATTTTGTAAAAAATGCGTGAATTTTGTACTATTATACGTATACTTTTACTTAAAAATGTTTCCAAATAACGACTATTTATGTTATACTGTACACGTAAAGCAAAAGACATTTTGCGCATAGTATGTAAAAAATGCAAAATACGCTTTTTTTGTGCTTTTGCGCAAATATTACTTTCAGTCGAGAGGAGAGGTAAAAATGGGATTTTTTAAATCGCAAATGTGGAAGGTATTGGAATGGAAAGACGATACCAAAGATACTATTGTGTACCGTTTCCCCATGAACGGACAGGAAATAATGAGCGGCTCGCAACTTACCGTGCGCGAGTCGCAGGTGGCAATCTTTGTGCATATGGGGCAAATCGCCGACGTGTTTATGCCCGGCAAGTACAAACTTACTACCAAAAATCTGCCTATACTTTCGGGCATCGGAAGCATATGGTATCAAGGCGAATCGCGTTTCAAAGCGGAACTGTACTTTGTCAATACCAAACAGTTTGTGGATTTGAAGTGGGGAACGACAAATCCCGTTGCAATGCGCGATAAGGAGTTTGGCGTAATACGTATCAAGGCGCACGGAATATACGGTTTTCGCGTAAACGAACCGACCACATTCTTGAAGGAAGTGTTCGGCACAAACGGGCTGTACAAAGTGGACGACCTTTCGGGTAATCTCAAAAGTCTGCTTGTAAGCCAAATGAGCGATACCATTGCGGAAAGCAAAATTTCCGCTCTCGATATGGCTTGCAATTACGAGGAGTTCGGCGGAATGGTAATGAACAATGCGCGTGTAAAGTTCAACGCATTGGGATTGGATATCACCAACTTTACCATTATGAACATCAGTTTCCCCGAGGTTGTGGAAAAGGCGCTTGACGAGCGTACCACATTGGGAATATTCGCCGACAAAATGGGAACTTACACGCAAAAGAAAGCCGCGGACGCATTGGGCGACGCCGCCAAAAATCCCGGTATGGCGGGAGCCTTTGTTGGGATGAATTTGGGCGGTATGGCAGGCGGCACGGTAGGTACTGCGTTTTCCAACATCGCAAACGCCAAGGACGCCGAAGAAACGCCCAAACAAGGCAAACGGAAGCACTGCTCGGAGTGCGGCGCGGAGTTGTCGCCTACGGCAAAGTTTTGCGCGGAGTGCGGAGCGCGTCAGGAAGTTGTATGTTTGTGCCCCGAATGCAACGCTCAGGTAAAGCCCACGTCAAAGTTCTGCCCCGAATGCGGAACAAAGTTGAAATAAACGATTGTTATGAGAGAGTTTTCCGCAAAGATAAAGCAGTCGCGGCAGCCCAAGTGCCCCAATTGCGGAGCGGATATGAGGTATTCGCCCCAAACGGGCAACTTGACTTGCGAACATTGCGACAGCGTAAAACAAATCGTGCGCGACCGTAACGTGCGCGAACGCGATTTCAAGGAACTTACGGAAGTGGAACATTGGTCGGATAGCGACGTTGCGGCGTACCGCTGTAAAAATTGCGGTGCGACAACCGTTTTGCCGTCGTCTACCATTGCAACCGATTGTCCATTTTGCGGCGCGTCGGTTGTGGTGGATTCGGAAAGTTTAAATTCCGTCCGACCCGATACCGTTATTCCGTTTGAAACTACCGACGAGCAGGCGAGGCAAGCCATTTTGAAATGGCGCAAAAAACGGTTGCTCGCACCCAACTCCTTCAAAAAGGAAGTTAAGGTAGATTCCGTAAAGGGCGCGTATATACCCGTGTGGACGTTTGACAGTTACGTAACAGCGTATTACGAGGGAACATTGGGCAAACGCCGCACGCGTACCGTCAGACGCGACGGCAAAACTTATACCGAAACGTATATAGATTGGTTTCCCGTTTCGGGGTCTACGGACAAAATATTTGACGATATATTCGTGTACGGCAACAGCGACGTGCCTTCCGAACAAATGGCAAAGTTGGGCGCGTTTCCGCAAAGCAAATACGTAGTGTACAACGACGAATATCTTGCGGGATACATTGCCGACAACTACACGGTCGAACCGTACGAAGCATTTGAAATCGCCGAGCGCAAGATGCGCTCGCGCCTGACAAGCGAAATAGAATCTTACTACAATGCCGACGTTGTGAGCCAACTCGACATTCAATTGGATTACAAAGCGCGTTCGTTCAAATATCTTATGGTGCCGGTGTACGTTACCGCTACCGGTTACAGAAACAAGGTGTACAACAACTATGTTTCGGGAATAATGGAAGGAAGCGGGCAAAGTCAGCCGCGCGTAGTAGGCAAAGCCCCCAAGTCACCCTACAAGATTTGCGCTATTGTGCTGGCGGTATTGGCGGTAGTTGCCGCAATCTGCTTAGGCATTGCGCTAAACGCCGACGCCATATTCGGCGATTGGGATTGGGATTTGTCGCAAGCGTCGCAGCCTATTGGACAAATACGGTGTTATTCGGAAAGTACCGATACGTTTACAGCATTGTTTAGTCGTTGTATAACGTATTTGTAATAAATAAAAATAAAAGGAGAATTGTAAAAATGATAACCAAGGATATGAAAATTGTAGATGTATTGGAAGTAAATCCCGCGACGGCAAACGTGTTTTCCTCTTACGGAATGGGATGCATACACTGTCTGCTTGCTCACAGCGAAACCGTCGAGGAAGCGGCAGCCGCTCACGGAGTAGATGCGGAAACTATGCTTGCTCAATTGAACGCAGTCGTAGAAGGCTGAAAAACAAACCGCATATATAACAGTGCTATTAATCCCAAAAGTCGGAAAAACTATCGGAGAAGTATTTTATATTGCGGTTGTTTTTTGTTTTGTCGCCGCCTTGAAAACAGTAGCGGAAACAAAACAATACATACGGTTGAGGTTGGTTTCCGACAAAGCGGCGGTTCGCAATTTTTCAACCGCATAGGGAGAATATTATGAATATATCTATGTTTACGGAAGGCGGCGCAGACAACATAATACTTATTGTTGCAATAGTTGCGCTTGCGCTGGGGCTTATTGCCGCCATCATTGCCGTAATAATCACAGTCAAAAACGGACAGCGCGTCCCTCGTCAAAAGAAGGAAAAGGAAGAAACGCTTGTTACCGCCGACGAATACTTGGAAGAAATGGAAGTGCGCGGCGACAGTCTTGTGCTTGCGCGCAACGTCATTTACAGCGTTGGCGAAGACGGACAGATAGGCGCAGGCAAATACCGTATCAAAAGCGCTGTGGAAGGCGAAGAAAGTTTCAACATAAGGTTCAACGGACTGGTGCGCGAATTTGCCGACGGAACGGAAATAGTGCTTGGCGCGGGAGATACCGTATGCGCCGTTTCGCACTCTGTATTGCTTGAAAAAAGATAGAACACAGCAAATCTGTTCGTTACGTTAAGCGTACGGCAATTTGCAAAATACGGTTATGTGTAATGTACATAAAGACGGTTTTTGTCTGCCGAAGTTCCAAATTAGGCATATGGAGCGCTTTGACTTGGCTGAAACGTACACAGAAACACTAAACTTACCGACTATATCTGTGAGGACGGATTATGGCAAGGTTTTATAACGGTTGGGAGGAGTTATTTCTTCCCGAATTTGAAAAACAGTATTTCAAAGATTTAAAGGCGTTTTTGGTAAAGGAATATGCCGAAAAACGCATTTACCCGCCCAAAAGTTTGATGCTCAACGCATTCGATACAACTTCGCCCGACGAAGTGAACGTAGTTATTTTGGGACAGGACCCGTACATAAACCCCAATCAGGCAATGGGACTGTCTTTTTCCGTGCCGGACGGCGTAAGACCTCCGCAAAGTTTGGTAAACATCTTCAAGGAGATTCACGACGACCTCGGTTACGACACCTGCATAAAGGGCGGCAATCTTACTCCGTGGGCAAACCAAGGCGTGCTGCTAATGAACACTGTTTTGACGGTGGAAGCAGGCAAATCCAACTCGCACAAAGGGCACGGCTGGGAACAGTTTACCGACGAAGTAATAAAGTATCTTAACAAACGCGAACGCGGAATGGTATTTATGCTGTGGGGCGCAAATGCCTGTTCAAAAAGGCGGTTTATTACAAATCCGCAGCACCTCATACTTACAAGCGCGCATCCCAGTCCGCTGTCTGCCTACAACGGATTTTTCGGGTGCAGACACTTTTCAAAAGCAAACGAGTTTTTATCTTTGCAGAATAAGGAAATCAGGTGGTAAATATGTCCAAAGCAGTAATGACGATACACGGATTTTTGACAGACGTTGCGGATTTCGGCAATTTGTACGATTATCTCGGGTTTTACGACGAGGTGCTCAAATGCGAAGTGCCGGGTCACAACGGCGATGTCGATTTCAAAAAGTTTTTGAAACAGGAAACGCTCGACAAAGTGCTTTACGATTACGACAAACTAAGAAGCAGTCACGACAGCGTGGACGTTGTAGGGTTTTCTATGGGCGGTGCGCTTACCTCATATCTTTGCTGTCACCGCGACGTACACAGGGCGGTAATGGTTGCTCCTTCAAACAAGTATCTCAACTTCAAATCGCTCGCAAATATGATAAAGTTTTACTATTCCACCTACTCAAACGTGGTGCGCGAATCCACGGGAGACATACAGGAACGGTTCAGACTTGCCGAAGAAGCGGTAAAACCTTACAAACAAAACAGCGTCCTTTCCATACGCATTGCAATGAAGCGTATATTGCCTAACATCAACTTCCACACATACGGAGTTTTCCGTGATTTGATGAACGAGTGCAATTCCGCCGTAGATAAGCAGGGTAAGTGTTCTGTCCCGTCGCTTATTATGTGGGGAGAGTTGGACGAATTGGTTCCGCGCGCGTCTGTGGAGTACGTGCATTCGCATTTTACGGACAGCAAACTCAATATTTACCGCGACGTCGGGCATGCAATGCTAATGACAAACAAAGCAAATGTTTTGATAAACGATATAATCAAATTTCTCGGCGTGCAGTAAATTTATGCGCGGCAAGCGTCTTTGACTTGCGGTCGGGTATTGCGCCGTAACGTAGATGCAATACTTTGGCACATAGCAGGCAATATTTGATTTTGCGTAAATGCAATCGACGGTCTTGCACAAGCACAAACAAATGCAGTAAATGTGCAAGTTCGATGCGGACATTGACGGTAAAAGTACTGCTTTTTGTGCAACACGGGTAGTGCCGCTAAACAATACTAATAAAAAAATAATCGCAATAACAAATGTTTATTGCGGTACAAAATACATACAAAACTTAGGGAAAGATATATGAAACGGAAAAACTTATTTAAGTTGTTTATTGTGAATTAACAATTACGCATTTAAGAACTGTACGTCTTTGGAGAGCGTCGATATTGCTTCTGTCACGGGACTGGGCGACTATGCGTTTGCCGATTGCGTCAAATTAAACTCTTTTACCTACACAACGGTCAACACATCGCTTTTGTTTATAGGCAAATCCGCATTCGCAAATTGCGCGGAGTTGACCTCGTTTGTAATGGAAGCAAACGTGTCGAGAATAGACGCGGGCGCGTTTGTCGGTTGCAGCGCGCTTACTTCGGTTGAGTTCAAAGACCCCGAAGGTTGGAGTTATCGCGTCGAAAACGGCGAAGGCGTTACAAAAGTTTCCGTAGATAAGGAATTGTTGCAAGACGCAGCCGTTGCCGCCGAAATGCTAACCGGAACTAACGGCAGTAACGGTTGGGAAAAATACGTCGCTCCACAAACGTAACGGTTCGGTTAGCGGACGGAAAAATACGTTTTGATTAAAAATGCCATACGCCCCAAAAGTCATGTAAAACTTTTGGGGCGTATTTCTATATCTGTTATAAAAAAGATGTAACTTGTGCGGTGAACCGCAAAGTCGGTTAGCAAGCGGGCAACGCTTGATTCGGATTCGGCAACGCCGTCCGTTCCTTATCGGAATTTTGCGTTTTGGGATGTTGACAAACGCATTTGGCTTGCGTATAATAGTATTGGAGTCAAGTTTATTTGACGCCTCGGGCAATCGGAGCCCCTGACACGAAAATAGACTTTGGCTCATTTTTTATTCCAATACAATTTTTGAAAATACGTTGTCTTCGTCAATACGGTATTTTACGTATTTATTTATTTTCGGAGTTTTTGTCTTTTTTGAGATATACAAACCAATAGGGCAGTGCGACAAAAACCGTTCCGCCTATTACGTTTCCTATTGTGGCGGGCAAAAGATTGTTTACAAGCGCGTTTACCGCCGTCAGATTTTCGGCGGTTACGCCGTATTTGGCTGTTGCCCAAAATCCCGCCGACAAATAAAACATATTTGCGACGCTGTGCTCGAAGCCGCATGCTACAAACGCAAATATAGGCAAATATACGGCAAGTATTTTGCCCGTAACGGTTTTGCTTGCCATCGAAATCCATACGGCAAGGCACACAAGTATATTGCAGGGGATTGCTCTGAGAAGGCACTCCGCAAATGTCATGGAACACTTTGCATTTGCGGCAAGTATAATAGACGTGCCGTCGCCGAAAGTTCCGCCGTAAACCGTAACGAGGGCAACAAGTACCGAACCTACGAGGTTTCCGCCGTAAACGATACCCAAATTTTTGAGAACGGCGGAAATTTTGATGTCTTTGCTTAGCGTAGGCGCAAGCAAAAGACAGTTTCCGGTAAACAGTTCGCTTCCCGCAAGCACTACGAGTATAAGTCCCAGCGGAAATACCGCGGCTTTGACAAGCAGCGACGCTTTTGCGTCGACGGACGCTCCCGCGACGGTGGCAAGCGCGCCTGCAAGGGCAATAAACATTCCCGCAAGCACTGCAAGCACAAGCGTTTTGTACCACTTGGCGGAAGTTTTGGACTTGGCAATATCTATGTAGTTGGCGGCAATTTCTTTGGGAGTGTACATATGTTTTCCTTTTTGTATGTGGTACGCCTATTGTAACACATATTTTGCGTTTTGTGTTTCAAATCATTGTAAATTTTGCATTTTGCATACGGCAAATTCCGCGCAAATTCTTTGAATGAAAAATTGCAGTCAATTACTTGCAAAAAATGTTGTGTTTTGTTATAATGGTACTGCTTGAAAAAGTGCCCTTGCCGCAAAGGCTGTTTTGCGGCCGAATAAGACCAAAAGGAGGAAAAAGTATGAACAGTTACGAACTTTTGTACATTATCGACAACGCACTTCAAGACGAAGCCAAGGAAGCGATTATCGCAAAACTCAACGGCATTGTCACGGACAACGGAGGAAGCGTCGAAAACGTAGACAAATGGGGAACAAAAAAACTTGCTTATCCCATCAACTACAAAACCGAAGGTTACTACGTACTTGTCAATTTCGCATCCGATGCGGCTTTGCCCAGCGAACTTGAACGTATAATGCGCATTACCGACGGCGTAATCCGTTACATGATAGTTAAGAAGTAATTACGGAGGAAGCATGAACAAAGTATTTTTGATAGGCAATCTTACAGCCGACCCCGTCGGTTCGTCTTTCGATTCGGGACACACCAATTGCCGTTTTTCCATTGCAGTCAACCGTTTTTCGCGCAATGCGGATAACAACGCCGTTGATTTTATCAACATTGTGGCATGGGACGCGCTTGCGCAAAATTGCGTAAAGTACCTTGTCAAAGGCAGCAAGGTTGCAGTTACGGGAAGCATACAAACAGGTAGTTACGAAAAGGACGGAGTAAGAAGACAGACAGTCGACATCCGCGCCGACCAAGTGGAATTTTTGTCGCGCCCGAACAACGCGCCGCAACAGGGACAGCCTGCCCCCGCAAGAGAGTCAATTGACAGTTTGCAGGAAGTTTCGTCGGCAGTGGAAGACGATATGCCGTTTTGACAATTAAGGAGATTATATTATGGAAAATAACGAATTCAAAAAGCCGATGAGAAAGCCGGCTCGCAGAAAAGTTTGCAGTTTCTGTATGGACAAATGCGAACACATCGATTACAAAGACGTAGCAAAGTTGCGCAAGTATTTTACCGAAAAGGGCAAAATTATTCCCGCAAGAATGACGGGAACTTGTGCTAAGCACCAACGCGAACTTGCGGTTGCAATCAAACGCGCAAGACAAATGGCGTTGATTCCATACGTTGCAGACTAATAATCAAAAAGCAAAACGGCGAATCGGTATCTTTTCGCCGTTTTTTAATGGAAATTATAAATAAGATTCGGGAGATAATTATGAGAAAAAGACTGTTATCTTTTTTTGTAGTAATATGCCTTATGCTTGCGGGCGTTTTGGGTTTGACTGCCTGCGTAAACGGCGCAACTCTTGAAACGCCCGTCGTAACCGTTGACGGCAGCGGTATTGCAAAGTGGAATGAGGTGGATAACGCAATCCGATACGCATACAAGATAGACGGCGGCGCAATATCCGATACTTCCGGTACTTCCGTCAAGTTGTCCGCGGGTCAAAGCATTTCCGTCAAGGCAGTGGGCAACGGAATCGAATATTCGGACAGCGCTTGGAGCGCGGAAAAAACGTATACGGTTTGCGTGCACAAAGATTTAAACAGCGACGGCAAATGCGATATTTGCAGTCAGACATTTACCTGCGCAAACCACATCGATACAAACGGCGATTATGCGTGCGATACGTGCTTGGCGCACATTCACGCAGACGCAAACGGCGACGACTACTGCGACAACTGCCAAAGATATCTTATTGTAGTATTGAAGTTGTACGCAGTAAACGATTTGCACGGTATGTACACGGACAGCGAGGAGCAACCGGGGGTAGACGAACTTACAACCTATCTTTTGGACGCTCAGATAAACGGCAATTCGCTGTTTATCGCTTCGGGCGATATGTGGCAGGGCAGTACGGAATCCAACAACACCAAGGGCAAACTTGCAACCGAATGGCTTAATTACGTCAACTGCTCGTCAATGACCCTCGGCAATCACGAATTTGATTGGACAACCGAAAAAATAAAAATTAACGCCCAACTTGCGGAGTTTCCATTTCTTGCGATAAACGTATATGAAAGAGAAACCGACCAAAGAGCGCCGTATTGTCACCCGTCTACCGTAGTCACGCTGCAAGGCGTCAAGATAGGTATTATCGGCGCGATAGGCGATTGTTACGGCTCGATTTCGGCAAGTATGTGTCGAGACGTATATTTCAAAACGGGCAGCGAACTTACCGCGCTTGTAAAGGAAGAAGCAACAAGACTGCGCAATGAAGAGCAGGTGGATTACGTTGTTTATTCCATTCACGACAGAGGCGTCGACAGTCAACTTACCGACGGGTATGTAGACGTAGTATTCGAGGCGCACACTCACCAAACTTATGCGGAAAAGGATAGCAACGGAGTATGGCATGTACAGGGCGGCGGCTACAACCGCGGAATATCCGAAGCGGCGGTAAACTTCAATATTTTGACCAAACAAAGCAATACTACGGCGCGTACCGTGCCCAACGGGGAATATTCCGTCTGCGCTTCCGATACGATAATCAACACTCTTGTAACCAAATACGCAGATGAGATAGGCGACCCGAACGAAATTATCGGACACACCGATAAATACCGCAGTTACGAAATGCTGCAACAAGATATGGTAAACGCCTATTGGCAAAAGGGACAGGAAGTTTGGGGCGCAAATTACAAAATAGCGGTTGCCGGCGGTTATATAAGCGTCAGAACTCCGGGTTCATTGGATAAGGGCGACATTACCGTCAAACAGATACAGACGCTGTTCCCCTTCGACAACGAAATGCACCTGTGTTCCGTTCTCGGTTCTACGCTTGTGGAAAGATATTTTAACAATACAAGTTACGTATACGTATACGATACCGAAATCAGGGAAAATCTGTTGAACGGCATAGGGCTTAACGACACGTATTATATTGTTACCGATTCATACAACACCGATTATGCTCCCAACAAACTTACCAAAGTGGATGTTATGGGCGGCAATATCTTCCCCCGCGATGTCTTGGTAGAGTATATCCAAAACGGCGGTTACGGTACGGGAAGCGTTTCCCCTGCGGAAAAAACCGTTGAGCAAATAAACTCAATCGGCAACGCGCTTGACGACAATGCCGAAACGGATGTCGAATACAAGGTGCGCGGTACAATAGTAAACATCGAAAATACCGTTTACGGCAACGCATATATAGAGGATGCGGCGGGCAACCGTCTGTACATATACGGAATGTACGATAAAAACGGAAGCGTACGGTACGACGCCCTTGACGACAAACCTGCCATCGGCGACGAAGTCGTACTTTGCGGAAAAATCAAAAAGTATGTAAAAAGCGGCGAGATTGTAATAGAAATGATGAACGGCAAAATAGTAAAACATACAAAGCAATAGCCGTTTGACCTGCAAGTTCCGATGTCGGTGTGTGCCTATTAGATAGGCATAGCCGTATGGGAATTATAACATCGGTGCAGAAGAACAGTATACAAATACTTTTGTAATAGGGCGTTTTCTGTTTGTTATGTAAACGGCAGGAAACGCTTTTTCTTTGCGCTTTTATACTTGCGTCGAGTTTAACCGAAGCGTGGCGTCTGTTTGATTACAATTTGTTTGTAAAATAACTTACAAATCCGATATGACGGTCGGCGTATTGCAAATACACATTTTTATTATGACGGCGGGTGTCGATACAAATACATTGACACAAATTTTCATTAAAATATGTACAATTGCAATTTACCCGACATTTTTGTAAAATTTGTCGGTTAATATTGACTTGCGTTGAAAAAAACTGTATAATGTATATCCAAACAACAAATTATCTGCGCCGATTACGGTACGAGAGGGTATTTATGGCGGACAAAAAAGTTCGGAAAACATTGAAAGCGGGAGGACTTGCGATAAAACGCGCCAACGACAAACTCAAATTGGCAACCGCGGAAAAACGCATGAAAAAGGTTCGCAAAATACCGTTTGTCAATCAAGACGAAGTTTTGACGGACATTCAGACGCGTAACATAAAGTTTCAGGTAGGTCAATTCGGCGCATTGACGTCAATGATGATTTTGCTGTCGTTGGGGTTTTGTGCATTTGTAATCGTATCGGCGGGGTTCAAACTTGTATTCGCCGACAATCCGTTGATTATTACGGCAATATCTCTTGCAATTTGGCTGTTGATTGCGGTATTTGCCGCAGTCGCCGTTTGGAAGTATTTTGAAATTCGCCGCTCGGTAGCATTTTTCAAACACGTCAACGAGTTGGGCGTCAAATTTCCCGTAGATTCCAATGCTTCGGTAATAGTACAAGCGGTAAGTATCAAGAAATTACGCAAACAGTATGCTTCGGGACTCAAAAAACAACTTCGCACCAAACGCAAAGGCGCGCGCAAAGAGTCCGATACCGAGTTATAATAATGTGACAAATTTCAAACGCGTTTCTTTTGTAGTGAAACGCGTTTTTTTCTGCGGTTTTTTAGCGGTGCTTGCGCAAGGGAGCGGTGTTGTTCCGTTACCGTTCAGCCGTCGATGTTACAGTTATGAGCAAGGGTAGGGATAACTTTATTTTATTCTTTTGCCGTGCGTTTTGAAGAATGTATTTGCACAAACGGTTTTTCTTGCTTTTGCCGCGGTTTTGAAGTATAATAAAATTAATCTGTTTCGGCGGCAATGTCAGTTTGGGCATTTCGCCGATACATAACATTAGAATATTCGGTCGAATACGGTTATTGCGGCATATAAACTGCGCCATTGCAGGAGTAACGTCGCTTGTGCGTACGTCCGATATTCTACGGCTAAGGGGCTTTGTATGAACGTATTTTCCAAACTGTGGTGCAGAATTTATCAAAAAACCATTTACGTCTGTATGGCTTTTATGCCGTGGCGTGTGCCGGAAACTTTGGAAGGTAAGGACAGTTTGCTGCGCGTGCCGTCGCTTTTGAAAAGTAAAGGGCTTCAAAATGCGCTTATTGTCACCGACAAGGCGGCTGTCGAGCGCGGCGCATTGGACGGATTGTTTAAGCAATGTTCTTCGGACGGTTTGCATTACGCTTTGTTTGACGGCGTTTTGCCTAACCCTACAATAGACCAAATAGAATCGGGCTTGGACGTTTATCGGCAATCCCGATGCGACTGCATAATAGCGTTCGGCGGAGGTTCGGCATTGGACTGCGCCAAAATAATCGGCGCAAGAGTCGTTCGCCCCAAAAAGTCCGTCGGCAAGATGAAAGGACTTTTGAAAATACGCAAAAAGTTGCCGCTCTTTGTTGCCGTTCCAACAACGGCGGGCACGGGGTCGGAAGTGACTGTGGCAGCGGTCATAAGCAATGCCGTAACGCACGAAAAGTATCCGATAAACGACTTTTCGCTTATTCCGCATTACGCGGTGCTGGATGCGTCGCTGACAATGGGACTGCCGCCCTTTTTGACGGCAACTACCGGTATGGACGCGCTGACGCACGCCGTTGAAGCCTATATAGGCAAATCCAACACGTCATCCACAAAGAAACAGGCAGTAGAGGCAGTTAAACTTATATTTGCAAACATACTGCGCGCATATACGGACGGAAGCGATGCAGAAGCGCGGCAAAATATGCAACGAGCCGCGTTTCTTGCGGGCAGAGCGTTTACCCGCGCGTATGTAGGTTATGTTCATTCCATGGCGCACGCATTGGGCGGAGCGTATGGTATTGCTCACGGATTGGCAAACAGCGTGTTGCTGCCCGTCGTGCTGACGTCGTACGGCAAAGCGTCTTACAAAAAACTTGCATGTCTTGCAAAAGCCGTAGGTATCGAGGGCGGTACGGACGAACAAAAGGCAAAGGCATTTATTGCAGAGATAGAACATCTAAATTCCGCAATGGGTATTCCGCAAAGTTTTGCCGAATACGGAATAAAGAAGGAGGATGTGCCTAATCTTGCAAAACGTGCGGCAAAGGAAGGAAACCCGTTGTACCCTGTCCCCAAACTGTACACTGCAAAGCAATTGGAGATATTGTTTTACAAGGTTATTTGAAGCAAATCATTATGGACGTAAAAAAATTATTAAAAGACAAACAATTCGGTTTCAACAAGCGTTACGGACAAAACTTTTTGACGGACGACGCTTTGCTTGCCCAAATAGTTGCCGAGGCAGGCATAACTCAAAACGATACGGTATTGGAAATCGGTGCAGGCGCAGGTACATTGACCCGTCAGTTGGCAAAATCCGCAAAAAATGTAATTGCTTTTGAAATCGACACAAACTTAAAAAGCGTATTGGAAGTTACATTGGACGGACTTTCCAACGTGCAGGTTGTGTTCGGCGACGTAATGAAATTGCCGATGTCGGAAATACACAGGTATGCAGGCGACAAACCTTTCAAAGTGGTTGCCAACATCCCGTATTACATAACAACGCCAATTGTTACCGCTTTTGTGGAAAACAGCAACCTTGCAGAGTCATTGACGCTTACCGTTCAAAAGGAAGTTGCAGAGCGTTTTGCCGCAAGCGAGGGCTGCAAGGATTACGGCTCAATTACCGTGGCGGTGCAAGCGGTTGCCGACGTAAAGATTCTCCGCGTGCTTGACAGGTCTTTGTTTTACCCTATACCCAATGTGGATTCCGCTGTTGTTTCCATTGTGTTTGACCGTACAAAATACGGTACTTACGACAAAGAATTTTTCCGCAAAACCGTCAAAACCGCGTTTGCAATGCGCAGAAAAACGCTCGTAAACAATCTTACAAATATCTTCGGCATAAGTAAACAGTCCGCCGAAAATTTGCTTGGCACACTGGGAATACCCGCAGGAGTGCGCGGCGAGCAGTTGTCCGTAGCGCAATTTGTTTTGCTTTCGGAAAGTTTGATGACTGTCATACGCAATTAGGGGACATCGCAATACGGCAGGCATTGCCCAAGCGTTGCTGCGTATAACTTTTTGACCGTCAACGCGACTTCTTTTGCAATACATTTGTCGCATTTTGTCGTAAAAGCGCAAAATTGATGCGTTAATAAATATTTTTCAAACAAAATACGCTTCCCAAGTGTTTATTATATGTAAACAAAGGTACGTTTTCGGGAAGCAAGGTGAACCGTGAATAAACTGCAACTCAACCGTATCGTTTCCCGAATAAAGCGCGGTGACGAGGAATCTTTTGCCCAACTGTACGAGGCAACGAAAAAAGGCGTATTCTCTTACGTCTATTCTATCGTACGCGATTATCAAACGGCGGAAGACGTAATGCAGGATACCTACGTAAAGGTAAAGTTAAACATTTCCAAGTACAGGGACGGAACCAATTTTGCGGCGTGGCTGCTGCAAATCGCCAAAAATACCGCCTACAATTGTATGCGCAAATCCAACCGCGAAGTGGCAACTGACGAGGGTTCGATACCGTTCCCGATAAGATCGGCGGCGGTATAGGCGAAATGTCCGACATACTCAAAGCAGCGCTAAACGACGACGAAATGCAAATAGTTGTGTTACACGCCGTTGCAGGGTACAAACACAGAGAAATTGCTCAAATACTCGGTAAACCTCAGGGTACCGTAACTTGGACGTACAAAAACGCCATAACAAAATTGCAAAATTATTTGTCAAAGGAGGACTTGCCGTGAAACGGTTCTTTGAAAAACTGAACAACGAATTTGAAAAAGCCACGCCGGCAATGTCCGATAAGGTCAGACAAACGCCGCTGCAAACCGCGCAAGGCGACGCAGTCGGCGACGGGGTGCTTGCAAAACGCGGATTTTATTCCGCCAAGACAGTGACGTTTGCTATTTGTATGGCAGTGATTTTGACGTTTTCGATATTGCTGTTTACCGTGATACTTCCGTCCGTCAACGGAGGGTATGTACTTAACGACAGTTTTGTAAAGGTCAATATCAACCCCGCGTTTACGTTTGTTGCCGATAGCGACGGCAAAGTCGTAAAGGTAATTGCCGATAACCGTGACGGCGAAGTAGTTCTTACAGGTGCCGGCAAAGATACTTTTGCAGGCAAAACGGTAGAAGAAGCGGTATCTTTTGTGGTGACGGAAGCGGCAAA
This sequence comes from Corallococcus sp., assembly GCA_023663205.1. GTDB lineage: Bacteria > Bacillota > Clostridia > Christensenellales > CAG-314 > RGIG5495. The sequence continues at coordinate 17,744 of JAMPHX010000007.1, read as the reverse complement.
GTTGGGCTTTGTCAACGGCAATCAGGTTGAAATCAACGGTATAAGCGGCAGGGGAGAGGATATCGGCAACGCAATGTTGCAGAGTATCCAAACCAAGGCAAATGACGCTTTGATGCGGGAAGGTTTTGGCGGTGTGGCAGTAAATTTTGCAGTGCAAAACACCAAATGGCTGCAAAACCAATTGACGGAGCAAGGAATTACAAGCGACAAATCCGACACTGCGGGTATGCTGGATGCGCTTGCTTCGAGCGAAGGATACTTTGACCGTATGATAAAGTATTCGTCGGACGGAAACGAGGCGCTGCTTGTGCTCAGCGCCAAAAAGGAAACCTTTGAAAGATTTGCCGATGAGGTAAACGGACGCGCGCAAGTGCTTGCTCTTTTGGGAAAGTTAAACGATGAAATACGAAGTATGAGCATGAACGCCTTGCTTCTTAGCGGCTATTACTGCAAAGACGGCTTCGATTTGATAAACTACAAAGGCGAACTTCCTTCCGATATAACCGCAAAACTTGCCAAATTCAACGCTGCGCTTGATTTCTGCAAGCAATCGGGTTTGAAAGTGGAAAGTACGATAGAGTGCGCTACATTGGGCGTTTTGTATCAATCGATAGATTTGAAATCCGCTATGCAGGTTCTCGATGCAGTCGAAACGCAAGTGTTCAAGTGGCTGTCGAATTTGCAGGAAGATATAAAGCAATTTGTAGATACCGTATCTTCTGCGTTTGATTCATTGATATCCAACTTTTTCGGCGCCGTGTCGGAAGAATTGCAGGGACTTTTGTCTGTTATAGACGGTATTAGCGGTGCGCCGGCGGAGGATTTTGCCGATTGTATTTCCGCAATGTACAGTCAAGAGTATCAACGGCGTCTGCTCAGAAACTCCTTGTAGTTCTGCATTCGGAGAGCGCGGAAGATTTGTACATTCCGCAAAATTAGTCGGGTTATTTTCGTTAAAGACATTGCTGCGCAATGCAAAAAGTTTGATAAACTCATTTGCAACAAACAGTTTTTGTCCGTATTATTTAAGGTATGCAAGCAGCGGTTCGTTATAAGAACCGCCGCTTGCAGTTTTTGTAAAATAAAGTCCGTCGGCAGTGGCGGCGGTTTCCTACAAAAAAGGTGTACCAATACCGAGGTCTATTATTCGGGCAAAGCGGTAACCGACATCAAGTCAGATTAGGCAATTTCAACAATTTAGGGCGCAAGCATACGCAATAGTAAAACGGCAGTATAGCAACTTGTGCAAGTGATGGAAACGGAACAAGCGTTTACGTCAGAAGGTAAAATGCTTCAAGGATGCAGTGCAATATATCGGCGCGGTCGGCGGCTATGGCTGAAACGAAGGTCTGCAAATTTTGCATATTCTATGTAATTGTTATGCCGATGTATTTGAAAGACAAAAGGAGTGTTATTTGCAGTAGTTAAAGTACGTGCCTTGGGATTGAATGTATTTTCGCCCAAAACTCGATATTATGTAATTTACGCAAACGCTTGCAAAAGTTTTGCCGTTATGTTATACTGTCAAAGCAAACAAATACGGCTCATTAGTCTAGTGGTTAGGACGTTGGCCTCTCACGCCGATAACACGAGTTCGAATCTCGTATGAGTCACCACTTAAAACCTAAATCGAACACTTAATAGTGTGATGGTTTAGGTTTTTTCTTTACCCTTTTTGACCTATCTTGCATTTTTTTTCCTTAAAATACCGCTGTAACGCTCGGGCTTATGTTCTGCGGAGGGTTTACCTTTGGGAAACCGCAGAATCAGTTACTTGTTGGAGGACAAAATATAAAAGTCTTGCAAGGTCGCCCCTTTGCAAGACATTATAAAATATACACCGTAGTGCTCTTTTGGATTTTTATCTATGTTTACGTTTGTAAAGTCTTTGTTTTTATGCTATAATATTTTTCTCAAACAAAGCGCTGCAAAGCAACCGCTTTGCGGCAATTAGCAGTATTGGGGCAAGGTAATTTGTTATGTTTATGAAATTCGATAATCAAGAAATAAGACGGGAAAAATACGGTTCTGCTTTTCTCGAATTGGCATATTGTAAAATCGATAATAAAGTTTCCGTAAAAAAGATACTCAAATTAAAAAACCTGCCTCGTTGGCAAAATGATTCTTTATATGTTTATGTAGATGATTTAGATGATTTTTATAACGAATATCATAAAGCATTCGATATAATATCAGACGACTTATTCGGAGTAAAATATTTTTCGACAGATGATATTGGTAAAATTATTGAAATATTGAATACTGAAAAGCCAACAGAATTTCAAGATTTAGTAAGTTGGTTAAATTTAGCAATAAATTATAATGGATTTTATATATTAGGTATTTAACAAATTACATTTTATCGGACAATTTGCTTTTATCGTCATTGCGAGGAGCGAAGCGACGAAGCAATCTAAGTCAAAAATGCTAATGCAATGGTAAATTTGCCGATTGCTTTGCCAACAAATGGTTTGCAATGACGGGCGGATATATAAAATACAATTTGGATTTATACTTTGTCGCCGTATGGATTGCTTCATTGCGTTCGCAATGACGATATGGGCGGAATACGGTTTGCAATAGTGTATTACTCTAACTGGCTTGCAAATTACAATTTATCGGGCGGTTACTACTTAAAACCCAAATCAAACACTTTATTGTGTCGGTTTGGGTTTTTGTTATTATCATTGGCGGCAAATTGAAATTAAAAACGAATAGAGCAAATACAAGAGTTTCCGTTAAAGGCAACGCGCGCAAGGAAAGAAATTGCAGACGATTATGGAAAATTGTCGCCTTATAAAAATAAAGTACGCAAAAGCGCGTCGTTGAAATAAAATCGGGTTTAGATATAACAAAAATCCAATTGTATTTTTACAAAACAGAACGTAAAACGGCTGTTTATTTTGCGAAGGTCATTTACGCAAGAGCACGTTCTTGAAATAAAAGCGTGTTTGGATACAGCAAAAATCCAATTGTATTTTTACAAAACAGAACGTAAAACGTAAGTTTATGCCGCCAAAGCCGCTTGCGAAATGGCGCGGTTAGGTTTGCCGCGTATCGCCGTACGGCGCAATACGATAGACTTTATTTATGCGTTTTGTAAATAATTAAAAAATATGATAGAAAATGTCGGCAATATTAACTTTTTTAATAAAATACCCCAAAAAACTTAAAAATGTTAATTAAAATCATTGACAAATACAATATGTGAGTATATTATGTATCAAAACAGTTAAATTTTAATTGTGGGGGCGGGGTAAATGCTTAAAATACCGGCAAAATGTCCGATATGCGGCGGAGAAACCTTTGTGGAAACGGTACGCTGTCAAAAGTGCAATACGGCAATAGTCAACAAGTTCGGTGTAAGCGTTTTCGATAAATTGACGGAAGAACAGTTGGATTTTGTATTGAAATTTATCGGAGTCGAAGGTAACATAAGAGAGATGGAAAAGGCTCTCGGTGTGTCGTATCCTACCGTCAAAGCGCGTCTTGCGGAAATACAGAATATTTTGGGACTTAAACAGCGCAGCAAGGCAGAAAAGCAAATGGACGTATTGGAACAGTTGGAAAGCGGCGCGCTAAGCGTTGAAAAAGCAATGGAATTGCTGAAAGAGGGAAGATAAATGTCACCGCAAAAAGAAAAAATACTTCAAATGCTGCGTAGCGGCGTAATAACAAAGGAACAGGCGTCGGATTTGTTGGATGTAATCGGAGAAGATACGGAGTGTCACGACGCAATGTTCGATGAAAAGATGAAAAAGTTTGAAAGCAAATTTCAAAACGGCAATCAAACGGAATTGAATACGCTTCAAAGCAGACTGGACGATTTGCGCATACGTCTTGACGACGTAAAGAAAATTCCGTTTGACGTTATCGACGAGGATTTGTCCGATATTATAGATGACGCTTTGGACGAAGTCGACGACCTCGAAGAAGAACTGACGGAATTGGACGAACAGTCCGACGAAGGTTATACCGAAGAAGCGGACGGACAGACGGATGACTTGCGGTCGGCAATCGATTTGCTGCAAAAAAGCGTAAATGCCATTACCAAACGCGCGGCGGCAATTGCGCAAAAGGGTATTGAAATCGCAAAAGGCGGAATAAAAAGCACAACGGATATGTTTGCAAACGCAGATGCGGTAATTCACAAAAACAGCGCGATATATACAGGCAATTACGAGGACGCTACGGTGTATATCAAGTATGTCCGCGGAGACTTTAAGTTTACGGGCGATTACAAAGTGGGCGTACTGCTTGCAAACAGAAACAAACTGACTTTTTTGAGCGAAAAGACGGCAGATACAATAAACGAATTGTTAAACGAAAAGTTTTGCGGCGATTACAAATGCGTCAATTCGATGGAAATCCTCAAAGTGAGGATTTGCTGAAATGACGGAAAAACTGCAATTTGCGCGTCTTGAAAACTTTGTTCTCAAAAACGTAGAATGTAAAAGCAAAATAAATATAGGCGTTGTCGGCTGCGAAGAACATTGCGTTTGTATTACTTGTGACGGCAAAGACTTCAAAAAGTTGAAGATTAAACGCACCGAAAACATCTGTGAAATATCCGCAAGCAAGTTTTCCACTCTCAAAAATCTGGAAATAGAAGTGACGTCCGATGCTTTGAGCGCGGTTTCCGTTGCGGGCGCGTGCGTTTTGGATTTCGCCGCACCGATAAAGACAATCAAATTTGCTTTTGCGGGGGACATATCGGCAAATATCGCTTGCGGCAGCGCCGAATCGGTAAATATGCTACTTGCCGGCTCGGAAAAAGTGTGTCTTTGCGGAAGTACGGAAAATCTGTCAATAACAGGTTCGGGCAGTTGCGAATTATGCTGTTCGGGCAATTGTGAAAACGGTATGATAAAGTCGTCCGGCAGCATAAAATTGAAGGCAAATTCTTTTGTGTGCGGCAATCTTGCTCTTTCAACGTCGGGCGCGGCAATATGCCAAGTAAATGCCGCAAAAAATCTTACGCTTAAAATGAGCGGTTTCGGCAAGGTGGACTACGAAGGCGATGCGGATGTTTCGTGCGAAGTTTCCGGTGCCGTGGAAGTAAATAGAATAAACCGTAATTAAAGGAGGGAAAATATGTATCTATTCAAAGAAGGTTTCTATTCGGACATACGCATAGAAACGCGCTATACCTCCAACGTCACGTACAAAAACGGCGACTTGGACGAATGCAGCGAAAATACTACCCAAAAGGCGTTTATACGCGTGTTTGACGGTCAAATGTGGTATTACGCCTCAACAACCGCCGTTGCCGCCGTGCAAGGCGAATTGGATAATCTGTATCGATACGCCGCGGCGAACAAAAACATTTCGGAAAACCCCGTTGTAAAGAGATTCCAAGTAAACAAGGACGTTGCGCTTAAATTTTCCGATTGCAAAGTTTCCGATATCACGCTGCAAGAAAAATGCAATTATCTTACGTCGGTGCTGGGCAAACTCAAATCCGATTACTGCAAACTTGTTACGGGTATATATATCGACAGATATTCGGTATACGAGTTTTATTCCAGCAAGGGCGCGGATTTGAAATACGATTTCCAGACGTCGGGCGTATCTTTTGCAATGACATACGCCAAAGACGCAGAGCAGTTTACCCACACTCTGCAAAGATGTCAAATGAAATTTCAGGATATCAAAATTACCGACAGCGATATTTCCGAGTTTATAAAAGAGGGCGAAAACTTCCTTTTGAACGCAAAACCGCTCGATAAAGCGGGCAAGTATCCGGTAGTGCTTTCGCCGTTGGTTACGGGAGTCTTTGCGCACGAATCGTTTGGTCACAAGAGCGAAGCGGACTTTATGTTAGGCGACGAAACGCTTGCTAAGGAATGGTGCATAGGCAAAAAGGTAGGCAGCGACGTGCTGACGATAGTCGATTGCGGCAGCAAACTCGGCAGCGGTTACACGCCGTACGACGACGAGGGAACCAAAGCAAGCACGACTTATCTTATCAAAGACGGCATCTTGACGGGCAGACTTCACAGCGCAGCCACGGCGGCGTATCTTGACGAAACACCGACAGGCAATGCGCGCGCAATCAATTGCGACTTCGAGCCCATTGTACGTATGACAAATACGTATGTCGAAGCAGGCACAAGCACATTCGACGAGTTGCTCGAAGGTATAGAATACGGGTTTTACATAGAAACATTCAAACACGGCAGCGGCATGAGTACGTTTACCATTGCCCCCAACGTGGCATACGAAATAAAAAACGGCAAGTTGGGCGCACCTGTAAAAATAGCCGTACTTACCGGTAACGTATTTGAAACGCTGGGGCTAATCGACAAGGTAAGCAAAGACGTTGTATTGCATTCGTTTGTAACGGGCGGATGCGGCAAAATGGAACAGTACCCGCTAAACGTAGGACTGGGCGGACCGTATGTGCGCGTGTCCGAAATGAACGTGCAGTAAGGAGGAACGCAAAGTGAAAAAAGAAATTATCGTCAAAAAACAAAAAAAGCAAACAATAAATATTTCCGCAAGCGCGGTTGAAAGTTTCCGTATAAACGACGACGCGGAAACCACGGTAAGAGTCTACGACGGCAAATACATAGGCATTGCGGGCAAACAGGGCGACTGCGACATAAAATCTTTGGAAAAAACCGCGCAGGAAAACCTCAAACAGCAAATAACCTATCCGGAGATAAACGACGAAGCGGCAGAAATTTCGTCGGATACGCGCAAGGAAATTCTTTCTGCGGACAAGTACATACCGCAGATAAAGCAGTTACTTGCAAAACTGACCGAGCAAAATCCCGATTTTATATTTTCCAACAAAGTAATAATGCTTGAAAACGAAGTTTCGTACAGTACCGATTACGGCAGAAAACTGTATTACGCAGGCAACGAGTTGGATTTGAGTTTGGTTATGAAACACAAGAGTTCCGCCAACATTATGGACGAATCGATAGGCTGCGACGCGGATTATTACGACGAAGCGCAAATACTTGCCGACGCCAAACTTATCTGCGACAATTTCAACAGAAAACTTCCGCAGATAGCGGAGGACGAAATCCCCGTGATTTTCGACGGCGCGGAACCGATAGGGTATTTGATAAATCACTTTGTCGGCGACTTGTACGCTTCGGGCGCATCGCTGATTTGCGGAAAACTGGGACAAAAGGTATTTGCCGACAATCTCGGCATTGTTCTCGACAGGTCGGAGAAAACGCTCAATATACCGTTCTTCGACGCAGAGGGAGTTGTAAACGAGGGACACAAGGCATACCTTGTCAAAAACGGCGTGGTAAACAGACTTATTACCACCAAGAAAACCGCTGTCACATACGGACTTGACAACGCGGGCTGCGCGGAAGCAGGCTACACGTCGGTACCGTCCATGGGGGCAAGAAGATTGAAACTTGAAAAAACTCACGAAAATTTACGGGAGATTTTGGGCAACGGCAAAGCAGTGTTCGTCACCACATCGAGCGGCGGCGACGCTACGCCCACAGGCGACGTAAGTATTCCATGTATGGTAAGTTATCTGTACGAGAACGGCGAACTCAAAGGCAAATTGCCGGAGTTTTCCGTAAGCGGTAACCTATTGGATATGCTTGGCAAAAACTACATGGGCTGCGCCGAAAAGGGCATATTTGCTTACGGAAACCATTCGTATATGGTAATAAAAGCCAAGTTGGTAAACAAAGCCCAATAATCTTGCCGTAATTGTTTCATACATAGGGAGAGAGATTTTGAAACAATTATTCGGATATTTGAAGCCGTTCAAAAAGGAAACGGCAGCATTGATGTTTTTATACGCCGCGCAGGCGTTGTGTGCGTTGTTTATGCCTTATGTTATGAGCAACATTGTAGAAGAAGGCGTACGCAAAGCAAATATGGATTACATTTGGATAAACGGCGGAATAATGCTGGCCATTGCGGTAGCGTATCTTGCGTGCTGTCTGTTGAGCAACAAAGTAAGTTGCGGTATGTTGGCACGGTTTTCGGCAAAATTACGCAAGAAGGTCTTTGACAAGACAAACAAACTTTCGCCGGAACAGTTTTCAAATGTAGGCACGGGCAGTCTTATCACCCGAACCACGGACGATATCAGTTGGTTGGAAGAAACAGTTACTCAATTGCCTTACGTAATAGTAACGGTGCCCATTATGCTTATAGGCGGCGTTGTACTGTCCTTTCTCGGCGATTGGCTGCTGGCTCTGATATTGCTTGCGGTAATGCCTATTGCTCTGTTTGCCGTCAGTCTTCTTACGCGCAATATGGAAAAACGCTGGGAAAAGGGTGACAGATACATAGACGTTCAAAACAGAATAATCCGCGAGCGGCTTTCGGGCATACGCGTCATACGCGCATTTGACAAGGACGAACACGAGCATAAGCGCGCCGAACACGCAACGCGCGTTATGAGCGACTGTTTTGTAAAAAACAACACGCTTAGCGGAACAATTCAGCCGCTTGCAACGCTGCTTCTCAATATTGCCACGGTGATAATAATTTACGTCGGGTCAATAAGGCTGCAAACATCGGACGTACTTAAAGCGGGCGATATTATTGCCATCATTCAATACATTGCGCTTATTGCCAACGGCGTGCTGTCGCTTTCGTGGACGTTTGCGTTTATTCCGCACATCAAAGTAAGCATGGGACGCATAGACGAAGTGTTGGGTATGCCCGTCGTCGAGGAAGTAAGCGGCGAAGCAAAAAAACTCGGCGGAAGCATTGTGTTTCGCAATGTAAGTTTTGCTTACGACGGTTCCGAAAACAACGCGATTGACGGTATCGACCTCGATATTGCCGACGGCGAAATAGTTGGAATTATCGGCGGAACGGGCAGCGGCAAAAGTACGCTTGTCAAACTTATTACGGCGTTTTACTCAAAAGTAAGCGGCGAGCGGTTTATCGGCGGCGAAAGTTACGGCAATCTCAGCGCGTTCCAGGTACGCGACAACGTAGCCGTAGCATTGCAAAAGAGTATGATATTTGAAGGCACCGTCGCCGAAAACGTCAAAATGGGCAACCGTGACGCAACCGACGAGCAACTTGCCCAAGCGCTCGAAGTAGTGCAGATGTCAGACTTTGTGGAAAGTCACGAAGAAAAAACGGAGTATATGCTCAAACAGTCGGGCAGTAACATCAGCGGCGGACAGAAACAGCGTTTCAACATTGCGCGCACTATTTTGAAAGACGCGTCGGTGTATATTTTTGACGACAGTTTTTCGGCATTGGACTTTTTGACGGAAAGCAAACTGCGCAAGGCATTAAACATTTATCTCAAAGGCAAAACGCAAATAATAATAACTCAGCGGGCGGCTACTGCAATGCGGTGCGACAAAGTGTACGTAATGGACAAAGGGCGTATCGTTGGCAGCGGCGAACACAAACAATTACTCAAATCTTGCGACGTCTACCGCGAAATATACGAAAGTCAATTGGGAGGCGGATATGAAGAAGAACAATAAACCGTATTCCGCCGTCAAGACTGTCGGACGTCTGCTCAAAGATTTGAAACCTATTGCTTGGGCGCTTGTAATAGCCGCCGTGGTGTGCTGTGCGTCGGTCGCGCTTTCGATGATTGGTCCGCAAATTATCGGCGAACTTACCGATATAATTTACAATTTCAGCGAAGGTGCGGCAATAGACGGAGAAAGGGTAATTACGCTGTGTTTGTGGCTGCTTGGCGTATACTGTGCTACTGCGCTGTGTTCGCTGCTTACCATAGTTCTTATGACCAATATCACATCGCGGTTTTTTACCTGCGGTATGCGCATACGTATCAGCAAAAAATTGCAGTTTATGCCCATAAGTTTTGTGGACAACACCCCAAACGGGGAATTGCTTTCGCGCATGATGAACGATGTCGGCAATATGAGCAACTCCGTGCACGTGCTGATAGAAATGTTTATTACGGGAATAATCAAACTTGCCGTCATTACGTATTTGCTGTTTTCGATACATCCGCTTATGGCTACGGCGGTAGTGGTGCTTGTACCGCTTTCGCTGCTGCTTTCGGCGTATATCTCCAATAAAAGCGAAAAGTGTTGGCACGATTACCGCAAGGTAAACGGACGCTTATATGCGTTTATCGAGGAGGATTACACAGGGTTCGATACGGTAAAGGCGTTTAACCTCGAAGCGCGGCAAAAGAAACTTTCCGACAGTCTTACCGACGAATACGCAGATAAAGTGCGCAAAGGTTATTACGTATCGGGGCTTGTTCAGCCGATAATGATGTTTACCAACAATATAGCATACGTCGCAGTATGTTTGCTGGGCGGTTATTTTGTAATACACGGCGACATCGATGTCGGCGACGTCGTCAAAATAATTTTGTACGCCAAACTGTTTGACGGGCCGTTGGAAAGCATTGCAAGCGGTATGAGTTCCATTCACCGCACGTTGGCTTGCGCTTCGCGCGTATACGCGCTGCTTGACCATGAGGAAATGTCTCCCGCGCAAAGCAATGAAGTGCCGAACGGCAACGGCGATGTGGAACTAAGGGGCATAAACTTTTCGTACGTCAAGGATAAACCGCTCATCAAAAACTTGAATTTGAGCGTCAAAGCGGGGCAAAAGGTAGCGATTGTAGGACCTACCGGCGGCGGTAAAACCACTATCGTCAATTTGCTTATGCGGTTCTACGAGCCGGACGAAGGAAGCATAATTATCGACGGTGTGGACGTGACTAAAATAGACAGAGCAAAACTGCGCAGTCAATTCGGGATGGTTTTGCAGGATACTTGGCTGTTTTCGGGCACAGTGTACGACAACATTGCATACGGCAAGGAAAACGCCACCCGTCAAGAAGTAATGCAAGCGGCAAAACAGGCGCATATAGATTACTTTATCGATTCGCTGCCAAACGGCTACGACACGGTAATTAACGAAGAATCCACCAACATAAGCGGCGGACAAAAGCAACTGTTGACAATTGCCCGCGCTTACCTTGCCAACAGAAAAATGCTGATATTGGACGAGGCTACAAGTAACGTGGATACCCGTACCGAACTAATAATTCAAAAGACAATGGACGAACTTATGAAGGGGCGCACAAGTTTTGTAATTGCGCACCGTCTTTCAACCATAGTGAATGCCGACGTTATACTTGTGGTAAACGACGGCGAGGTGGTGGAAAAGGGTACGCACGCTCAACTTATGGCGCAAAAAGGTTTTTACAGCGAAATATACAACAGTCAGTACGAATTGCTTAAATGACAGAGTAAAGCGGAAGCGGCACTGCAATTAACCGTCAAAGTCGGATTTTACCGTAGGAAGTTTATTGCACGCGCGGCGGCTTCCGCTTTTGTATTGTTTTATTTCGATTTTATGTAAAACGCCGTGTAAAGCGCAATGTCATTATTTACGGAATACCGTATTGCGGCAGATATTTTGTTTACAAAAATGTTGCCTAATTTAAGTTATGTACGTCACAAAATTGACAATAATGAGAAAATAAGTATATAATATTCGGTACAAGTAACAGGAATATGGTTTCAAATTATTTTAAGCAAAACGTATTATACTAATACAAACAGAATCTCTGATTTTGGGGAGAACAAAATGAAAAACAGAAAACAAATTACATTATTGTCAATATTAGCAATAGTAACGGTATTGTGTCTGACGCTGTGCGGATGCAGTTGGTTTTTGCCGAGCGAAAACGGCGGTACGACAAGTACCAATCCTTCCAAAATCACAATAGGCGCAAGTAACCAAAGTTCATACGATACGGTCAGTAACGTAAATGTTGCCGAAGTGGTTGCGGGAGTTGCGCTAAATTACACGTACGAAGTTTCCTGCGATATCGTATTTTCCTACACGCTTTCCAGCGGTTCCATTTGGGGAGGTTCCACAACCCAAACAAAGCGCGGCAGTCAATCGGGTAAAGGCACTGCGTTTGCCATCAACGAAGAAGGCTATCTTGTTACCAACGCACACGTAATCTGCGTGGAGGACAGCGACCAATACCGCGACTTCGAGTATGTTTCCCGCAAAATATCCGTCAATTTGTACAATCAGTCTACTGCGGCTGTTTGCGACATAGTGGCATATGACGAAAAGTTGGATTTGGCTGTTTTGAAAATGCGCCTTTCGGGAGTCAATTTCGATAACGAAAGTTACGCAATAGAAGGCAATATACCTTACGCTACGTTTTTTGCGCATCAAGACCCTTACGAAAAAGATTCTGTATTGACGCTCAATTACGGAGAATACGCCATTGCCGTGGGAAATGCCAACGGCTACGGAATTTCGGTTACAAGCGGCGTCGTTTCCGCACCGATAAGGTATTTTGAAGAAAAGGACGGTACCGTTACAAAGTCTATTCAGACAGACGCCGCAATAAACCCCGGTAACTCGGGCGGACCTCTGTTCAATGCATATGCGGGAGTAATAGGCGTCAACAGTTTCAAGATTGTGGAAGAATACACCGAGAGTATGGGATATGCAATCCCCACTTACGTAGTGTTGGAGTTTATCGATAGTTTGAAAGACGGAACGTACGACAAAACAAATACCGTCGGTGCAAGTCAAAACAACATAGGTTCTTCCGTAATGACCGGCAATGCGGACGTAAAGTATTATATCACTACGGAAAGAGCGTATGTAGCACAATAACGGTTTGCATTGTTGTCGTTACCGACGGCAAGTAAAAACAGTCAGTTTCGCAAAAATGTGTGTTGCTGCAAAAGCCGCACGCGCGGCGAAGTTACAGTAGTTTTCGCAGCGGATTTACTGCAAAAACACAATATAAATACATTAGCGCACTGTGCCCTGCAAGTATGGACAGTGCGTTTTTTGTTAAGCGTTTGTGCATAATCGGCGCGCATGGCAAAGGGCATTGACAATGACGCATTCTCCAATATGCATTTGCGTACGATATGCGTCGATAAGCGTAGCGGCGGCACATATGCTTATCTGTGACAGTGCGATTTATCATTGCAGCGGAGATTATGTGCCCTTTTTGTATTTGCCTGTAATATTTGATAACAGTGCAATTTGTCTGCAAAAATAAAGATGCCGCAGAGAATATCGGCGGCATCTTTGAAGGGTAAACTGCAATTTAGTTATTTATATTTTATTGCAAATTATTTTTGTCTTCTTCGTCTGCGTCCTTTATTTCATAGTCGACGGGCGCAAATATCTGCTTTATATTTTTCTTGACGCGTTTTGCCCGACTGCTGATAAACAATGTTGTCGCAAGAGAGCAAATGCCGTCGACAAGCAGAGATATTCCGAAAAACAGGTATAGATAAGCGGCGTTATCGAAGGGATTTATCACAAGCATTATTCCCGCAATCATAAGAAGCGCAGCGAAAATCAAATTTATCCACCAGCATTTAACGCGCGCTTTGCGGTAATCGACGGAGTTTTGAATTTCGGTTACTGCGTGTATCAAAAACACAATTCCGCACAATACAGGGAAAAACGCCGATTGGGCAACCTTAGCCGATGAACTGCAAATAATTATCCCAAGCGTTATATTGAGCGCGCCTCCCATAAGTCCGAACGGTTCGTAACCGTACAGGAAGTAATCGATTACGGAAATAAATCCGCCTACTATAAGCAGCGCGCCAAACAGTTTGCATACAAGCGAAAGGGTTGTTTGGGGCGACACTATCAAAAATATTCCCAATACAATATACAATACCGATGCTATTATTGAAGTCTTTTTTGCTTTTTTTAGTAGTGTGTTCATATGTAAATTACTCCGAAATAATTATTTTGTCATTTTGTCGAGGCAGCGAGAACGGGCAACCGCAGTAGTGCTGTCTGTACAGTCCGTATTTTTCCGATAGGCGTATGCTTTCCGAATAGCCGCCGAGTTTTTTGAAATCCGATTGCAAAAACTTTACGCCGACGGTGCTTTCCAAAGTATTTCCTATTTGGTTAAGTTTAAAACTGTTTTTATACGGAGATACGGTAAGCGTTGTGCCAAAGTAGTCGAAACCGTTGGCTTTTGCAAGTGAAGCCGTATCGGAAAGCCGCATTTCGTAACACAAGTCACAACGCGTGCCGCCTTCCCTTTCCCCCTCGTAGCCTATTACGCAATCGAAATACGCAGAGGAATCCAAAGGCTTTACCGCCAATTTTACGGGAAACAGCGGTTGTTTTTCAAACTTACCGCAGTTTATAATTTGGATAAGTTTTTTAAGTTCGGCAAGACGCTTTTCCCATTCTTCTTTGTTTGTTATGTTGTCGTTGGAGTAGTACAGCGTAACGTCAAAGTGTTCGACAGTCCTGTACAAACAGTAGGTGGAACAGGGCGCGCAACAGGCGTGCAGCAATAATGACGAGCCTTTCGGCGAGGATTGCAGTGTTTCTTCAAACAGACGGTTGTAATTGGGTTTGTTCATAAACTTTTGCCTCGTTGCGATTGTCTGTTGTAACCGTTAGCGGTTGTGCGGCTTATTTGTAATTGCAGTATACACTGCGTTTATTAAAGCAGACTGAAAAATTCCGTTATTGCTTTTAACTCAAAACGCGCCTCGATTTATTTGCGGGTGCGTTTTACCGTTAAAACAATAACAATCAATATAACAACCGTAAAACGGTAATTCAAAACTCGTACTTATTTCGCTCCGATTTGCAGAAGGTTATCAAATAAGCCGCTTGACAACTTTCGACAATAAGCGACAAATATACTGTTTGTATTTAGGGTGGGTAGCAACAACGGAACTGCTGTCGTAGCCCGTTTCGCGCAAGCGTCGGCAGCGCAGTAAGCGTCGGTTGAAAACAAAGTTTCAAATGCCTCTGCGGCGAAATTTACTGTCACGGAATAACATCCTTGTTACTCTTTTGTTCTTACGCGGAAGGCTACCCCCAATTTTTCGGCAATGGCGGCGCAATCGTCGATATCGCGTTTGCAAATGGTATCTACAACGCTGAAAACAACTTTTGAACCGTGACTTTTGCACAGGGAAGCAAATTCCGTCAATGCGTCAAAGGCTTTTTCGCCGTAGACGCTGTGACAAACGGCATCGTACTTTGGGGCGGTGGGGGCATTGAGCGAAATATTTACGACGTCGCAACTGTCCGCAACAACGGACGAAACGTCCTCGCCGTGTATGAGGTTTGCCTGACCGTTTGTGTTTATTCGGGTGGTTTTGTCCACGCAATGCAAAAACGACGCAACTTCTTCCAATGCCTGCAAGTTGAATGTCGGCTCGCCGAAACCGCAAAACACAACTTCATCGTCGTATTCGTCGAGATTTGACGGAAGTTGCTCTATTACGTCCTCGGCAGTCGGTTCACGCGTCAGCCACAGATTGGTGTTTTCCATTCCGTCGCGGCCTTTGCGTATGCAAAACTCGCACTTATTGGTGCATTTGTTTGTCAAATTTATGTACAGTTTGTTACCAATGGTGTATACGTAATTGTTCATATCAAATAATGTTATTTACTGTATATTACAGTTATCGATTTTGTCAAAGTCTATTTTTGTAAACAGCCTTTTGCAGTTATCTTCTACCGCTCGGTGTATTTCGTCGGTGTGTAATCCGTACACTTCGGCAAGTTTTTGAGCGATGTATTTGACGTAGCAGGGGTAGTTGGTTTGTCCTCGCATTGGCACGGGAGTCATATACGGGCTATCCGTTTCGGTAAGCAGCAGTTCAAGCGGTACGCTTTTTATTACGTCTTCTTTATTGGCGTTCTTGAAGGTAATTGCTCCGCCGAATGCAAAGTAATGCCCGAGTTTTGCCATTTGCCTTGCAATCTCCGCGCTGCCCGAGTAGCAGTGCCACACGACGCCGCTGTTCAAATAGCGTTTTTGCGCCTGTAAAATGTCCAATGCGTCGCCGTAAGCGTTGCGTATGTGCAAAGTCACGGGCAACTTCAATTTGTCTGCAATTTCCAATTGACGGGCAAATACGTCGCGCTGAATTTGTCTTTCCGACAAGTCGTAGTAATAGTCCAAGCCGATTTCTCCTACGGCAACGGTTTTGGGCAAATCGGCATAATGTATCATAAGTTCAACGAATTTGTCGTCAAAGTCTTTTGCGTCGTGAGGATGCATACCTACGGTGCAATATACTTCGTCGTATTTTTCGGCAAGATTAACGCCCGTCTGCATACTGTTGAGGTTGCAACTGTTGTTTATTACTATTTTTAAGTTTTCTTTGCGCCCGTCGCTGATTATATTGTCTGCAAAGGGCATCAAACGCTCGTCGTCGAGGTGTGCGTGAGTATCTATCATCGTACTTCGCTGCCGCTTTTTATATCCTTTTCGGGGGTTATGAATATTACGTCGTCGCCGTCCGAGGCGCACAGAATCATTCCGTTGGATTCCACTCCGCGAAGCGTTACGGGTTTGAGGTTTGCAACCAATATTACGTTTTTGCCTATGAGGTATTCGGGCGAGTAGTTCTGTGCTATTCCCGAAACTACTTGACGCACTTCGTCTGCAACTTGCAGTTTGAACACAAGAAGTTTGTCGCTTTTGGCTACCTTTTCGCAGGATATCACTTTGGCTGTACGCAGTTTAATTTTTTTGAAGTCGTCTATGGTAATTTGTTCGACGTTTTCCGTTTGGTTTTCGGGTTGCATTTTTTCTTCCTTCTTTGATTTGTTTGCTTCCTCTTGGGCAATTTTGTCAAGTTCTTTCAATTCTTTGGCTATGTCCAAGCGGTCAAATATGTTTGCGCCCTTGTTTACAATCGTTTGCGGCTTTGTCCAACCGAATTTTTCAAGTGAGGCAAAGTCTTTGGGCAATGTGCCAAGACCCATTTTGCCGTAAATTTTTTGGCAGGTGGTCGGAATAAACGGAGCAAGCAAAGTAGCCGAGTATCGTATACATTCGCACAGCACGTACATTACCGTTGCAAGACGCTCTTTGTTGCCGTTTTTGTTCAAAATCCAAGGCGTTGTTTCGTCTATGTACTTGTTTGCGCGCTGGATTATTTTGAATATTTCGGCAAGCGCGTCGGGGGCGGACAGCGCGTCCATATGCGCGGTAACTTTGCCGAGCGCGTTTTGACACAACTCGACAAGTTGATTGTCCGTTTCCGTATAACCGTTCGGCGCTGGGATTTGGGCATCGAAGTATTGCGTAACCATGGCGGTAGTGCGCGATACCAAATTGCCGAGGTCGTTTACAAGGTCGTTGTTGGTGCGCGTAAGCAACGCTTCGTTTGTATACGTGCCGTCGCTTCCGAAGGGTATTTCTCTGAGCAAAAAGTACCGTATGGGGTCAAGCCCGTACCTGTCTATCAAAGTAAACGGGTCTATTACGTTGCCTTTTGATTTGCTCATTTTGTCGTTTCCGAACAGCAACCAACCGTGCCCGTATACTTTCTTGGGTAAAGGCAAATCCAATGCCATAAGCAGCGCCGGCCAAATGACGGTGTGGAAGCGGACTATTTCTTTGCCTACCATGTGCAAATCGGCAGGCCAAAACTTTTGCATAAGACTGTCGTCATCGCTCATATACCCCAAAGCGGTAATGTAATTGGCGAGAGCGTCAATCCAAACGTATGCAATGTGCTTTTTGTCAAAAGGCAGCGGAACTCCCCAAGTAAAGGATGTACGCGATACGCATACGTCTTTGAGTCCCGGTTTGATAAAGTTGTTAAGCATCTCGTTCATACGCGATTTGGGCGAAATAAACTCGGGGTTTTGTCTGTAAAACTCCACAAGTTTGTCTTGGTACTTGGAAAGTCTGAAAAAGTAACTTTCCTCTTTGGCGGGCTTTACTTCTCTGCTGCAATCGGGGCACTTTCCGTCGACAAGTTGACTTTCCGTCCAAAACGCTTCGCAGGGAGTGC
>JAMPHX010000079.1 GCA_023663205.1 Corallococcus sp. | reverse complement strand
CAGACAAACTTCCTGCTCTGACAAAAATTCTTTCCTGACTGCGTATGTTTTCGACCTTAACCTGAACGCCCAATTTCTTTGAATATACGATATCACCTACTTTTAAATTTTCAAATTTGACATTGTCACCGACAAATATAACGTCGCTATCGCCCGAATCATCTTCATCCTCAACCAATGAGCCAAGTTGTTTTGCCCTGCGGCGCGCATCGAACAACATCTTGTCACTGACGCCATCCTCGTCAAGCAAGTGTTTTATACTGTCTATTATGCGCTTGCTTTCTTCTTGCGCTTCGGAAACAATGCGTCGAGCCTCCGCCTTAGACCCTGCAAGAAACTTATCGCGTTCTCGGGTTAAACCTTCGTTTATCTTCTGGGAACGGGCAATTTCCTCAGTCAATTTCTTTTCACGTTGACTTACCAGTTCAAGTTGGGTTTCGTACTTTTGACGCAACTCTTCGGCATTGCGCAAAACGGCGTCCAAATTTTGTTTCTCGGCAGATAAGCCCCTTCGCGCATTTTCGATAACAGTCGAATTCATTCCCAGTTTTTGGGCTATTGCAATAGCATTCGAACTGCCCGGCACTCCTAAAACCAGTCGATAAGTGGGTTCAAATGTTACGAGATTAAATTCCATGGAAGCATTTTCAACGCCCGATGTAGTCAGAGAATATTCTTTAAGTTGTTCATAGTGAGTTGTAAGAATACACTTTGCTCCCTTGTGACGCAAATAATCGGTAATTGCAACCGCCAATGCTGCGCCCTCGTTTGGCTCGGTGCCCGCCCCCACTTCGTCTATAACAACAAGCGAATGGGAATCGCAACTCTCCAAAATGTCTCGTATATTTACCATATGAGACGAAAACGTCGACAAACTTTGTTCTATGCTCTGTTCATCACCCACATCGCAAAAAACTTGTTGGAAAAATGAAATTTTACTATCTTCGCGCGCGGGAATATACATTCCCGACTGTGCCATCAATGTCAGCAACGCGCAAGTTTTGAGAGATACCGTTTTCCCGCCGGTGTTTGGACCGGTAATTACTATAATGTTGTACTCGCCTCCGAGTTTCAAATCAACAGGAACCACTTTTTCGCGCGCTATCAAAGCATGACGTGCGCATTTCAAATCTATCAAGCCCGTATTATTAAGAATAGGCAAACACGCTTTTATCGAAACAGCATACAAAACCTTAGCAAAAATTACGTCAAGTTCGGCAACGGTTTGCTGAGTCACAACAAGTCTTTCTTGCACTGCACCGACTCTATCCGTAAAAGATTGAAGTATGCGTTGTACTTCTTCTTTTTCTTCGACAGATGCCGCACGTAATTTATTGTTGAGTTCAACTATGGCAATTGGCTCGATAAAAAACGTAGAACCGCTGCCGGAAGTATCGTGCACAATGCCGTTTACAAGCGATTTGTACTCAGCCTTAACCGGAATGACATATCTGTCGCCACGCAATGTAACTATAGAATCTTGCAGATATTTGGAAAGTTCGCCTTTTTTGGTGTAATTGGCAAGGCTATCTTTGATTTCGGCATTTAGTCGTTTTATTCTCTTGCGAATTTCATACAGTGAATCCGACGCTTTATCGTTAATTTCGTTTTCCGAAATTATCGCAAAATCGATATCTTCGGCAAGCGTATCATCAGAAAATAACATTGCAGCATATGTCGACAAAACAGAAGTATCTACTCCTTCGTATGCCACAGAAAGATACTTTTTTGCACCGTGCGATATTTTGAGCAGTCGCATTACTCCCAACAGTTGTCCCGCAGTCAAGCATGAACCGACACGCGCAGCAGCAAACACCTCACTCAAATCATCTATTGACATATCCGGCAAAGATAATCTGTCATAAAGCGCAAATGCCTGCTGCGTTTCCCGTAGCAGCAACATCGCATCGTCATAACTGTTGGCAGGGCGTAACGAAAGCGCCAACCGCTGCGATATTTTGCTATGCGTATACTGTGAAAGCACATTTAATATCGTATGATATTCAAGTTTTTTAATGGTTTTTTCCTGTATCATTACTTTACCTTTACAAATAATCTGCCTTTTGTATAATCACCGTCCTGTTTGTCGGTAATTACATCGCCGTTGCAAATCGATTTGTACCGATTAAAAATAACATCGTCATAATCGATACAATAATTGAATGGCGGCAACAACTTGTTTCCTGCCGAAAGTTTGACACCGTTTATCAATTCAAAAGAACAAACTCCGAATTTTCGCCTACGAAAATAGAAAGAATGTCCCATTTTATCCGTATATGTCAAAACGCTATCATCGGCTGTACATTCAGAACATTTGGTGGAACAATTCAACTTGTACGGGCAAGTGACAATGTGCATCAATTTCAGTTTGCCGTCAACAAATCTATATCCGTTGGGGCGTGCAATTTTTCGACACTCTTCAACGGTAAGTTCGTTGGAATAGAGAAAGGCATCGGCGCGTTTGCAAAGTGTATCTACAATATTTGAATTATACAAATTTAAACCGTGTCCTACGATGTGCCGCAAATTGTTTTGCAAGGCAAACTGCAAAGCACCTATGTTATTTGCCACTACTCCGATTTGCCTATCGATAAGCATCGTGCCAATCAAATCCAAATCGGCAAAAGGAGGCAAATCCAAATACCACCTGCGCCCGTTTGCAAGTCGCATATATCGCTCAATCAAATCCGCATTCAAAACATCCAAATCCAAAATCACAACATCCGAAGAAGAAATTGCCGATACAAATTGCTGCTCGTTACGACAAACAGACATAATACCAAATGTATTGTCACCATGCACATCGACTTCATTGTCGGCGCAAGCATATGGCATATTTGAATACCGACGTTTCAAACCATCATTGTAATTTTGGATAACAGCGCCCGACAATTTTATAAGCGCCCTGCGCCGCATGTCATTTATTGCGCTTTTAGGAGCAAAACAACCATTATTATTTATTACTATGTTTGAAATAGTAAAGTGCAGATGGCTTGTTTTAGATAATTGCCTAACAATTTCATCGTCTGAAACTGCATTTTTTGCAATTGGCAAATCAATCGAAGATTCTACCGTTGCACTGACACCATTACTTGAAACCGTCAATTTTGCACGATTATTCGGAATGCACACTAGCGTCATATCGACAGACAGCAATCGCCGACGCGCTTCAACTTTACGGATTTGCGAACTATCGGTAGTGATAAATGCCAAATTGTCGGGTTTTACTCTGCCGCTTATGGAAAGCGAAATATTGTTTCCCGATTCGTTAGCGACGGCAGAACCGACTTCGATATGCTGTTCGTTGAAAATTTTGAAACAATCGCCCTTTTCTATCATGCAATTACTTGATAAGCGATTGCCGTTTTTAACTTTGCCTACATATCTGCCGATGTGTCCCTGCGAATATTTGTAAATTATGCCGTCATTTTCACCACGCTGAAAGTTATCTGCAACAAAATTACCTCTATTGTAAATTGATTGCAAGTCCAAAATGTCTTTTGATTCGTACTTAAAATCGTTTTCAAACACCTTGGAATATATGTGGGACGTTTCACCGGCATACTGAGCCCGCCTATTTCGCCCTTCTATCTTAAAAACAGACATGCCGCTGCCTGCAAGTTTTTTTGCAAAACCGAGACCGCACAAATCCTTCGGTGACAGCAAATATCCTTCATTGATTTTATTTTTGCCCAAGTAACAATCATAGTACTGTCTGCACGGCTGTGCGCACAGTCCCCTGTTGCCGCTATTTGCGCCTACCATTGAAGAAAACAGACACTGTCCCGATTGACAAACACACAATGCGCCGTGAATAAAACCTTCCAATTTTATATCGATTGCCTTGTGTATTTTGCGTATATTTTCATAAGTAGTTTCACGTGCAAGAACTACCGTTGTAGCACCGAGATTTTTGAGAAACCGCGCACCGTATTCGTCATGCACATTAAGTTGAGTACTTGCCACTATGTCGAACTTTCCGCAAAATGTTTTGGCGGCATATTCCAACAGCGCCAAATCCGTGAGAATAACTCCGTCGGAATTCGCATTATATATTGCATACAACATCGAAACTGCTTTGGCAAACTCATTCTGTTTGATGGAAGTGTTTAATGTCACGTAGGTTTTTACACCGAAAAAATGACAATAATCCACCCAATTTGCCAGATTATCCACGGAAAAATTTTCTGCTTTCATTCTGGCATTAAACTCATTCAAACCAAAATATACGGCATTGGCACCATTATTTATTGCAGACAATAAGGCATCTACATTGCCGGCAGGCGCTAATATTTCGTATGCGGGGTCCTGCATAATCATTTCCTTAGCACTGCGCCGAATTCAATTTCCAATCGAATTAGACACTTAGATATCTGCTTTTCTACATCAACGTCCGACAATGTCTTTTCGGGATGTCTGAACAGCACGGAAATCGCAATGCTCTTTTTGCCCGAACCGATAGATTCCGAACGATAAACATCAAACAAATTTGCCTCTATACAAAACGGACAGTATTGTCTGAATGCGTCGAGTATGCTTTGCGATGCAACGCTCTCATCGACCACTAATGCAAAATCGCGCTCAACGGCAGGAAACTTGGCTATTTTGACGAAAGCAAACCGCTCTTCGCAATTTTGCATCAACTTATCCACGCTCAATTCTGCTACAAACACACCGTCGTCCAAACCGAAATTGCGCGCTACTATTGGGTGCAGTTTACCCATATACCCTACCTGTTCCGAACCGACATATATATCTGCGGAAATTCCTGGATGCAAAAACTCTTTGGAAGAACGCACCGATTTTATTTTATCGGAAAACAGTTTTACAACGGTAAGAACATCGTTGCGAATATCGTCAAAGTCGCCGCAATCGCGCAAAACGGCTAATCTTCGTTCCTCTGTCGGCAATGATTTGGGCGGTAATTCGGACGGTAAATACACTTTCCCGCATTCAAATAACTGCACTTCTCTATTCTTTTGATTTTGATTGAACGCCGCGCATTGAATAATATTGGGCAGCAGCGACAAGTTCATAAGACTAAGTTCATCGCCGATAGGATTGAGCAGCCTGATATTGTCACTTACGCTGCAATTTCCGCTTAAAGACATCTTATCAAACAGTTGTTTGCCGCCAAACGGGTAGAATACCGTTTCATTATACCGCAATCCGCACAGAACATTTTTTATGCAATCAAATACTTTTTCACAATTGTTTTTGCCTCCGTTTGTAATGTGCGACTCGGGCATCAATGTACCCTGAATATTGTCGTAGCCGTAAACACGAATTATTTCTTCGACAATATCGCAGTCGCGTTCTACGTCGTCACGATACAGCGGAACTTTGCATATCAAATTTTTCCCGCTAAATTCGACATCAAAAGATAGCGAATTCAAAATGTTAATTATCGTTTCTTGCGGTATTTCCAATCCAAGCAATTGCTTTATGCGTATTTGGGGAAATTTGATGACCTTTTGTTTTTCGACTCCCAAACCGCACAAAATTCTTCCGCCGACAACCGTGCCTGCACCTAATTTTTCAGCAAGATGCAATGCACGCGACAACCCCATAGGCGTTGTATAGGAATCGATTCCCTTTTCAAAACGAGCAGAGGAATCGGAACGAACGCCCAATGCCCTGCTGCTATGACGGATATTTT
>JAMPHX010000078.1 GCA_023663205.1 Corallococcus sp. | reverse complement strand
AAATCATTGGGTAACGGCGTAGACCCTGTTGATTTCATTGAAAAATACGGCGCCGATACGTTGAGATTTGCTTTGATAAACGGTGTGGCAAACGGTAGCGATATACGTTTTTCGCAAGACAAAATCGAAGGCACGCGAAACTTTATGAACAAAGTTTGGAATGCCAGCCGCTTTGTGCTTATGAACACAGAAGACAAAAAGTTGTCGGACATAAGCAAAGCAAATCTTACGCTTGCGGACAAGTGGATATTGACGGAACTTAACGGTACGGTTACACGCGCAACCGAATTGATAGAAAAATTCGAACTCGGTATGGCTTGCCAAGAAATATACGATTTTGTATGGTCGGATTTTTGCGATTGGTATATCGAACTGTCAAAACCTGTTTTGTACGGTGCGGACGATAAGGCGCGATTGGATAATCTTTCGGTTCTTACATACGTATTGGACAAAATTTTGAAAATATTACATCCGTTTGCGCCCTTTATTACCGAAAAGATTTATTCGGATATGCCAAATCACGGTGAAAGCATAATGGTAGAAAGGTATCCGGTATTTGAAAAAAAGTACAATTTCCCTAACGATGCAAAATTGATGGAACAGGTAAAAGATTTGATTTCCAAGTTGCGTAATGTTCGCGTAGAGTACGGAGTTGCGCCGTCTAAGCGCATTTCCTGTGCCGTGTGTGCAAAAGAATCTCGTATTAAAGAATGTAATGTGTATATAGAAAAATTGGCGGGATGCAGCAATATGGAGTTTGTCGACAAATTTGCCGGCAACGAAAAGGTTGTAAAGATTGTTACGCCCATTGCGGAAATTGAAATTCCTCTCGGTAACCTTGTTGATAAAGATAAAGAAATCGAACGCCTCAACAAAGAACTCGAAAACGTACGCACAGAGTTGTCTCGCGCCAAAGGCAAACTTGCCAACAGCGGTTTTGTGACCAAAGCACCCGCACAACTTATTGAACAGGAAAAGGCAAAGGTGGAAAAATATACTTTATTGGAAAAGCAGTTAACTGTGCGCTTAGATGAACTTGCCGATTGATTGATAGTCTTATAATATACGTAATAAACCCCGAGATTGTTTCTCGGGGTTTAAATTTACAGTCAAGCGTAAAATCCAAGACTGATAAGCAATGCGTCGTTTATCTGTTGCATAACTTGCGGAGGTAGTTCGCCGATTTTGTCTTTAATCCTGCTCTTATCGATGGTTCTGATTTGTTCAAGCAAAACCACCGAATTTTTTGGTAGACAGCCTGTGTCTTTGGGTAGTGCGATGTGCGTCGGAAGTTTTGCTTTGTCCAATTTGCTTGTGGTTGCAGCGGCAATAATGGTGGGACTGTACTTGTTGCCGACGTCGTTTTGCAGAACTACGACGGGGCGTATGCCGCCTTGCTCGCTGCCTATTACCGGATTTAAGTCCGCATAATATAGTTCTCCACGTTTAATCATTGTCGCTTGCTCCTTTTGTTTTGTGGTAGAGCAACAGAAAGCGCGCCGATATATACTATGTATTCGATAGGAAATCGGGTGATTGCCGTTGCGTTTAAATTATGTTCGGACAAGCGGTTGTTTATACTTGCTATGCTCAATTATGTTTGTCGGGCGGTGATATACGCAAATGACTTTCGGCAAGACAAATTCCGTTTCGGTATATATTGGTTTATTGTATATTTGTATAAAACAATAAAACGCTTGAAACCGTTGCCGTAATGCCAGTTTCAAGCGTTTGGTTGAAAATTTGATTTTAAGGTGCTAAATTACAAACCCGAAGGAAACCTGCTCGTAATGTCGCGTATTGCGGAAATCAACTCGTCAATAAATAAACTTGTGGGTAACGAACGCCAATCGGTATCGCCCATTATATCGTCAAGTGTGTCTTGGTTCTCTTGGGATATGCTGATAATTTTGTTGTCCATCATATCTTGTATAGTCATCGAACCGACGATAACGGCGATTTTCTCGGCATTTATGTTTCCCAGCGTCATATCTGCAAGTCCTTGATTCAGTACGGCAGTGTGTGCGGTAAACGCAGCGTCGTCATACCAAGCCTGTTCAAAACACTCGTGCATGTGCGTTGTGTCTGTGTGTGCGCTGTTTCTGCATTTGTAAATAGCCTCGTAGTACTTGTTATCTCCGTTGTTTAGTATGGCAAATTTCGTAGTCGAACCGTCAGAATAAGAGTAGACTACGCGTATTGCGTTTGTTGCCGTTACGGGCGTAAATACGGTATTTGATGAGATTTCTTTGCGGTACATCGACAATACGTTGCCCAAATAGGTGTTGTCTATTGCTTCTGACATCTCGGAAATCTTGGTGTTTTTAAGCGAAGATAATATACCGCTTTGCAAGTTTTCTTCGCCTAAAACATCGGTTAGAGTCAAATTGTTTATGGCGCTTTGCAAGCCGTTGCCCGTCAAATCGGTTACTTGCATATTTACAAGCGCTTTTGTTATGCCATCGGCAGCAGAAGTGCCGTCTGTGTACCAAATAACGGCAAAACAGTCGGCAGTGTGAGCGTGTGAGTCGGTGCAACTGATTGCAGCGTTATACCATGTGCCGTCTTGTATTTTGATGTAGTTGCCGTTTGTATTGCTTTTTACTACGGCTTGGGAATCTACCGCTACAATCGTTTGAGTATACAAATCCGCGTTTTCCGCCGATTTGCGTTCGTAACCCATAATTTGCCCGATGTACAGAGAGTTCATTGCATTTCCAAGTGAACCGATATCTGTATCGGCAAGGGATTTTAGAATAGAATTTCCGTCAACCGTATCGCCCATTACGTCGCGCAAAGTCAGTTCGTTTATTACGCCGTTAAAGCCGTTTGTCTGCAAATCGTTTATCGTTTGGTCTGCGATTTTGGCTGTGGCGCCGGTAATTTGCTCGGAGCCGTTAAACCATTTTCCGCCGCGCAATTCATAACCGAGTATTTCGCCTATTTGCAAATTGTTTACAGCGTCTGCAAGTTCGCCTATTTTTGTATCTTTAAGTGCATTGAGCACCCCGCTTGCGGAAGTGTCGGATATGACGTCGCCCAGCGTAACGTCGTTTAACAGTCCGTTTATATCCTGCAAGTCGGTTATTGTCTTGTCTGCGAGTTTGAGGGTCAAACCGCTGAGCGGTTCGGTTCCGTCAAACCATTGCGAAGTTTCTTCGTCGTAAGTGTAGCCCAGCAATTCGCCCAACTGCAATGTGTTGATTTTATCTGATAATTCGGAAATTTTTGTGTGAGATAATGCCTTCAATATGCCGCTGCTCACATTGGCTTCGCCCAATACGTCTGCAATTGTCAAGTTGCCTATTTTGTCGCCGAAATCCAAGTTGGATAATCCCGATACCGTTTCGTCGGCAATCATAAGTATTACGCCCGAAGCGTAGCCGCTGCTGTTTTTCCAAATAGAGTAGCAGGATGAAGAACAAGTATGCTCGTCACTGCTTTGGCATTGCTTTTCGGCGGAATACCAAGTTTTTCCGTCAAGCGTCTTGGCAAAATCTGTACCGTTTGTTATTACGCGTATGTCTTTTGCGGCATCGTTGAATACCTCGGTAGTGTAGCCGCTTGTGTCGGTAACTTCGTCGGCAAATTCATACCCGAGAAATTTTCCGATATACATCTTTTCGATTTCTTGGGCAAGATTTCCGATTTTTACGTCTTTGAACGAGGCAAATATACCTGTCAGGTTATCTGCTCCGAGCACGTCTCCGAGGGTAAGTCTGTCAAGCAATTTGTTTAACAAATCGCCGTCTTGTAGGTCTGCGGGGGTCAGTGATGCCAATGCGGAGTACACAACGCTTGCGCGGTTGTCTTCGACGGTGAGCCAAATATAGTCAAAACATTCCGCAATGTGAGAGTGACTTTCTTGGCAATTTAATTCTGCTTGATACCATTTGTCGCCGTCTGCTAAAAAATAATTTTTCTCTAAGGATTCTTCATCTGTTTTGCTGTACACCGTGGTTTTGCTGTCTGCGTCATGCGCTTCGGCAGTATAATCCAATAGATTGTCCAAAGTTATTTCTTCTTCCGTTCTGTGCAAACCGAGTATTGCTCCGAAACGAAAATCGGCAATCAAATAATTTAAATCGAAATCTCCTGTCTCGCTGATAAAATCGGCAACGGTTTTTTCTCCGAGAATGTCGGCTACCAAGTTGTTGCCCTCGGCAACTCCCGCAAGAAGGTCTGCAAGTTTAAGCGTACCGAGCGGTGCAAGCGTTTCCTCTGTCTTGATTGCAAGGAAGATATTTCCGCCGGTTGCGGCATTTATCAAGCCACCTACGGTGCAATTTCCAACGGCGAACATCAATGCGCTTTCTGTTGTTGCCATATCCGGAACAATCCAATTTACAAGCACATTGTCAAGTACGGAAAGGGGATTTTCTCCCATCAAATCGCTAATGGGATGTTTTTCTAATTCTGCGGTAAGTTCGTCGCCGAACATATTTCCGTCAGGTTGCAATGAATTCACAAGGTCGGTGATTGCCGCTATGCTGGTAGTTTCCATTGCTTTTGCAAGTCCGTCGGGCGTCATCAAGGTAAATACGGGTAATGCTTTGGTGTTATCCGAAAACTGTATGCCCGTCGCTTGCGACAAATTTATTTTGTATTTTTCTTCAAAATCGGCGAGTGTAAAATAATGTCCGTTCTCGTCCGGAGTTTTGATGTTCTCCTTGTTGTAAATATCGGCAATTTCTTTTGCTATATCCAGCAACGACATGTTGGCAAAATCGCCAAGCGAATCGCTCGGATAATCCGACGGTGTAAATTGTCCGACGTTTACGCTTGACATAAATATATAACCGCCTATACCGATGGTTGCAAATAAAAATATTATTCCGAAAAGCATTCCCAAAATAAAGGTAACAACTTTGCGCATAAATTTTCTCCTTGTACAAATTTATTGTTTTGCCGATTGCAGGCGGCAATTTATTCCTTTTCGATATCGTCGCGTATGGGAACAAACGAATCGAAAATTATGTTGTCGTAGTGTGTTCTTAGCGTATTGTGTTGCTGTTGGCTTTTGATAGTCCAACACAATACAGGTATTCTCTTTCTGAATTTTGCCACAAATTTGTTTGTTTCTATGCTCGCCGCATTATAAGCGATAAATTGACTGCCGTTCCATTTGGAAAAGCGCAAATTCTTGAGCATACGGCATTGCCACTTTGGCATCGGTGCGTCTTTGTAGTCGCAAGACAACTGCCCGCGAACAATATGCGGCGCGTGCTTTTTGAACCACCGTACAATAAACGGATTGAACGATTCTATGCAATACTGTCCGTTGTAAGTTTTGAGTCGGTCAACGATTTTTTGTTCGACGACCCCGATATTCTTGTGCGTTTTGATTTCGATTACGAGTTCAACTTTTCCGTTTACTTCTTTCAAAAATTCGTCGAATGTCGGGATGCGACAATCGGTGTTCAGCAAACGCAAATGCGTTAACTGTTCGTAAGTTTTTTCACACAGTAAGCCTTCTTCTCCCGTCATGCGCATGAGAGTGTCGTCGTGAAAAACCACTAAATATCCGTCGGAAGTCATTTGAACATCCGTTTCTATCGCAAAATTATTCTGTACAGCATTATTAAATGCGGACAAAGAGTTTTCGGGAATTGTTATATTGTCGAACAATCCGCGGTGAGCAATGTATTTGTCCGTAAGCCAAGTATTATTCTTCATCTATCGACTCCGCAAATGGCTGTTGCGTATGCGCAAGGCAGACCATTTAGATTATATAATATATTTTTTATACCATTATACATCTTTTTGTATGCAAATGTAAATCGTTTGGGGCAATTTAT
>JAMPHX010000077.1 GCA_023663205.1 Corallococcus sp. | reverse complement strand
CAAGTGCAACAGGCAAACAAAAAAGAAAGTTCATATAAATCTCTGGTATAATTAGTTTACCGCAACAAATTCTTACCAAGGAGCATTTATATGAACTACCACCATCTTACCATAGAAGAGCGCTGTTGTATACGAGAATATTACAAAAAAGGCAAAAGTTATAGAAAAATAGCCAGATTGGTAGGCAGGAACGTTGGAACTATCTCGCGAGAGTTAAATAGAAACTTTACTCATATGTATGACATTCCTACTTACTATCCCCACACAGCACATAAAAAGTATCTATTCCGCCGTTCATTCTGCCATAGGGGTATGTTTTGGAACAAGGATGTAATAGATTACATAAACGACAAATTACTGCAAACTTGGTCTCCTGAACAAATAGCGAATACGCCTTGCGAGTTAAAATTACCGTCGTTCAAAACAATTTACCGTTGGATATACGAAAAGTATCTTGTAGACGGAAACGTTAAGGTATTAAGGAAGAAAGGTAAGACCCGTAAACGGCTTGGAAACAGCGGAAGATTTACAACAGGTAAAAGTATACGGAAAAGAGATAAAAGCGTATACAAGCGAAAAGAGTTCGGTCATTGGGAAGCAGATACGGTAGTAAGCGGACATGGTAAAACAAAGTATTGCTTTGCAACGTTAGCCGAAAGGACTACGAGATTTTACATAGCGGTAAAAATGCCGAATAGAAGCGCTGCGACTATGGCAAAAACAATGATACAAACATTATCTGTTTTGCCCAAAGAAGCAGTTAAAAGTATAACTTGCGACAGAGGCAGCGAGTTTGCAAACTGGCGAGAAATAGAAAGAGAATTACAATGCAATATGTACTTTGCGGATCCATACTGCGCATGGCAGAAAGGAACTAATGAAAATCTAAACGGACTGTTAAGGGAATTCTACCCTAAGGGTAGAAACCTCGAAAGGGTATCCCCAACAATATTAAAGAAAAATCTGGCGTTGATCAACGCCAGACCAAAGAAAGTCTTGAACTACAAAAAACCAGTAGATTTATTTAACTATTTTCTTTCTATGTGTTGCACTTAGTTTGACAATTCACCTTTATCTGTGTGTAATTTGGCTGCGCGTTTCGGCAACTTTTATACGCGCATTGTCTATCGGAAAATTACCGTTCGGGCGCGCGTGTTTTACTTGTAACTTTGAACATGGCTTCCGTCATTATTATCATTAGCAGCACAAATGCAAGGAGGAAAAACGGCATAATCCAAAACCCTGCCGCGTTGCCGATAAGCCCGAAAAGAGGCGGCAAAAAAGTAGACCCGACGTACGCGCTTGCCATTTGTATGCCGATAATCGCGCCGGAGTTTTCCTCTCCGAAGTTTTGCGGCGCGGAATGAATAATGCTGGGGTAAATCGGTCCGCACCCGAAGCCGATAGTGACAAACGCGGCAACGGCAAATCCGTAACTGTCAACGGGCAGCGCAAGCAGGATTATTCCGCATATCAATATGCAAGTGCCTATTATTATCATTTTTCTGTCGCCCAGTTTGTAGGTAACAAATCCGCTTACAAACCTGCTTGCCGTAATGCCTATGTAAAACAGCGAAGCAAACAGCGCCGCCTGCTCTGCGCCTATTCCCTTTACTTCCGCAAAGTAAGTGCTTGCCCAGCCCATAGCGGTGGCTTCCGCGGCGCAGTATGCAAAGAACCCTGCAAGCAAAAGAGGTACGCCTTTTATTTTGAGCGCGCCTGCAAGACCTATGCTTTTGGTTTGCGACTGTCGGGCTTTGGTCGGATTGACTTTGTTCCAAATGGGTAATGTAGCAACAAGCAGCACAAATATTCCCGCTTGAATATACCCGACAATGCGATAGCCTTCGTGCCAAGTAAGGTTTGTTAGCGCATAGCCCATAACAAACGGGCTTATTATTGCACCCACTCCCCAAAAGCAATGCAGCCAACTCATATGTTTGGAAGTGTAGTGCAGTGCAACGTAGTTGTTCAATGCGGCGTCTATTGCTCCTGCGCCCAACCCGTACGGCACGGCAAAGACTATCAGCATCCAAAACTTTGAAGAAAACGAAAACCCGAACAGCGCAATTGCCGTCAACAGTACGCTTACCGCGGTTACCGTGCGCGTGCCTAATTTACGCGTCAGTCTGTCGGAAAACAAACTCGAAACAATTGTTCCGCCCGATATTACCATGGAAACAATACCCATGTAACTTACGGGCACTTCCATATCGGGGTATATGGCAGGCCAACCCGAGCCCAATAGGGAGTCGGGTAATCCCAAACTGATAAAAGCAACGTATATCAATGACAGGAGCAGCAAATACATATCGAGGGACTTTTATTACGTAAGTTTTATTTTAAGCAAAGCACGCTTACCGTAACGAAAATATTGCGGCAAGTGGCGCGCCGCAAATATTCGGCGGCGTGCAAAATTGCGACGAATCGTAAAGCAAAAATGCGCCGCCGCATTGATTGTAACATTGCAAAGTGCAAAGCGCAAGCGTTTGCGGCAAAAGCAGCACAAAGTCCGTATCGAAAACATTGCGGCGGACAACTCCGTCATAAAAACCGTCAAAGGGTAATCTCTTACCGCCTGACAATAAGGTAAAACTTTATATACCGTCGCCATAATGTATCTTGCGCAAAAATAGTTGTGCAAACGGCGCAATTGTATGATATAATAACATATATAATAATGGCTAACTGCATTTAACTACGTTTTATTACAGTCAAGCACTCGTTATTACATCGTATCACGCGGCAAAATATTTATTTGTGTAAAATTCATTCGTGTACGGTATAATAACATATATAACGACGGCTGACTGCATTTGCGCGTTATATTACAGTCAATTGCTCGTTATTAGTTCGTATCACGCAGTACATCAGTTGTGTAAATTTCATTCGTGTACGATACAATAAATCCGTGAGATACATAGGAAACAAAACCAAAATACTGTACGAAATAGACAGACTGATAGACAGAAAGGGACTTGACAAACAAGGACTTACCTTTTTTGATGCTTTCAGCGGCACGGCAAGCGTGGCGCATCACTACAAAGACAGATACAAAATAATTGCCAACGACAATTTGTATTTTTCTTACGTGATTACGGAAGCAAAGTTAAATTCGCCCAAAGAGATGTTCAAGTCGCTCGGATTTGACCCGTTTGAGTATTTTAACAGTACGGATTACTCGCATTGCAACGGGTTTTTTGCCCGAAACTTTGCGCCGGTGTTTTCCGAAAGAATGTATTTCAGTCACGAAAACGCGCAGAAAATCGATTTTATACGTTCTTCCGTAAACAAGTGGTACGAGGAAGGCAAAATTTCGGAAAACGAAAAGTTTTATCTTGTGGCGTCGCTTATCGAATCGGTTTCCAAGGTGGCAAACGTCGCGGGCGTATACGGCGCATATCTCAAATCGTGGGATCCCCGCGCTACAAAACCGATGGAATATCTGCCGATAGATACCGAACCGTATGTAGACAGACTTGCGGAAATATACAACGGCGATATACTTGACGTTATCAAAAAAGTTTCGGGAGATATTCTGTATCTTGACCCGCCCTATACCAAAAATCAATATTCCGTACAATATCACCTGTTGGAAACATTGGCGCTGTACGACAATCCCGTGCTCAAAGGCAAAACGGGCGCGCGCGATATGTCGGATTACGCTTCGGATTTTTCCAAAGACGGCAAAGTTCAGGTTGCGTTTGAAGAACTTATCGCCAATGCAAATTTCAAGCATATAATACTCAGTTACAGTTCGGACGGAATAATGAGCAAGGAGTACATTGAAAGCGTACTCAAAAGATACGGCAAGGCGGAAACTTACGAATTTGAAAAATTCAGTTACCGCCGATACAAAAACGTCGTTGCCGAAGACAAGGAACACAAGGAATACTTGTTTTACGTGGAAAAGAAACCCGACGTGCGTTACGCTTCGCCGCTTAACTTTATCGGCGGCAAGCACGATATGGCGGATTTTCTGTGTCAAAATATGCCTGCCGAAATAGATACGTTTTACGATTTGTTTGCCGGCGGTTTCAACGTGGGCATAAACGTAAATGCAAAAAAGGTCGTTTACAACGACGTCAATTTCAAAGTAAAAGAGTTGTTGGAATACATTACAACAGCAAATATCGCCGAATTTTACAAGTACATACGCGCAACGATAGATAAGTTCGGTTTGAAAAAAGCCGACAAAGAAGCGTATCTCAAACTGCGTAGCAAATACAACGGCACGGAACTGGGCAAGCGCGATTGCAGGGAACTGTTTTTGCTGATTATGTACGGGTTTCAGCAGCAAATACGGTTCAACGGCGATTACGATTACAACAATCCCGTGGGACAGGCGGGGTTCAACGATAGGATTTTGGAAAAACTCGTATCGTTTGCGCGCATAACAAAGCAGAAAAACGTCTTTTACTACGCGGAAGATTACGAAAGGTTTTTCGACTTGATAAAGCCCGACGACTTTGTATATATCGACCCTCCGTATCTCATAACTTTGGGCAGTTACAATGACGGCAAACGCGGATTTAACGGTTGGAATTTGTCGGAAGAAAAGCGTCTTCTCAAATTTTTGGACGGATTAAACGCGCGAAATATCAAGTTTATGTTATCCAATGTGCTTACTCACAACGGCAAAACAAACACTGTTTTGCAGCAGTGGATTGAAAATAACAATTACCGCACAGTGCCGTACGACGGCAAGGCGCGTAAAGACCGAACGGAAATAATAGTCGTAAACTACGGGGCGGAAGAATGAAAATATTTATCAAAGAAAGATTCAAAGCGGAAATCACTTCCGACGTCGCCGGCGAAATTTTGCAGCGTCTGCATTTGACCGAACCGTACGACATTACATACGTCAAGGGAAACGGCAGATGTTTGATTGCGGAAACGGACGACGTCAAAGTATACGTCATTGTCAGCCGCGCGCAAGCCGACGGACGAAATGCGTTTTTGGCGCAGTACATACCGACGGTGCTTTCCGAATATATCGCGGACACAGCAAAAAACAAAAAACTTTGCATCTTTTTGTTGGATACTTCCGACAAGGCAAAGTCGCCGTTTATCATCGATACGTACAGGACGGCAAAAACTTTGGGTATAGACATCCTGAACGAAAGCAGTTTGGGTTTGCCTGCAATACAGCCCTACAATACTTTTGCCGATTGGAAGTATGCCAAATCCGACAGACAGCAGTATAATCCCGCAAACAATGCTTCCTATGCAATGGAAGATGAGGGCGAGTATACGGTATTCGGCAAACTGTACGGTGCAAACGGTAAGGAATCTGCGTTTGTGGCGTGCCAGTTGGCGCAAATTGCCAAGCGCGAAGGCAGAAAGGTTAATTTCGTGCAGGTAAAGGAACACGGGACGGAACGCGTATCTGCCGCCGACAAAGAGTTGATGGAAGCGTACGGCGTATGTATTGCCGAAGGCGCAATCGTGCTTGCCGACAGAAAAACTTCGGACAAATCCACTTGCCGCAAGCAGGAGGAGTTCAAATTCAATTTGCTGGGCAAATACGGCAAAAAGAAGTGTTATCTGTGCGGATGCGATATAGAATCGGCAATCGTCGCGTCGCACGTACACCGCATTACCGATATTGACAAATCCGCCTTGACCGATGCGGAAAAGCGCAAACAGGCAGTGGATGCAGATAACGGATTGTGGCTGTGCGCCAACCACGACAGGATGTTCGAGTGCGGACAGATTACCTTCGATACCTGCGGCAAATTGGTTGTTTCGTCCGACTTGACCGAAAGTCAAACGGAATACGTAAAACATATTACCGCAGTCACCCAAATAGATTCCGCGCATTTGACGGATAATATGAAGGAATACTTGGCAAAACACAACAAGCGCGTCAAATTGGGTTTGTAAACTTTACATTCGGGGCGCGGGGCAAACCTCAGTAGAACACTTAAATTGTGTTTTTTAGGGTAAAAATCAAGAAAAAACCACAATATATAGTGGTATGATAAATCACACAAATATTTTCGTGGTAAC
>JAMPHX010000076.1 GCA_023663205.1 Corallococcus sp. | reverse complement strand
AAACGCAGGAGAACTTTCCAAGCGCGTTTCTTACGAAACAATTGTGGATATCTCCATATCGGATAAAATTGTAGCCAAATAGCAAGGATAAAGGCATTGCGGTTTTGTCGCCCAACACACCCAAGGAGAAACACACTTAATGACAATACTGAAATTTAATGACGTAAGTAAAGTGTTTTACAGCAAAACGCAGGAAACTACCGCTATTGACAAATTGTCGTTCGGTATTGAGGAAGGAGAGTTTGTCGCAATTTTGGGTCCGTCCGGTTGCGGTAAGACCACCATTCTGTCACTGATATCGCAATTGATAAAACCGACAAGCGGAAGCGTGGATATCTTATCCGACAACAAAAACGCCGTAGGCTATATGCTGCAACGCGACCATCTGTTTGAATGGCGAACGATATACAAAAACATCACTCTCGGTTTGGAAATTCAAAAGAAACTCACACCTGAAACGGAAAAATATGCCTTACAATTGATTGAAAAATACGGACTGAGCGAATTTAAAAATCACCATCCGTCGGAACTTTCGGGCGGTATGCGGCAACGCGTTGCTCTTATCAGAACGCTTGCTACAAGTCCCGATGTGCTTTTACTTGACGAACCGTTTTCGGCATTGGACTTTCAGACTCGCCTTGCCGTCTGCGACGACGTGCACTCTATAATCAAAAAGGAAAGAAAAACCGCAATACTTGTTACGCACGACATAAGCGAAGCAATTTCGATGTCCGACAGAATTATCGTGCTGACAAAACGCCCCGCAAAACTCAAATGCGAACATCTGACAAACTTTGAAGAAACCCTCGAACCGCTGAAACGGCGTGAGTCACCCGAATTTTCAAAACAATTTGAAATATTATACAAACATCTGAGCGGAGAGCAATCATGAAAAAGTACGAAGGTTTATCTCAAAGTCATATACAATATCTCAAATCGGAAAACAGAAAAAAGGTATTGATACATCTGCTGCAAGTAGGCGTCTTGATTTTTATTCTCGGTATCTGGGAATTACTGGCACAAACGGGAGCAATTGACAGTTTTATTACAAGCAGTCCGTCTCGGGTAGCCAAAACGCTGGCAGAACTTGCGGCAAACGGCAGTCTGTGGAAACACACATTTGTTTCCACGTACGAAACGGTAGCGGGATTTGTGATAGGTACCGCATTGGGCTACATGATTGCTGTTATTCTGTGGTGGAATGAGTACTTGCAAAAAATATTCGAGCCGTATTTAGTAGTATTGAACAGTTTGCCGAAGATAGCCCTTGGTCCTCTTATTATACTGTGGGCAGGAACCGGCAAAGCGTCCATTATAACAATGGCAGTGCTTATTTCGGTAGTAATTACCGCCATTACCGTTCTACAAGGTTTTATCGATACGGATAAGGACAAAATTTTGCTGCTAAAATCGATGAATGCCACAAGAATGCAAATATTTGTAAAACTTGTTGCACCGGCAAACATTCCGACATTACTTGCCACACTCAAAATAAACGTGGGTATGAGTTGGGTAGGCAGTATTATGGGCGAATATCTTGTAAGCAAAGAGGGACTCGGCTATTTGCTTATATACGGCTCGCAAACATTTAAACTTGACCTTGTAATGACTTGTACCATTGTTCTGTGCGTACTGGCGGGTATTATGTACGCATTGGTCGCTCTGTTGGAAAAACTTGTGCTAAAACACAGATAATTAAATACTATGCGTGCAATAATATCGCACAAAGCACTTTAAATCATAATAAAATTAAAAAAAACTCTCCATAACGCTATCGAGACAAATTTCTCGATAGCGTTTAGTTTATGACTTTACAACCGTAAATACAGTCAAACAGAATAATTGCAATATCAATTCTAACGCTACTATCTTGGAACTTGCAATGTAATATTGCCGGCAATACGCATATCAACACGCAAAGAAGCACCATGCGATACATCTGAAAGTCAAACATAATTATTCCAATGTCTATTCTTCTACCGATGTTTTTTGAAATCGCAATGCAATGTTGTCGACAATGCGTACTTCGATATCTGTTTTTATCACTCAAATTCAAATATGTTTAATAAAAGTATTATTTTGCATTCGGTGCAAATAAATTTAGGATATGAAAACTATTAGGGATTTGTTTCAAAGCATATGTGTGGTTCTCGGCTGTGTGATAGGTGCCGGATTTGTAGGCGGAAAAGAATTGCTGCTCTATTTCGGCAGCGAAAAAATATTGTCGCCTATTATTTTTAGCGTTATTATTTGCGGCTGTCTCTGCTTAACAAGCATATTTTGCGGAAAGTTCGGCGCCGACTCAACGGAAAGTATGATTGCCGCATTATACGGAAAACAAGCATTCGCAATACATCTTTTGCTTGCAACCTGTTACTTCATTGTCACTTCCACAATGTTAGCGGGTGCAAACGACTGTTTGGCATACATATTTGAAACAAACAGAGCGTTGCCCATATTTTCTTTTGCCACTGCAGTTATTTCGGGAATAATTCTGCGCGGAGGCATTGAAAAAATCGGAAAGGTAAATTCAATAGCGATGCCTTTTGTTATTATATTTATTTTGGTTTTATTTTCAGTTACACCCAAAGTGTCTACCTTTGCCGGCGCGCCACAAGCGATTTCTGCCGTATCTTACGGTATGTTTAACTTCGTTATGTCTTTGGGAGTATTTGTCGCCACAATGTCACACAAGCCCTTAAAATATCAAATTAGTATTTGCATTATATCCTGCGCGCTGATAGGGTTACTTGCCATTCTGCAACTATGTACCTTTTCAGCCTCACCGTTTATCAATGTCCCTATTCCCGCACTGCTTGCAGCAAAAGGAAACTTACCTATGACAATATGCGCCACACTTGCAATTTATCTGGCAACTCTGACTTCGGTTTTATCAAACGCATACCCCGTAATCGATTTGGTAAATACAGTTACTTTGGACAAAGACCTTTCCGTAATGATTACTCTTTTTGCGGCGCTTGCACTATCTATGCTCGGATTTGACACAATAATAAAATACTTTTATCCGTTTATATCGGTAATAGGCGCAATTACAGTAATATCGATGGCAATTTATTTGCGAAGAAATTCTGCTTGCAAAATACATAAACACAACTCTAAAAAGAACAAAACCGCGACTTGAAACGGAATAAAGAGTAATCTTTTGTTTATATTAAGACATTAACATTATATTTTACCTTACGGTTTAAAACAATATTGAAAATGCAGTGGCTTTATTCAATTGACACATAAATTAAAAATCATTACAGGTGAGTTTTAATTTGTTTGCTCATTTGGGAAAAATGCAATATAATACAGTAATGATAAAAGAACCCGAAAAAACATTTACAAAAAATTACGTTGTTTGTATTTGCGCCATACTGTGCTGTGTTCTGTGGGGAAGCGCATTTCCCTGCGTAAAAATAGGCTACGAACTGTTTGGTATAGACAAAACAAACGTACCTTCGCTTATGTTATTTGCAGGTACGCGTTTTACCTTGGCAGGAATTTTTGTAATTGCTTTCGGCTCTGTTTCGCAGAAAAAGTTTCTTCTCCCCAAAAAAGAAAACATTTGGCGCGTTTTGACGGTAGCATTGTTTCAAACAGTTTTGCAATACACGTTCTTTTACATTGGGCTTGCAAATACCGCAGGTGTAAAAGCATCCATACTGAACGGATTGGGAGTTTTCTTTACTATTATTGCCGCTTGTTTTATTTTCCGCACGGAAAAATTCAATTTCTTTAAACTTATCGGCTGTGTTCTTGGGTTCGGCGGAGTTATTTTACTTAATCTGGGCGGCGAATTTTCTTTCGAGTTTTCTTTACTGGGCGAGGGTTTTGTGATATTTTCCGGTTTGTCAGCCGCGATATCCGCGGGTCTTGTTAAAAGATTTTCAAAACACGAAAACACTACCGCTCTGTGCGGTTACCAGTTTTTTATCGGCGGTATTGTGCTTGTTATTATAGGTTTGTGTTTTGGCGGAAAAATACCGACAGCAACCGTTTCTGCCGTTTTTATGCTGATATATCTTGCTTTTCTTTCTGCATTTGCTTTTACAATGCAAGGCACTTTGCTGAAATATAATCCCGTATCCAAAATTGCCGTATTCAAAAGCACAAATCCGCTGTTCGGCGCAGTGTTCTCAGCGGTTATACTGAACGAAACCGAGCAATTGCTAAACGTATTTACCCTTTTAGCGATGTTGCTTGTATGTTTGGGAATTTTTATAATAAACAAATTCGGTGAAAAAAATTTAAAGACTCAACCTAAAACAAATTAGATTGAAATAATCGAAATATACCAAATAATACGCATTTATCTGCGGACAAAAAATTACCCAAGACCGTACAGTGAACTGCCGCACCTATTGCCGCAGGTCTTATGCAATCTTGGGTCTATTACAATTAACGCAAATTCAGTACATATGTCAACACGCCAACAGACATACGTTTCACAATTTTGTTACTATTTATTTTGACTATTTATATTTTTATCACAGACGTTAAATACAGTTTAGTGCCGTATGTTTCCCGCAAGATAAATACAATTATATATTTACCCGTACGTGAAGTCAAAAGAATACTCTGTAAAAAAACGTCGCTATTCCGTCTGTTCGGGCTTAGTATCGGCAAATCCGTACGCCTGCGAAATATAAGACATAATTTCACCGACAAGTTGTTCCGAATCGCAAGCAGGTTTATCGTCAACAACAACTTCGTATGCTTGAACCAATATCGGTTTGATTATTTCGGTAAACTCGCTTCGTGCCGCGACACTGCAAAGAACATCGAGCAATTTTCCGTTTGCACCGCTTAGCAAAGACATATTTAACATATATGTTGCGGTATCGGCGTAATTTACGCACACGGGGCGAACATATCCTTTTAGCGCAAGTTGTTTGAGCAGCAATGCGTTAACCGTTTTGTCTGCATACGGCGCACGCAGCGTATTTACAGCAAATTTGACAAATCCTCTTTCGTTACATAATCCTTCTTGGCGTAAGGCTTTTATTAGCGTGTTCTTGCCATACGTCACTGCGCGATTGCGCGTAGTTTCTTTGAGCGCATCAGCCAACACGGACATATACAAAAATTTTCTTTTGCTTGCGCCGTCATCGATATGCTTTTCAATCCAATCCGCGACACTGACAAGTATTGCGTCAGGATAAACATAATGCGTTGTCAAACCTTCGGCATACCCAAGATTATCTGCGGAACTACCCTTGGCACGTTTGAAATAGTCAAGTAATATCATACAGAATAAATCTTCTGGGACATACGATTGCAAAAGACGCGCCACTTCCTTGGCACGCGCGATATCACCGTTATTGTAAAATGCAACGGCGCAAATTCTGAGCGTTTCCAAATGAAAATCTTCAAAATATTCAAACAAATATCCTGCAAACTGCGCAGCCAAATCTGCGCTTTTCAATTTTCTGCCCGCAATGGAAACACAACTGCGCAAATGGAATTCCTCCAAATCATCGCACTTTTCCAATAGCCTGCGCAAAACAGAATTCAATTGTTCGGCATCGTTTTCCGTAAGAGCATCCGCGACACAAAAAAGTGCCGTAGCAGACAAATCCTTATCGTAAATTTTGAGCGCCAATTCATCGGCTTCATCCGTTTTGCCTTTGACCAACAGCAAATACAATTTTGTTTCAAGCAACGGCAAATAATCTGTATTGCTTGACAATATTCTTTCGGCAATTTTTTCGCCATCCGAAATTTTACCGCTCATAAGACATACTTCCAATTGGCGGCGCAAAAAATCGTAATACTCATTGCTCCCAGTCAAATAAAAGGTGGATTTGCGGCGAGAGGTCAATGCCGATTCCAATTCTTCAATCGGCAAATCACCGTCAAAATATGCATCTATGTCGTCATATTCGCCGTCACCGATATCGGTAACGACCGAATCTTCCTCAAACTGTTCCAACTTTACGCACTTCTTCTTATCGGCGTTACGCTTGTTACGTTCACGCTTAGTGCTTTTACCGTATTTTTCAAAAGCACCGATATAGTCTTTGGCATCTTTGCCGAGTGCCCACGACAAATCGGCAAGCACATTGTACTTGCCTCCGAAATCCGAATACAAATTGTAGTACTGCTCACAGGCATAATATACATCACGTCGCCTAAGCAGCAATACTATTCGGTTAAGACGCGCTTCATAACTGTTTATTTTATTGAAAAACAGCAATGCTTCCTCGTTTT
>JAMPHX010000075.1 GCA_023663205.1 Corallococcus sp. | reverse complement strand
ATTGCCGCACTCGCTAACGCTCGTTCGCAATGACGGTAAAAACTAAATTGCAAAAGAATAACTCATATGCAATAGCGGCAACAACGGTATAGGCATACATCACAGGTAAACCTAAAAAGGCGGAAAGCAAACAATTGCTTTCCGCCTTTTTGCTTGACAAAAAGTAAAAACTGCTATTTTCGTAAATGTTGCTTTGTAATTACGATAGGGTGCAATGATAGAGTTGGTGCGCAAATTACCGTTTTAGCCTTTGTATTGATTTATTTAGTTATTTGCAACAGAGCAATATTTTGTTATTAGATACTTTATTCCCGTGCAATGCCGATACCGCTAACAATCGGTATACATATCTACGGCAGACTAAGCAATAGTTTTACTTTAAATTTATTATTTTGTAATGCAGTGCGTTGACGAGGTAATATGTAGTTTTCGCGTAATATGCCGAAAAAACTTCTAAAACGGCATATTTAAAGTAAATCGCTTGACTAAATCTATATTTATTTGTATCATTTATCTGTATAATTGTATTATTATACACATAAGTAAATATTGGGGTTATCATTGACAAACGGCAAAACAAATGCATGGTTGCTAAATAGCAACATCTATGCCGCCGCAAATGATAACTTTGGTTTTACACGCATTCAGCATAAACGTACCTACATAAGCCTATACGGCAAGTTAGAGGGTGAGTCATATGAGAAAAATACAGTTAAATTTTATTGGGGGGGGCGGCACTGCCAAATCGCATAGCAATCGCAAGTCGGCAGCAAGACTGATTTTTGCAGTGCTTTTGTGCGTAATGCTAATCGGCAGCGCGTTTTTTGCGGCGTATGCTTTCGACACGCAAACATCCGATGCTATGTCTACAGCGGCAACCGTCAATATAGGTTCCATTACAAACAGCCATTACGCAACAAATAGCGGTATCAAAGTTTTTAACGGAGATAAACTCAAAGATTTGTACGAACAGTTGACGGGCGACGCCGACGCAACTTACCAAACGGTAAAGAATATGGCGGATGGGGGCAATCGTAATTCTGCCTATTTCCGTTCGCTAAACGGCGGTAACGATATTTTGTTGGATTTCGGCGGTTTGACTTGGACTCCTGTTTACCTTTTCAAAGGTGCGGACGGAAACAGCGTTAACTTGACTTTATTTGCCGAAGATATAATAACTCCGTCCAAATTTTCGGGACATTCGACAAGCAATGCACAAGTAACTTATCCTGCAAATATGTACGGCACAAGTTATGTGCGCGCCGTTACGCTCAATAACGGCGGAGGGTATGCATCGGGTCAAAGCACTCTAACTCCGTATAATCAAAGTGCAAGCAGTGTATTTGCAAAGTTTACCATGCCCAAAACCGATGTTGCGGATAGTCTTACCGAGTATATAACAAAGCCTGCCAATGCCGATTATCAAAAGATAGGTGCGTTTATTGCAGACCAATTGTGTAACGACTATTGGAACGGTTATACCAATGCAAACAATTCTAAGGCTACGTTGCGCACGTATTATTTCAGCAACGCAAGATACGGATTTTGGCAAAACGACTATTTGTGGTGTCCTTCTTGGGCGGAAACAGGCAGATTGGGTTACGAATCGTCAACCTCGTCATATAGTGTAGGCTGTTGGGCGCTTTCCGCCAATCAAACCAAAGCATCGAACAATTATCTGCTGCGTACGGGGAATATCGCAAGTAATTCCGACGGAGTCAATATTCGTCTTATTGGAAATAACGGCATACAGTATGTTAGGGAAGGTACAAATACTTACAACGTACGTCCCGCATTGCACCTTAATTTGACGCTTGCCGACCGCGATTCCAATGCTGTCACCAAGCCTGAACTTACAGGCAGTCATACCTACAACGGACTCAGTCAGCAAATAAACTTTTCAACATTGTCGGGCTTCGATACCGATACTATGAAGGTTTCGGATATTACGCTTAAAGACGCTCCCGCAGGTGCGGTTACGCCTACTCATACCGATACTACGGTAAACTTCACAACTGCCGGCACATACAAAGTCACGCTGAAAACCAAAACCAAAACCATAGGAGCCTATTCCGAATCTTATACTTGGCGCGATACAGGCACAGACCAAACGGAAATAGAGTTTACGGTTGACAAAAAGAAACTGTTTGTACCGTCATTTGCAACGTCAAGCGAGTCGGAAATTTTTTACAACGGGCTTGAACAGACGTTCAAATTGCAAAATTATCCAAGCACGCAAGTGCCGGAAACGGGTACGTGCAAGTATCCCGTCAATCCGCTCAGTATTTTATCTGTTTCCCAATCGGTAAACGGCAGTCCGACAAACCTCAATCCGTTGCCGTCAAATACCGCTAATGCCGATGGCACATTGACAATCAAACTTACCGATTCGGGCGAATATACGGTAACATTTGCTATTGCCGACAAAGTAAACTATGTATGGTCTGACGACACTCAAACCGACAAAACCGCAAGTTTCAAAATCAAGAAAAAGCAATTGGAACTTCCCAAGTTTTCCAACACGAGCGACGGCGAAAAAACATACGACGGAACTACGCAGACATTTGTTTTGCAAAACTACCCGAGTACGGCTGTTTTGGAAACAACCGATTGCAAGTATCCCGTCAATCCGTTGACGCTATCGTCGGTAGAGCGCAAAATAAACGGCAAAACCTCTGCCGTGACATTGGCAAACACCGCAAACGCCGACGGCACATTGAGATTAGAAATTCGCAATGCGGGAGAATATACCGTCAAGTTTTCCATTGCCGATAAAGATAATTACGAATGGAAATCGGGCGGTCAGGATGACAAAACAGTATTGATAAAGGTTAAACAAAAGGATTTGAGCCTTTCATACGCATCGTCCGCGCCGAATGGAGCGGTAAGTTGGTCGTCTACCGACGATTACTCGATTGTATTTAAGATAAGCGGAGCGGTCAAAGACGTTTCTCAGGGTTTGCAGGATAGCATCAATGTCAAGTTGTTGGTAACCAAGGAAGCCGATTTGTCGTTTACGACTATCGAAAGCGTAGCAACTTACGATACCGTTGCCGACGACGGCTCCTATACGGTAACGCTCGGCAAAAGTTTGTTTGCCGATTCAAAGTATTCCGTGGGCGCGTATCCCATTACTTTTGAAATTGTCGGCAACGGTGCAGATGACGACAACTACACGCTTGCAAATGCGCTTACGGCAATTGCCAATCTCAAATTGGTGGTGGTTGCGGCAAATGCAGGCTCCGACCCCGATGCGTTCGTATGGAAATATGTAAAGTACAAGGACGGAGTTGCGCAGGGCGCGGCGGCAGAGTT
This sequence comes from Corallococcus sp., assembly GCA_023663205.1. GTDB lineage: Bacteria > Bacillota > Clostridia > Christensenellales > CAG-314 > RGIG5495. The sequence continues at coordinate 3,159 of JAMPHX010000075.1, read as the reverse complement.
GCCCTCGAATTTGCAATATTCGGTTTACGACGACAACGGCGTGCTCAAATCCTATTCGTACAAATTGACGTTGGACGAAGCAACGCTTGCCGTCTACCATATGACAATAGACAAAACCAAGTACGCCGACGGTTACAAGGATAACGAAGCAAGCGCCGTAGGCAATTATACGGCAGTAGTAGCGCTCAAAGCCGATGACGGATACGAATTCAAATTGCCCAACGGCACGACGTCTGCCACAATGGATTACACGCTCAAGTGGATGATAAACAAACTATCCGTCGATATGAGCGGAGTAAAATGGCAATATGTAGACGCAAACGGTACCGTGCAGGATTATCCTGCCGATGGTCTGCCTTGGAAAGGCACAAACTATACGCTTACCTTAACAAACCTTCCTGCCGGCGTTACGGTAAATACAGGCGCGGGCGTATACGAAAACAATCAAGGCAAGTATGTCGGAAATTACACTGCAAAGTGTTTGGGACTGAAATACGACACAAATAACTTTGAAACGATAAGCGCGCCTACTCTCGAATGGAAAATAACAAAACTCAAAATAGAAATTACCGACGCAATGTGGAAGACGGACGAAACTCCTGAAGGCGAAGCGGATAAAACCAAGGTGTTTATGCTTCCTCACCTTAACCACAAGTATGACGGCAAAGGCATTGTTTACGAGTACTATTACTTGGGTACCAAAGACGTCCCAATTGCCGCGCAAAAACTCAACAGTATTGACGAAATACTCGTTGAAAACGGCACCGAGCGCAATTATTACGTCAAAGCGGTGCTTTCCGACAGTCTTTCCGACGACACCAAAAACAAGTGGTCGGAAGTGTTGGAGTTGGTAGACAATACGTCGTCGGGCGACTTTACCCGCAGTTTTACAACAGGGGATAGCCGTACGCCTATTTCCGTCACAATGAGCGACAGCGTAGTGACATACGACGGAAATGCGCACGGAGTATTAGGCAGAGATATCCGCGTGACGCTGGGCAGTACCGATAACGATTTGTCGCAAGATAACTTTACAATCAAGTATTACGCATTCGACGAAGCCGCCCAAGGCAATAAGGGCGCGCCGCTCGGAGACGGTCAATTACCTATGGCGGCCGGTAAGTATGTAATAGAAGTGGTTCTAACCGACGCCGCAGACGTCGAGTATTACTTGACTGTCACAAGTATGACGCTCGAAATACAAAAGTATCAAATAGATATGTCGGGCGTGCGTTGGGGATATTTGGACGCCGACGGCAACGAACATGTTTACAATCCGTCCATACCGCTTGCCTTTGAGGTAAAAACCGACGAGAACGGCAACCCCGTTTTTGTCGAAGGCAAACCGCAAGGCAAGGAACAAAAAGTAATACTTGTAGGTTTTCCCAAGGGCGACGAACAAGGCGATGACGAAGATAAAGTGCTTGCCAAGATGTTTGCCGCAAGCGGTTTGGGCAATGCGGGTACAATAACGTATACGGGCAACGTCAGCAGCGCGGTTACGGGTAACAACGCCACTTATCAAGCGCATTACGTATTGGACGAAAGTTTTATAGACGTCAACTTTGAATTGATAGGTATGCCGAGTGCCACCGACCTTCCGACAACGCTCGATTGGCGCATTGACCCGCACAAAATTACCAAACCCGTCGATAACAGTACGACTTTCAACGCCGAAACCATCGATTTGTTGACGCTTGTCGGTTTGGACGCAAGCGAACTGGATGTTTATTACAAAGTAACCGCGCTTGTGCATTGGGTGGACGGAACTCCTTTCACGCTTGCTGCGGCAGACATTGCAAATATCAAGGACGCAGGCGATTACGACGTGACGTTCTCGCTTATAGACGGCGCAAACACACGCTGGAATGACAACGGAATATTGAAACAGAGTGCGCAAAAAGTGCGTTTAAGCGTCGGCAAGTTGGAAATTACGGTTGTTGATTGGGACGACGTTAACGAAGGCGCGGGACCATGGGAAGCACTGTTTGCAGATACAATTCCCGACGGTTTGTATACAAACCGATACTGCGACGCGCAAGGCAACGTTATTACGGACGATTGGTCTGTTCATTATTTGGAAACGCTTACACAAACTTTGACGGCAACGCAGGATAACGAAAACAATATCGTAATAAAGTTTGCGGACGGCGTTGATACAAGCAAACAGTTTACTTTGGGCGACGACCCGCAAAAGCCTGCCGGCATTTTGACAAAACCGCAGTATCAAGACGGTGCAAATAACGGTTCATACATCGGCAAGGAAAAGGATTACGCTCCCGACGGACTTAAACAGTTGGTAGAGCAAGGCAGAGTAAAACTGTTTGTCAAGAGCGAAGACGAAGTAGAAACCGAAGTTACTTTGCAATATTTCAAACAAACGGAAGTAGGCGAGTACAAGGTAATAGTTCGCATTGACGGTCCGTACAAATGGGCGGATACCGACGATAAGAGCGATGTGGAATACGCGTTTACGATTGCCGCGTCGCAACTGCCCGTAGAGTGGTCGATTGACGACGGCGGAAAGCCCGTTGCAACCCTCGGCAATGAATATAATCATTTGGATAGCGCATTGCAATATCATTTCTACAACGCAGACGGCGAAGAAGTTGCCGAAAACCAACTTGTCGCCGATGCCGAATATACGGTTACCGTAGGGGTCAAGCAAGATTATACAAGCAGTTTTTCGCTTGTTGACGCAGACGAAAAGGGCGAAGTAACAAGTCCCGACAAATATATTGCGCCCAAAGGATTTTTTGAGCAGGAATTTTTGGGATTGCCGATATGGGTATGGTTTATTATTTTGTTAGTGCTTATAGCAATAATCGTGCTTGCAATAGTTTTCGGCAGAAAATACGCCAAAGCAAAAGCATTGAAGAAAGCCGAAGCCGAAAAACTTGCGGCAGAAGAGGCTGAAAAGAAAGCCGTTGAGGAAGCACAGACAAAAGAAACGGAAGTAAATAAATCGGATATGGCAAACAAACCCGAAACAAATGCGGTTTCCGATAACAACGGCGGCAGTGCTAACGTCGGAAGCGGCGTTTCAAACAATCAAACTGTCGGCTATGCACAGCAACCCAACGCGCAAGGCGAGCCCAATGCAATGGAACAGCAATTGCTTGCACAGCAAATGCAAATGCAGCAGCAAATGATGGCGCA
>JAMPHX010000074.1 GCA_023663205.1 Corallococcus sp. | reverse complement strand
TCGAACTTGATCGCCGCCGCAAAAATATTACGGGGCTGTCGTTGCTTGCAGGCGGCTGCGTAATATTGCTTGTCAGTTATTTGTTAAGCCGTTTAGATTGGCCTCAGATAATATTCGATATTATAAACATAAGCGGGACGTTATTTGTTTGGGAAGCGGCAGACGTAGCTATTATTGAACGCAATGCCGAAGCGAAACGCGCCAAACAATATATAAAGAAGTTCAAGGGCATCAATGTTACGAATGATTAGAGATTGATAATGTCAAATTGTGTTTGTCTTTCGGCAAATATAACAAATATTAAATTTTAGAGTAAACCCCCAAATGGTCGTTAGGCGTGCGCCTAACCTGACAAACCGAACTAACAAACTAACCCATTGGGTAACGCAAAAGCGGCGGCGGAAATACGGCAGGCATGCGCAGGCTTTTCGTGTCCGCCGTATTTCTCGCCTCCGCTCTTTCCTGCGTTCTACGCTAAACCGCTGTCTACGGCGGTTAATACGAAAACAGTCTGTTTTATACTGTAAATACGGTAAAAACGCCTGTATTTACTCTATTTTTATAGTGTCCATAAAATTGTGTTACTACAGACGCACGCATTGCTGCGACGGGCACGCGCGTTGCTGCGGTTGCAAAGCCGAGGTCGTAAACCGTCGGGAATGTTGCCCAAACGCGCATATCATTGCCAAGAGCGGTAGTTAAACAGCATAAGCAGCGGCAAAATTTCCAGTCTGCCGGCAAGCATATCGAAAATAAGCACGCACTTGGAAAGAGCCGTAAAATCGGCAAAGTTACCCGAAGCGTAATCGAACAGCGCAGGACCAACATTGTTCAAACTGGTTGCCACTGCGGAAAATCCGTCTACAAACGTCGCTTGCGGCGTAACGCCGAAGTTGTCTATTACAACTAACAAAAACGAAAATATAAATACCATTATGTACACCAAAAAGTATCTCAGCGTACTGTGAACGGTATCTTTTTCCACCACGCGTCCTTCAAGATGAATGTTTACCACGCGTCTGGGGTTGAGCGATGCGGAAAGTTCGCGCATACCGGATTTTGTCAAAATCATTATCCTTGAAACTTTAAGTCCGCCGGCAGTAGAACCCGCGCATCCTCCCACAAACATAAGAAGAAGTATCACCACCTGAGCAAACGCAGGCCACTGCGATGTATCGGCAAAGACAAAGCCCGTTGTGGTAATGACCGATACCGACTGAAACAGCGAATACCTCAAACACGTCCAAAAATCCTCGTATACGTGCGAGAAAAACAGCGACAACGTAATAACGACGGTTGCGCCTAATATAATGCCTGCAAACCACCTAACTTCTTCGCTTTTAACGGCTTCGCGCACTTTGCCTATAATTACAAAGTAATGCAGCGTAAAGTTGATGGCAAACAAAAACATAAACACAGTAATTACCGACTCTACGTACAGAAGGTTGGAATATGCAGCAATACCGGCATTACTGCTCGTAAAACCGCCCGTGGACGCCGTCGCAAACGCCAACACAAAACTGTCGTAAACGGGTACGCCGCCGCAAATCAACATTATTGCGCACGCAACGGTAAGAACAAAATATATCAAATACAAAATTCTTGCCGTAAGGCTGAGTTTTGAAACAAGTTTGCCTGCTTTTGGTCCAGGAGTTTCCGCCTTGAAAACCTGCATTGCCACGCCGTTGGTTTTGGGAAGCAAGGCTATTACAAACAGCAATATTCCCATACCGCCAATCCACTGCGTAAGCGCGCGCCACATATTGAGAGCAAGCCCCAGCGCGTCCAAATCTGCCACTATCGACGAACCCGTGCTGGTAAAACCGGAAACGGTTTCAAACAACGCGTCCACAAAGTTGGGCACCTTTCCCGAAATAATCAAAGGCAAACAGCCTATCAGCGACATCATAATCCAGCACAGCGCAACGGAAACCAAACCGCCGCGCGTTTTCATCGACGCGTCCTTGGGTTTGAGCAGAACCAGCGGAATGCCTATTGCAACCGCAATGCCTGCCGTAATACCCAATGCAAGCGCGGTACTTTCGCCGACGCACAACGCCAATATAAACGGAATAAGCAGCAATGCGCCTTCGCACAGGGCTACTACTCCCAATAAATAACCGGTAAATTTGTAATTCATGATTTTTCCGTCAATAAGTCAAAATTTTACTCAAATACTTCGTTGAAACTATCCATACCTTTGCTCAGCGATGCAATTACCACACGGTCGCCCTTCTTGACAGCATTCAATCCGTTGGGAACTACCGTCTTGCCGTTGTGCGTAATGCTGACTATTATTATGCCCTTTTTTAAACGCAGATTTCTGAGTTCCACATCCTCGTACTTAAAGTCTTTGCCGACTTCAAACTCTACGTACTCGACGCCGCTTGCAAGCATACGGTAAACCGAACACACGCTTCCGCCTTTGCCCGTGTGCATTGAACGCACAAAACGCACTATTTGGTTTGCCGTAAGATGTTTTGGGGAAACGATACTGTTTATGCCGACGTTTTCCAGCATATCGATATACTCGGTTTTGTCAACCTTGACAATGGCTTTTTTGCCGATACTTTTTACAAACATCGAAATCAGTATGTTTTTTTCATCGTCGTCGGATAATGCCACAACCGAATCGGCGTTTTCCACGTCTTCCTCTTTGAGCACGCGTTGATTGAATCCGTCGGCGTTTATTATGCGCACGCCGTCCAACATTTCGTCCAATTTGTTGCAAACATCCGCGTTGCGCTCTATTACCGTTACTTTGAAGTTCTTGCTTCGCAACTGTTTGGCAAGATAAAACGCAATTCTGCCGCCGCCCAATACGTATACGTGTCTGTTGCGCCCCAGCGCCACTTGTGCATTGCGAAAGAGTTTGTAAAGTTCGTCGACGGCGGCTGTGATGTATATTATATCGCCATCGCGCAAGATAAAGTCGCCCTTCGGAACAAAAGTATTGTCGTCGCGCCGCACATTGCTGATTAGCACCCTTGCATTGAACTTTTGCGAAATATCGCGCAAAGCCACTCCCGACAATTTACTGTCTTGGGGTATCTTGTATTCTACAAGCAGCGTGTTTTCGGCAAGCAGTTCCGCCTTGGTAGCATACGGGAACCCGATTATGCGCGCAATTTCTTCCGACGCTTCGTTTTCGGGATTGACCATAAGGTTGAGCCCCAAGTCGTCGGAAATGAACAAATTGAAATATTCGGGGTTACGTACGCGAGCAATTGTCCTTTGAACGCCCAACTTCTTGGCTACCATGCAGCAAAGAATATTTTGTTCGTCCGAAGGGGTACAGGCAATTACCAAATCGCTGTCGGGAACACCCGCTTCCTTTTGAATTTCCGCGGAAACGCCGTTGCCCACTACCGCATTGACGTCTATACTGTCAATCAGCGAAGAAATAATATGAGCATCGCTGTCTATTACGGCAATGTCATGTCCCTCGTCTACAAGTTGTTCGCACAGCGCAGTTCCTACTTTTCCGCCGCCGATAATTGTTATTTTCATAAATACCTCTGTAATTTGAGATAGAATTGTTTGTATTTTACCACATAACCGCCGTAAAGTAAACCTAAAATCAATCAATTTATCTATCGGCAAAACTCTGCGCTTAAACCGTTTGGCAAAATATCGTCAATTATGCAATAACAGTACGGTCTTGTTGCGTAATACTTGCTGGCATTAACATTATGTTTACGGAAATATTTACTCGTCAGCCCGTGCGGACTAAATGCGCAGAAAAACATTAGATTTGCTCACGTACTTACTCGGCGACCGTTTGCTACAATAGAAAACGCGCCGAAAAATTAGCGGCGCGTATAATCATCTTTTATTGTTATGAAGTTTTAGCGATAATTCCGTTTCAAAAACCGTCGATATGCCTTATTTGTCCAAATAGTTGTTGACGGCAAGCGCAATGGCAAGCGAACCCGGACCTATATGGCAGGAAACGCTTAGCGACAATTGGTCGACATAGTGAAAAACTATTTTGGGAAAAGCCGCGATAATTTCGTTTTTGAAGTCCTCGGCATTTTGGAAGTTTTGCGTGTGCGCCACGGAAGCAACCATACGTCCGCTTTCGTAATACTCTTTAAACTCCGTGTTGAGTTCGTCGGCAATCTTGTCGAGCATACGCTTCTTTGCCTGTTTGACGGAAAAGGGCATTGCAAATTTGTCGAATTTGTCGCCGCGCGTAAACAATACGGGTTTGATATTGAGCATTGTTCCGAGCGCAGCCGCGGCAGGCTTGATACGTCCGCCCTTCTTCAAATACTTCAAATCGTCCACCATGATGTATATCGACGATATTTTGCCCGTTTCTTCCAAATAATCTTTTATTTCCGCAGCGGTTTTGCCGGCTTTTACCATAGCAACCGCTTCCATTACGCTTTCCTTTTGAGTTATGGAAATGCGCTTGTTATCTACGACTTGAACCTTGCCGTCGTATTTTTCCGCTATACCCTTTGCCATTTCGCAAGTGCCCGAAAGCCCCGAGCACATAGGTATGTACACAATTTCGTCATATTCTTTGAGTATTCCGCCCCACAGTTCTTCCAAGTAGTACGGCGACGGCTGAGCGGTCTTGACGTCTGCATCCCTTTTGAGCAATTGGTAAAACTGCTCCTGACTTAGCGATATTTCTTCAAAAAACTCCTCTCCGTCCACAAAGAACGGCATAGGAACAAGCGTCACGCCCAAAGCCTCCGCTTCCGCCTGCAACATTCCGGAATTGGAGTCCGTAATAACTCTTACCTTATTCATATAATTCCCCTTTTGACACGGAAAAAATTTGCACACCCGTGTTTTTATCATCATAGCAGATATAATGAAATAGGGCAACGGATTTTCAGCATTAAAACAAAATTTGCGTAATAAAGTTTTGCGTTCGCATTTACATTACTTTGCACAACGCGCAGGTCACTACACATCCCACAAGAGTACAAAACAACGCAATGGGAAGCGCAAATACCGTCTTTTTTATTTTTGTATTTGCAAAGTACACGGCAGAAACGTAAAAGACCGTTTCGGTACTGCCCATCATCACGCTTGCACAACGCGCCACGTAACTGTCCGTGCCGTACTGTTTGTAGATTTCCGTCAAAAGCGCAATAGAGCCGCTGCCCGAAAAGGGACGCAAAAGAGTAAGTTCTACAAGTTCCGACGGAATACCCAGCAATTTGAAGGGCGGCGACAAAAACCGCACTAAGTAATCCGACAAACCGCTTTGCCTAAGCAAATTTACAAGTACAAACATTGCCGCAAGATACGGCAGTACCGATACCGTAAGCGACACGCTTTGCTTTGCGCCGTCCACAAACGCGTTGTAGGCGTTTACTTTTTTTACCGCGGCGTATACAAGAGTTGCGGCAAGCAAAACAGGCAAAACGTAATTCATCTTTTTGCCCTGCCGTACGCCAAGTTTACCAAAAGCACGCCAAGCACCGTTGTTACCGCAGTGGAGATAAATGTTGGCAGAATTATGTCAGAAGGGGACATACTTCCCATAGAAGCGCGAAGTCCCATTACAGTGCTGGGTATAAGTTGTATGCTTGTTGCGTTTACCACAAAAAGCATTGCCCCCGCGCGCGAAAGCGTCGAGTTGTCCTTTTCGATGATTTCTATTGCCTTTTGCGCGGAAGGCGTAGCGGCATTGGAAACGCCTATCAGGTTGGCGGACATATTTATCGCAATGTATCCGGCGGCTGCGTCGTCTAATCTGCCGTACAAAAACCTTATTACGGGTTTGGTTATGCGGCTGAGCGTTTCCACAAGTTTGCTCTGCTCCAATATGCCGAAAATGCCGTTCCACAGACAGTAAACGGCGCAAAGCGAAATTGCCGTAGTTACGGCGGACGTCGCGCCGTCCATTGCGGCACTGAGCGCGGCGGAGGGATTGACTACCGTAACGGCAATCAACGAGGCTATCATCAATGTTGTCCAAACGACGTTCATAAATTAGTTTATTTGTTTACAAAAATATGTATTCGTAGTATAATCAAGCAATAAAAACATTTTGTTTCGATTGAACGGATTTGACTGCTGCAAATCAACACACAAACGCATATTCGTCAATACGCAACGCGGAGGAAATATGAAAGACAAGTTTTACATTACCACTCCCATATACTATTCCAGCGGAAGTTTCCACCTCGGACACTGCTACACAACCGTCATTTGCGACGCACTGGCGCGCTTCAAACGAATGCAGAACTACGACGTGTTTTATTTGACGGGTACGGACGAACACGGACAAAAGGTAGAACAGCGCGCGGCAAAAGCGGGAGTTACTCCGCAAGCGTTTGTAGACGGATTGTACGAACAAATTACCAAACTGTGGAAAGCGTTGAACATTTCCTACGACAAGTTTATTCGCACTACCGACGACTATCACGAAAAAGCCGTCCAAAAAATATACGAAAAACTGCTTGCTTCCGGCGACCTTTACAAAGCCGAATACGAAGGATTGTACTGCA
>JAMPHX010000073.1 GCA_023663205.1 Corallococcus sp. | reverse complement strand
ATCCCGAGGACGCTTGTATCCAGATTGAGGTGTGGGGTAAATGTTTCCTCGGAAACGGCAAAGAGTTATGAAAAAGGCAGTAATGCCCAAATTTATACTTATTTGCAGGTTAAGGAGGACGGATTATCCCTGTTTGGTTTTGCCACGCTTGCAGAAAAAAGTATGTTTCTAAATTTGATTTCGGTAAGCGGTGTGGGCTGCAAAGTTGCACAGGCTATTTTGTCGGGTATAGCAGTCAATGACCTTGCCGCGGCTATTTACAGCGGAAATACCGCAACGCTGACAAAGATAAAAGGGTTGGGCAAAAAAACTGCCGAAAGATTGGTGTTGGAACTCAGAGAAAAGGTTTCTTGCGCGGACGGCATAGGCAGTGCGGTTGAGGAACGTCGTTTCGGCAAAGATGCCAATGACGCAATATCAATCCTCAAATCTTTGGGATTGAATATTCAAGATGCCGAACAACGTGTTGAAACGGTTCAAAAGTTAGGCGCTCAAACCACTGAAGAAATTGTCAATATGGCACTTAAAATAAGTTGATTGCAATAAGAAGGAAAAGTAATGGAACAGTTATTTACCAGTACGTTGATGGATGGAGAAAAAGATACTGAAAATATTTTGCGCCCAAAGTCAATTGCCGATTATGTCGGTCAAGAAAAGGTTAAAAACAATCTTTCGGTATACATAAAAGCCGCGCTGGCGCGCGGCGAAAGTTTGGACCATGTACTTTTGTACGGTCCGCCGGGGTTGGGAAAAACAACACTCGCGCATATAATAGCAAACGAAATGGGCGTCCCAATTACAGTCACAAGCGGCTCTGCAATACCGAGTAAATTCGATTTGAGCGCAATACTGTCAAAACTCAAACCCAATGAAGTTTTGTTCATAGATGAAATTCACAGATTGAACAGTAGTCTCGAAGAAATCTTGTATCCTGCAATGGAGGATTACCGTTTGGATTTTGTAACTGGTAAAGGTCCAAGCGCATCGTCGGTAAATATTAAACTGGAAAAATTCACATTGATAGGCGCAACAACAAAGGCGGGAAATTTGGCATCACCGCTCAGAGACCGTTTCGGCATGCAAATGCGATTGGAATTATATTCGCCCGAGCAGTTGCAAGGTATAGTCGAGAAATCTGCGGCTAAACTCGGCACCAAAATATTGAGTGATGCCAGTTTTGAAATCGCGCGTAGGTCAAGAGGTACGCCGCGTATTGCTAATAGGCTGCTCAAACGCGTTCGAGATTTTGCGCAGGTGTATTCCGGCGGTAATATTGATTTGAATATTACGCTACACGCTCTCGATATAATGGAAATAGACAATTTGGGGCTTGATGCAGTAGATAAAAACTTGCTTACGGCAATAATCGATAAATTTAGCGGTGGACCCGTAGGGTTGGACACGCTTGCTTCCGCTACGGGTGAGGACGCTACGACAATAGAAGATGTATATGAACCGTATTTGTTGCAATTGGGATTTATTGCGCGTACACCGAGAGGTCGGGTATGTATGCCTAATGCATACAAACATTTGGGACGGAAAATATCAAAAGAAAGAATGGAAATGCTGTCGATTTACAGCGAAGATATTTAGTATGAAAACAAGCGATTTTTATTACGATTTACCCGAACACTGCATTGCACAACACCCTGTAGAACCACGGGATTCATCAAAACTTATGGTATATGATACTGCAAAGAAAGTTACCTTGAATAAGACTTTTGCTAATATTGAGGAATTTTTGCAAGGCGGAGATGTTTTGGTCATCAATAATACAAAGGTGTTGCCTGCGCGTATTTTCGGCAACAAGGTCAATACAGGCGGCAAAATCGAGTTTTTGTTGTTAAAGCGCATAGATTTGACTCATTGGGAAGTTATATTGAAGCCGGGCAGAATAGCCAAAGTCGGAAGCGAGTTTATATTTGGTGAAGGGTTGCTTACGGCTACGGTTAAAAGCATTGCCGACGAAGGTGTTCGCATAGTTGAATTTAAGTGGCAAGGGGTATTCGAAGACGTTTTAACTCAAATAGGCGAAATGCCTTTGCCCCCGTACATTCACGAGAAACTTGCCGACAAATCACGGTATAATACCGTTTATTCTGCGGTCGACGGTTCCGCTGCTGCTCCTACTGCCGGATTGCATTTCACAAATGACTTGTTGCGGCATTTGCGCGACAAAGATGTCGAAATCGCCGAAGTGCTGTTGCATGTGGGATTGGGAACTTTTCGTCCCGTCAAAGTCGATGACGTTTCAAAACACAAAATGCACTCGGAATATTTTAGCGTAACTGCCGATGTTGCGGAAAAAATAAACAATGCAAGAAAATGCGGTAAACGTGTTGTGGCAGTCGGAACTACAACGCTCCGAACACTTGAAAGTGTAGTAGACGATAACGGAATTGTTCATGAGGGCAGTGGTTATACCGATATATTTTTATATCCGCCGTACAAAATCAAATCGGTAGATGCATTGATAACAAATTTTCATTTGCCCGAAAGCACGCTGATTATGTTGGTGTCGTGTATGTGTTCGCGCGAGGAAATACTTGCATTATATGAGCAAGCCGTAAAATCCGATTACAGATTTTTTAGTTTCGGGGATGCTATGTATATCGGGGCAAATATAATTTAAGCAGGAAAAATAATTGCCTATCTGTAAGTAAAAATAAATGCGGATGGGCGGGTGGAATAATGGCAAAATTCAATTTCAAAACAATTGCAGTGGATGCAAAAAGCGGTGCGCGTTGCGGGATTTTTACGACGCCGCACGGACAAATAGAAACACCTATTTATATGCCTGTCGGCACTGCGGCGACAGTTAAATCGCTGTTGCCGTCTGTATTAAATGAAATCGGCACTCAGATTTTGCTTTCTAATACTTACCATTTATATTTAAGACCGGGTAACGAAATTGTCAGAGAAGCCGGCGGTTTGCACAAATTTATGCATTGGGATAAGCCGATTTTGACTGACAGCGGAGGTTTTCAGGTATTTTCGCTTGGCAAATTGAGAAAAATTACCGATGAAGGCGTAGTGTTTTCATCACATATCGATGGAAGTAAGCACAAATTTACGCCTGAAAGTGTTATGGAAATAGAACACGACTTGGGCGCGGATATAATCATGGCATTTGACGAATGCTCAAATTACGGTGTGGACCACAATTATGCAGAAAAAGCAATGTACCGCACTTTACGATGGCTTGAAAGGTGCGTACACAATCATACGAACGACACACAAATGCTGTTTCCGATAATTCAAGGCAATATGTTTGAGGATTTGCGAGTTGAGTCTGTTAAGCGTACTGTTCAATTTGCCGAGTGCGGAATTGCAGTGGGCGGTTTGTCAGTTGGAGAGCCAAGTGATGTTATGTACAGAATGATGGATGTAATGCGTCCGTATTATCCAGATAATATGCCGCGGTATTTAATGGGCGTCGGTACTCCCGACTATATTTTGGAAGGCATTTCGCGTGGAATAGATATGTTCGATTGCGTTTTGCCAACCCGAATTGCTAGAAACGGTACGGCAATGACAAGCCACGGCAAAGTTGTGGTTCGTAACGGTGTTTACAAACGCGACTTTTCGCCGTTGGACGACAATTGCGACTGTTACTGCTGTAAGCATTTTACAAAAGCATATTTGAGACACTTGATAAACTGCAATGAAATACTCGGTGCGGAATTGTTGTCGATGCACAACATAAGATTTTTACTGAAATTAGTTGAAAATGCGCGTGAGGCAATTAAAAATAACCGCTTTGACGATTTTAAATCTGAGTTTTATCAAAACTATTACGGTTCGCCGAATATAGCGTGCAAATAAGGTTGCTTTTGTTAACAAAATAGTGTATACTATAAATAATAAATTTAGGAGAAATAGATATGTGGTTTTTACTCGGATTTTTTGAAGATGCCTCAACCGGCGGTAACGGAGAACAAACTAAACCTTCTTTGATGGACAATTTGCCAATGATTATTATTATGGCTGTATTGTTTATCGGACTTATCGTTTATATGGTAATCAGTTCCAAAAAGCAAAAGAAAGCGGCTGCGGAACGTGAAAAACAAATACAAATTGGCGCTAAAATTGTCACGATAGGCGGTATTGTCGGTGAAATAATAGAATTGGACGAACAGAATTTTGTGCTCTTGACCGGTTCCGGTGAAAACAAAACCACTATGAAATTTGTACGCAGAGCCATGTATAGTTTGGTCAATGAGGAAACCAATACTCCCAATGGCGACGAAAAACCCGAAGAAGTTGATGAAATCAAATAGTTTTTAGAATACTTTCAAACGCCTCCGAATAAAATTTACTATTCGGAGGTTTATTTTATGGAAAAAACTGAAACAAAATCATTTTTTATTGAATCTTTAAAAGGCGGCTTATTTGCTTTTATACTTTCTACGATTTTTGTTTTGCTGTTGGCGTTGATAGCAAAACTATTTACCATACCGGCAAATGTTTTACCGATAGTAAATCAAGTATTAAAAGCAGTTGCAGTAGGTGTCGGTGTCGGTATAGCGGTTAAGAACGACAAACTTTTATTCAAAGGTTTGCTTTCCGGTGCAATTTTTTCTATATTAAATTTGATGCTGTTCTTGATATTGGGCGGCGAGTTTAAGTTTGCGCAAGTTGCCATTGATTTGGCGGTATCTCTTGCTGTCGGGGTTGTTGTTGCTCTAATAAAAAGCAGAAAAAAATGAAATGTATTAAAAACAGTTGATAATTGCCGTAAAACATTGTATAATTTATGCAATAGTACACGGAGGATTTTTATATGAAATTTATTAAAACTGTTGTGGCTCCGAAAAACAATGTTGTTGTTGCGGGTAGCGGCTGTGGAGAATGCCGTTCGAGTTGTCAATCCGCATGTAAAACAAGTTGTACGGTAGGTAACCAAACTTGTGAACAAAAGATTGCTGTAAGAAACAAAGGAACGAAAAAATAAACTATAATAGTTTTGCTATTTTTTTTAGGGCAGTGTTTCTAATACTGCTCTTTTTGTTGATTTGGAGAATTCAATTGATACATTGCTTTAATGTTTGCGGCGAATATCTTTTGTATGATGTGGAAAGTTCTTCGTTGCTTGAAATAGATAAAATAGTATATGACTATCTGTCCGGTAACAAAGATGTCCTTTCTAAGTACTTAAAAGAGGATATTGCCGAAGTTAAAAACGAAATAGAAACCTTGCGTAAAGAAGGGATAATCGATGCTTGTGCCCCGAACATTGACGGCAATAGCATTGAAAAGGGAAACATCATCAAGTCATTGTGTATACATATGAGTCATGACTGTAATCTTAGGTGTAAGTATTGTTTTGCGGGCACAGGAACTTATCATGGAAAAAGACAGCATATGCCGTTCGATGTGGCGCAAAAAGCAATAGACTTTTTGATTACTCACAGCGGCAGCAGACGCAATTTGGAAGTGGATTTTTTTGGCGGCGAGCCTCTTATGAATTTAGACGTCTTGAAGCGTACTGTGGAGTATGCAAAGGAACAAGCCAAACTTCATGGTAAAGTTTTTAAGTTTACCACAACTACTAACGGAGTTTTATTAAGCAAAGAAACGAGCGACTATCTTAATGCCGAAATGGATAATGTGGTATTGAGTCTTGACGGACGGAAAGAAGTTAACGATTATCAAAGACCTTTTCCTGACGGCACAGGAAGTTATGATGCCATTATCGATAATTACAAATATTTTCGTTCTATACGCGGAAACAAAAGTTACTATTTGCGCGGTACATTTACTGCCCAAAATCTCGATTTCAAAAATGACGTATTATTTATGGCAGACCTTGGATTTGACCAAATTTCAGTTGAACCCGTAGTCCTTTCTTCCAAACATCCGCTTGCGCTTAAAGAGGAAAATTTGCCTGAAATATTTGAAAACTACGAAAAGTTGGCTGCGGAATATGTGCAGAGAAGACGCAATCCCGAAAGTTGGTTCAGTTTCTTTCATTTTGCAATCGATTTGGAAAACGGTCCGTGTTATAAAAAACGACTGGTGGGGTGTGGCGCAGGCAGCGAGTATTTGGCAGTTACTCCGGACGGCAATATTTATCCGTGTCATCAATTTGCCGGAGAAAGCGAGTTTTGTTTGGGCAATGTTTATGACGAAAATTTGGATGAATCTGTACGTAAAGTGTTTAAAAACAGCAATGTAACTACAAAGGAAAAATGCAGTTCGTGTTGGGCAAAGTATCATTGCAGCGGCGGCTGTGCGGCAAATGCTATTCATTACAACGAAGATATAAATAAGCCTTACGGTTTGGCTTGTGAAATGATGAAGAAGCGTCTTGAATGTGCATTATATATTTATGCCAAAGAATGCAAGTGAGTTTTGTGTCATAGCCGTACAAATTGTTGTCATATATTGCGCTTCATGGGTGCAAAGATATCAAAAACAATTGACTTATTTACAGATAAATATTATACTTAAATAGTTAACCAAAGAGTTACTGGTCAAGGAGGCTGGCTTTAATGACGAAAAGAGCGTCAATCGCATTAACAATTATCATATTGGTATTGATATTGTTTTTCGGCATATTTGCATTTTGGGGCAATATCGCATACGGTGAATACAATATTTATTTGTCACCGGCGAGTTTAATACAAAAAGGTGCAGATATAGGT
>JAMPHX010000072.1 GCA_023663205.1 Corallococcus sp. | reverse complement strand
TGATATACTGTAACTATCGGTATCGTAATAGCCGCTGTTTTTATAAAAAACTTGTTTATTTCCGTCCCAAAAAGTTACAACGGCGGTATGTTCTTTGCCGTCATAAGGAATATACCAATCGCCGTCCGAACGCAGTTCCCCCTCGGGAAAAGATATGCGCACTTCCAGTTCGATTGCGTGCTTGGGGCGCAAGACTATGCACAGCGTAATTATTACCGCCGCCAATACTATACAGGCAAATATTATCCACCGCTTCTTTTTATTTACGGGTTTATTTGCCCCTTCCGCCGACGTTACTGTTTGCGTTTTGTTTCCGTCCATTTTGCACCTCCGTGTTTGGTATACTATGCCCCGATACTTATTTTATTGTTACAAGTAAATTGCCCAATACTGCCGTTTGAAATTTAAACTGCCTATCTATATTATGCTTCAAATGTAAAGAAATTGTAAAGTCCTTATACTTTTATAATACTATAATTTTGTCAAAAGTCAATACCGAATATTTTTACAAATGTAAAGTTTATGTAAAGAGCAAACTGTATATCCGCATAATTACTGCCTAACTTTCCGTTACCACACAATAAATAAATTAAATAAGCGCACTATCATGCCTTGCAAGATATAGTGCGCTGTATTTATGTTCTGCGATATGTAAGTTTCTGTCATCCTTGCGAAATTCGGTATATACAACCGCTCTGTCGGCAGTCGCTTCCGCAAGCAAACGGAATTGTGTTTTCGTTTACGAAACTACGGTAAACTTCTTTCCGCCTTTACCGGATACTTAACTATTTTTTCTTCTTTTTGTTATTTTTCTGTTTGCCGACGTCATCTGTAACGGTTGCTTTGTCTGCCGAAACCCCGCTGCAATCCGCATTGTCGTTTGGCATATTTTGCTGTATTTCCTCAACAATGTCCGCAGCGGTATTTGCAGATACGCCGTCCTTATCTTCAACGGCACTGCAAACGGTATCTTCCGAACAGGTAAGCAACCGAACGGTTTCCGGAGTGCCTGCGCCCGCCGTATCCGAATGCAATGCAGCGTCTGCGCTTTCCTCACTGCCGTTTGCGGAAGTCGATACCGCCTGCGATTGCTTACCGCCCGTAAACCTTATCCGTTTGACAATACAGTAGAAACATGGAATAAGCACAAGCGTAACCAAAGTTCCCAAAGTCAAACCGCCCAGTACCACTATGCCCATAGGCTGCATAAGTTCGCCGCCTTTGCCCAAACCGAGCGCAAGCGGTACAAGCGCAAGCACTGTGGTAAGCGTTGTCATAAGTATCGGGCGAAGTCTTGCAGACGCGCCTTCTATTACGGCACGCTTGGGGTCTACGCCGTCTTTTATTAAAGATTCAATCTTGTCTATCATGACTATGGCGCCGTTTACTATTACTCCCATAAGCATAATAAGCCCCACAAACGAAACGATGTTGAGAGTTGTGCCCGTAATAACCAATGCCAAAAATCCGCCGGTAAACGCAAACGGTATGCTCATAATTACTACAAACGGTTTTACAAGCGATTCAAACTGACAAGCCATTACTCCGTACAGCAGCGCAAACGCCGCAATAAGCGCAACGACAAGTCCGTCGAACGCTTCCGAAAGATAACTTGCTACGCCGCCCTCGACGTATTGGTAACCGTCGTAATCTTTGAGCACGGCATTGACGCTTTGCGCAATACGCTTGGAAACGGTACCGCTATCCGCGCCGTACGTTTCCACATCCAACGTGGTTTCGTACTTGCCGTCCACCTTGCGGATTACCGAGTACACACTGTCGTACCTTACGTTGTCAAGTACGTCCGCCAACTTGACCGCGCCGTCTGCATCGAAGCCCACAATCAAATTTTTGATAGAGTCAACGCTTTGCACAGCGTCATCGCAAAACCCTACGTTGACTTGACATTGCTCTCCTTCTACCTTTATGTTTGCCGCAGTGTGACCGGCAAGACCCACGCGGAGCATAGATACGGCAAGTTGGTAATCCACGCCGCGTTCCGCGCATTTGTATTTGTCCAAAACAAAGTTTACCTGAGTGTTGCGCGTGGCGGAATTGTCTGTAACGGAAGTTACGCCGTCGGTGTTTTCCAGCGCAACTTTTACCTTTTGGGCAATCTCGCCCAAAGTATCCATATCTTCGCCGACTACTGTGACGGACATCCCTGCCATACCGCTTGTGACCTCGGCAACGACGCCGTCCATTTCCGTGACTGTGGCGTGAATACCCGCCTCTTGAAGCGCAAGACGCATTTTTTGCGCCATTTCTCCCGTATTTGCTTTGGAAGTATCCAGTTGTACTTTGAGTTTGCCCGACAAGTTAAAGGCTATCATCCCCTGTTTGCCCACAGTAATTGCCATCCGAGAAATCTGTCCGCCCTCGTCAAGAGAGTTTACTACGTCTGCCGCTTTGAGCGTTGCCGCATTGGCTTCGTCAAGAGTTGCCGAACTGCCGAATGCAAGGTTTACTTCTATTGAACCTTTGTCGCAGGACGGCATAAATTCGCTGCCGGTGGTAAATACCAACAAACAACTGCTTGCAAACAGCACAAGCGCGACAATGCACACTAACGAGCGTTTGGTAAGCGCCTTTGCAAGCAAACCGCCGTATGCGGTTTCCATACGCGAAACGCCGCCTTTTCCGTGAGGTTTATCCGCGCGCACCCGACGTTTGGAAGGTTTGTCGGAGTCAGAACGCTTTGCCTTATCGGGATTGTCGGCGTTGCGATACACAAGTCCGTACAGCGACGGAATAACCGTAACGGCTACGATAAGCGACATTACTATTGCAAATATTACCGCCCATACAAGGTCGTAAAAAACTTCTTTGGTAAGCCCCTCTACAAACAGCATTGGGAAAAACACGCATACGTTTGTAAGAGTGGACGCCAAAAGAGAACCTGCCACTTCGCACGTGCCGTGAAAGCAACTGTCCCAAACGCTTTCGCCTGCGTCGCGACGTTTGGTGATGCTTTCAAGCACAACTATGCTGTTATCTACAAGCATACCTATGCCTACCGCAAGCCCGCCCAGCGATACCATATTGAGTGTAATGTTCATTGCCCACATACACAGCAGCGCAACCAATACCGACAGCGGCAAAGTAATTGCGATAACAAGCGAAGAACGCACCTTCTTTACAAACAGGTAGATTACTATTATTGCAAGGACACCGCCTATAACTATGGAAGTAAGCACGTTTCCTATGCTGTCGTTGATAAACTCCGCCATATCGTCGATAAGCACTATGTTGCTTTCGGTTTGAGCGTTTTGCATAATGGATTTTACTTTTTCAACTATCTTGGTGGTGTTAGCGTCGGCATTGGCGTACACTTCCACTACTACGGAAGTCAATCCGTTGTACTGAGCATAGGCGTCGAAGTTTATCTTTTCCTCCACGCGTCCCACGGCGGATAACGGCAACAGCAGCGCCCCGTCTGTCACCGACGAAAAATCGTTGCGGCGCACAAAATTTACAACGTCTGTTGTCATATCGAAGCCGATATCGAGAGAAAGCGCTCTGCACAACTCAACAAGTTCTTCCGTAGTAAATATGACGTACTCGCCGTACGAATAGCGGAAAAGCATATCCGTCTCGTCCGTAAGAGAAATCAACCCGCCCTTTGCGTCTACGTATTTGCCGTCGGCGTTTACAAGTCTGCCGTCGGAAGATATAAACAGTCCGTCCTTGTTGACCGCCCTGCCGTCGGCGTTTCTTTGAAACAATTCGCCGTTTGCATACACCGCTTTGCCATAGTTTTCGCCTGCTTCCGTTACGACATGTTTGAGTTTGTAACTGCGCAAAATCTCCTTGTTTGCCTCGTAATTGTCCGAGCGGATTATTCCTATTACCTGCGGCGACATCAGCGCAACCGCTTGATTGCCGTCGGCGGTATTTACAAACAACGCCGCATACTGCGCGTCGGAAATATACGCCGTTTCGCCCTTTTCCTCAGCCTGACGTTTGGTATTTATTATGTTGTTGTACGCAACGGTATTGACGTTATCGGCAAATTGGCACGCCTGTACCGTTTTGTCGTAATCAAGATGTTTTTCGGGACAATCGGGTACGTTGCAGGTAGTATCGTGTATTAAACCAAGCCCTTGGTACTTCGTTCCGTCAATTTCACCGCCGTCGCGGAACAGGTACGCAAACTGTTCGTAGGTTATGTCGTCGCCCAGTAAGTCGCCGTCGCCGTTTGTATCCTCTGTGGGGAAAATTTTGCGGAAATCAACCAAAATTTGCCAATTGCTTTCCAACGTGCCGTCTTTTGCCGAGTCGCGCATCCATTTGAGCAAATCCACGGACATATTTCTGTTAGTTGCAATCTCCTGCAATTCGTCGTCGGTCAAATCGGCAAACCCGCTGTCGTTTACAATTGGGGCAAACGTCGTTTTCCACAGCAGGTTGAGTTCCGCCGCGGTATATCTGCGCAGCAACGTCATTACCGATTTGAGCGCGGCAAGATTGTTTTGTTCCGCCTGCAATTGGTCGGCTGTCATTGCGTCCATTTCCGCAATGCGCTCGCGCGCGGCGTCGGCTTTTGCAAGCATATCGTCAAATTCGTCAAGTGTCATGGATTCATACGACGAAACAAGCGTTTTGATGCTTGTCAACTGCGAAATCACAGCAGCGGAAAGTTGCATTTTGACAGGCAACTTCATTACGTCAAGCGCGCTTGTCGCGTCTGACGCGTTACGAACCGAAACAACGCTGCCGTCGGACATTATCGTACCCAAAGGAATATCCATATTTTCCTTTGAAAGCGCGTCGACGATTACAAGCGAAGTGATATCCAAACCGCTGAGCGCCGTTATATTTATTTGCCTTTCGGGAGAACCAACTATCGATACGGACCCTACTCCCTCTATACCGTAAAACAATTTTTCGAGAGAGCGCGCGTCGGCAGTCAATTTGTCTACGTCGCCGTCGGAGTTGTACACCGCAACGGTCGCAACCGCCGAACCGTTCATATCTACCATTGTAAAAATGGGGTCGTAACACGCCTCGGGAAGCGCGGTTGTTTTGAACAACTTTTCAAGCGCGTCCGTCTTGACAGACATATCCGTACCGTAAGCAAAAGTCAGTATCATAAGAGATACGTTTTCGTACGAATACGTTTCTATTTTTTCTATGCCGGTAACGGTGCGGACAGCCGTTTCCACAACATCCGTAACGTCATTTTGCACCGAATCGGCGTCCGCTCCCGGATATATGACGGTTACGCCCATCATGGGCATTGCCATATCTGGAAGTAAATTTATGGACATATCGAATGTGGCAAGCAATCCCGTAGCCAACAGTATGACCACCAAAACGCACACGGTAAGAGGTCTGTTTAATGCAGTTTTTACAATACTTTTCATACTACCACCTTTTTGTAATCAAAATTATATACCTATTGCAATGCTCTGTCAATTGAAGACAATAGCAAATCCAATTCGCTTTTGCCGCTAATAACGAAAACCGCACTCTCATTTTAACAATTGCACTCAAACTGTTGACTGAAAAGAAAAATAAGACTATAATTTTTTTACTAAAACAATTTAGAGGCTATACGTGTTTCACATTATCATCAATCTCAATTCAGGCAACAAAAAAGCAAAAAAAGCCCTTGCCAAAACCGAAGCGATACTTGACGCAAACAAAACGCAGTACACGCTGCACCCTACCGAATACGCGGGTCATGCCCAAGAAATTGCCGCAGAACTTACAAAAAGCGGCAATGCCGACATTATCGTTATGGGAGGGGACGGAACATTCAACGAAGTTTTAAACGGCATTGTTTGCTTCGATAACGTAAGGTTGGGGCTTATCCCGTGCGGAACGGGCAACGACTTTGTGCGCGCAACAGATATCCCCACCAAAACGGAAGACGCCGTATACACAATCTTGCAAGGTAACACGCGCTATATCGATTACATACAACTGGACGAAAAGCGCGCCATTAACTGTGCCGGCGCGGGAATGGATGTGGATACCCTTGTAAAATATGCCGAAATAAAGCATTTGTACGGCAAAATAAAGTATTACGTAGCGCTGCTCAGCGTACTGACACATTTGAAATTTCACAAAGCGCGCGTTACCGCCGAGGACAAAAACATAGAGTCAAACGTATTTATCGTTGCAGCAACAAACGGCACCTGCATAGGAGGCGGTATGCCGCTTTCGCCCTACTCAGTTGTAGACGACGGGCTTATGGACGTTGTCGTAATAAAGGAAATACGCAAACGCGAAGTATTGGGAATGCTGTTGAAGTTTTTGAAAGGCAAACACATAACTGAACCTTGTGTAGAACACTTCCGTACAGACGCAGTTACATTGGAACTGCTGGACGACGGTAAAACCGAAGTGGACGGCGAAGTGTTTGAAGGCAAAATTTTGAATTGCCGCTGCGTTCACGGCAAATTGAACTTGTTTTACCGGAGTTAATATGAGCGAATGTAACAACGACTGCAAAAACTGCAAATCGCAGTGCAATGACAGTTTGCTTGCAAAACAAAACGCATACTCGCATATCAAAAAAGTAATTGCAGTTGTTTCCGGCAAAGGAGGAGTAGGCAAATCGCTTGTAACGTCTATGCTTGCTACGAGGGCAAAACTAAACGGTTACGAAACAGCCGTGTTGGACGCCGATATTACGGGACC
>JAMPHX010000071.1 GCA_023663205.1 Corallococcus sp. | reverse complement strand
TGGCAAGACGCAAAAGTTAAATTGGAACAGGAAAAGCAAGTTGCGGCGACTATGGGTTTGGATAGTATCAAAGTCGCAAAGGAATACAATCAAAAAATATCCCGTCAGATATACGACGCGGAGGCATATTACGAAGAAGAGCAATTCTACAACAAAGTAGTGCAAATCATGGAGAGCAAGGAAACTGTGGTAAATCCTCTTGCATTGCTTGCGGACGCCGACCTTATAGCAAATATGACCGAGTACGAAAAGCAATCATATTTGGTAAAACTTTCGGGACGGTTTCAAAGAGCGGTTGAAAAATACAAATCTTCGGGAGCAAACGTCATCTGACTTTGACTCAGAGTTTTGTTTGCCGTGCGGATGCCGTCGGAATTTGTACGGGATTTGCAGGAGAAATATGCCTACAATCACAGCCTTGGAAATACAAAAGAAAAACAAACAAAGGGTAAACGTCTACGTCGACGGTGAATTTTTGTGCGGAATGGAAATTGTTTCCGCTTTGTCTGCGGGGCTCAAAGTGGGCAAGGAAGTATCTCCGGAGTCGCTTGAAGCCGCAATATTCGACAGCGAAGTAAGCGCGGCATTCGGCAAAGCGGCGGATTATCTTTCGCGCGCAATGAAAACATCTCGCCAAATGCGCGACTATCTTACCCAAAAAGGATTTGCTCCAAAAGTTGTAGAAGAAACGCTTGCCAAACTAAAAGGGTATCGTTACATAGACGACGATGTATATGCCCGTCTGTACATAGAACAAAATTCCGCGAGCAAAGGCGCAAGACGGCTGAAAAACGAATTGCTGCAAAAGGGGCTCAGTCTTGTCAAAGCGGAAGAGTACAGCCAAACTTTTGCCGATTGCGATTACGGCAATGCAAAACGTCTTGCGGAAAAGTATATGCGCGGCAAACAGCGGGATTTGAAATCGCTTTCGGGTTTGCAGCGTTATTTGCTTTCGCGCGGGTACGGCTACGACGTCGTAAATTCGTTGATTTCGGAATACAGGTCGGATGAGGACTAAAAGAGTTTTGAGAGGTGCAAAAGTATTTGACGTCAGGCAAAACAATATTGTTTCAAGTATGTTTGCTGCGCAATTGCGCCATTGGTTTTGACTGCAAAACCGTATGTTGTGTCTAAAATCAGAATTAGGCTTGTTTATTATTTAAGCGCATCTAAAATTTTAGATGCGCTTTTTGTATTTGTATATGTTTGTTGCTTTGTTACCTATTGCGCGGTAACCGAGCATCTGGCAAATATGCTTGAAAACAAATTTTAAACTTCCAAAAGCATTAGCATTGTGTATGTTTGTTGCTTTACCGAGTAGTTGTGTAAAAACAAGTACCCGAGTAATTGCGTAAAAAAAACAGATTTTAACTTTCCGATTAAACAATTAACAGAATTTATTTTTGACAACCGCCGTAAAGCGGTTTGTGTGCAAGACGTATTGTTGGTTTAGCCGTTTGAGTTAATAGCCGTGACGGCGCAAAGTAAATTGCCGCCCGATTTGACAACCGAATATTTCCGTCATTTGCGTTGGAAGGGCAGCAAATCTTCTTCTCCGCAAAATTTGTCGCAAATAAGGTCGTTGCCTAATATGCTTGCCTTTTTTATTGCAAAGAATCCGAATTTTTTGCGTATTTGGTCCAAAGCAAATTCGATGTTTTGCTTTTTTTCGTTTTGAGTATCAAATATACTCGCTTGCACTTTGTCCGATACCGGCGATAGGTTTGCAGTGTTTACCGTTACCGTGCGTAAAGGTTTGCCGTTCCACTCGCGTTTTACAAGACGCATTGCCGCATCGGAAATTTTGTCGGCGACGTAAGTGGGCGCAACGGTTGTCTGCCGAGTGACGTGCGAAAGGTCGTTGTAACGCATATCCACGTGTACCGTCGAAGCACACATACCGTACCTTCTAAGGCGCGTGGCAACCATCTCCGAAAGGAATACGACAACCTTGTCTATATCCTGCAATGTTCCCATATCGCGCAAAGTGGTGGTGCCGTGTCCGACGCTTTTGATTATGCGTTCTTCGCTAATGTGTTTGACGGGTTCTTCGTCCTCTCCGCGTGCGGCAAGGCGTATTTTTTCGCCGTTTATGCCAAATACGCTTTTGAGCGCGGCAGGGCTTGCATTGGCAAGTTCTCCGAGCGTGCGTATTCCCATCGAATTGAGTTTTTCTTTGCTTTTTGCTCCGATGTAAAGCATTTCGCCTACATCCAGATTCCACACTTTTTGCTTGTAGTTTTCTTTGGAAATTACTGTGGTGGCGTCGGGCTTTTTCATATCGCTGCCCAGTTTGGCAAAAGTTTTGGTAAACGAAACTCCTACCGAAATCGTAAGACCGAGTTCGTCTTTTACCGTTTGACGCAGTTTTTCCGCAATTTCAAACGGCGTGCCGAAAATTTTGCTGTGGGTAACATCCAACCAACATTCGTCCAACCCGAAACTTTCGACGCAATCGGTGTAGCGCTCGTATATAGCGCGAACCTTCTTGGAGTAATCAACGTACAGTTCGTAGTGCGGCGGCAGACATACAAGTTGGGGACACTTTTGCTTGGCTTCCCATATTGCTTCTCCCGTCTTGACGCCCATTTGCTTGGCGGCGGTATTTTTTGCCAAAATTATGCCGTGCCGCGCGTTCGGATTGCCCGAAACCGCAATATATTTGTCGCGTATCTGCGGATTTTCGGCACATTCCACCGAAGCGTAAAAGTTATTTAAATCGCAATGCAAAATATCCATAAACAAGCACCTTACAAACATTGTAGAACATTTGTTCAGCCGAGTCAAGCGTTTTTTCTGCGCTTTTGACGATGAACGGGGCATTTGATTGACAAATCGGCACGGTCGTGGTACAAATATACAGTAATCTTTGCCTAATATATGCAAAGATAATCCGCGGTTCTATTGACGGTTTTGCAAAATTTTATAGACGCGGTTACGGAGAAGTATGGTAAAAGATTCATCGCAAACATTGGTATTCAAAACTTGGAAGGCGCAGACCGTTGCCGCTGCAATAGCGGTGGTATCGGCGGTAATCATTCCGCAATTGGTTCACCTTATAGGCTCGGTAAGCGGACTGGGAACGTCGCTTGGCGAAACATTGTTGCCGATGCACCTTTCAATCTTTTTGGTAGGTATGCTTGCCGGACCTTGGGCAGGTCTTGCTTCGGGACTTATCAGCCCCGTTTTGAGTTTTGCTTTGACGGGTATGCCGCGAGCGGCAATGCTGCCATTTATGGTAGCGGAACTGGGCATTTACGGATTGACGTCGGGATTGCTTGCCAAAACAAAACTTAATTGTTTTGTTTCGCTTGTTATATCTCAATTTGCCGGCAGGGCAGTACGCGCTCTTGCCGTAATAATCGGCGTGTATGCCTTCGGCTCTGCCGTAAATGTAAGCACAATTTGGACAAGTTTATCTGCCGGAATTTTGGGTATTGCGCTGCAATGGATAATTATTCCGCTTGTAATGTTCCGCGTTCGTGCGGCAGGCAGCCGTGAATAGCAGTCTTGCAAAAGCCAAGTTGCTTTTGGCAGAGGGCAATACTTGTGCGCTTGTATCGGAAAATTGCGCGTTAGTCAGCAAGGAAAGAGGCGTAGTGCCTCTTTTGCGCTTTTTGGACGGCGGACAAGATTTTTCGGATTTTTTTGCCGCAGACAAGGTAGTCGGCAAAGCGGCGGCGGCGTTGTACGTCAAATTGAATGTCCGCGGCATCTATGCGGATGTCATAAGCGTATCCGCCGCAAAATTGCTGCAAGCAAACGGTATCGGGTACGTCTGCGGAACAACCGTACAATCAATTGTAAACCGCAAAGGCGACGGGTTGTGTCCCATGGAACTTGCCTCTATGAATATAAGCGATTTGGACGGTATGGTATCGGCAATACGCCAAACCGCCGGACGTCTGGGCATTTACCCGAACGAGATACGTAAAAGCAGTTGAGGAAATAGTCAAATGGTATATTTTGTCGCAACCCCGATAGGAAATCTCAAAGAAATCACCTATCGCGCGGTGGAAACGCTTTCTTCCGCCGACGTGATTTTTTGCGAGGACACGCGTCATTCGCAGACGCTGCTGTCTGCATACGGTATCAAAAAGCCCACATATTCCTATCACAAGTTCAACGAAAAGAGCAGTTTGGATTTTGTCCTGTCTTTTGCCAAAGAGGGCAAAAACGTCGCTGTAATAAGCGATGCGGGTATGCCTTGCATTAACGACCCCGGCAATATTCTTGTCAATGCGCTCAAACAAAACAATTTGCCGTACACGGTTATATCGGGCGCGAGCGCGTTTGTGGACGCATTGGTGCTTTCGGGATACAAACCGCCCTTTACTTACATAGGATTTCTTCCCCCAAAGAACAAAGAGCGCGAGCGTTTGCTTTCGGAAGTCAACACCGACGGCGTGCTTATATTTTACAGCGCGGTGCATGACGTTGCAAAGGATATGGCGTATTTGTATGCGCTTCTCGGGGAGCGCGACGTCTGCGTTGTAAAGGAAATAAGCAAATTGCACGAGAAGGTCGTATTTTGCAAACTGTCCGACGCGGTAGAGGAGGACAAAGGGGAATTTGTACTTGTCGTAGACAGAAAGCCAGCCGAACAAAACGCGCTGTGCAATTTGTCAATCGAGCGGCATTTGCGGTTCTACTTGGATGACGGCATGGATAAGCAAAGCGCAATCAAACGCGTAGCAAAGGACAGAAACGTACCCAAAAACGAAATATACAGGTATGTCGCGGATTTGGAAATATAAAGCGTATTTTAAGAAGTTTGCGGCAGCGTATTATTTGCCGCGCGGCATATGAAGTATGCCGTAAATGGTTTTTTATTCTGTGAACCGCACGGTTTATAACAGAAATAGAAAAACGTATAATTCAACCTTCGTATCCGACGCGGTTTGAAATATAAATATCCAATAAACTTTTTGCGTAGTTTCGGATTTAGGATAATTGAAATTAGCGTTTGTATGCAAAGTTTATTTTGTCAGTCGACTGTCGAAAACAATATAAATAGTGATATAATGTAATTGTGCCGAGCGTATTTGCTCGGT
The DNA here is from genome assembly GCA_023663205.1 of Corallococcus sp. Classification (GTDB taxonomy): domain Bacteria; phylum Bacillota; class Clostridia; order Christensenellales; family CAG-314; genus RGIG5495. The sequence goes on along the minus strand of JAMPHX010000071.1, from coordinate 1,709 downwards.
ACAATTGCTTTTTACGGGGTCGGAGGCAAATAATAACGGGAGGAAAGAAGAATGGAATGGGAAACTTTTATTCAATCGGTACTGACTTTGCTTGGCGACGGTAAAAACATCTGTTTTGTTTTGTATGCGGTTTCGGCGTGTTTGCTTACGCAACTAATCAAAAAAATTGCCGTAAACAAGGTGAAGGTAGAGGTATTCAAAAAGTTTAACGTCGCGGTGATACTGCCGTTTGTTTTCGGGTTGGTATTTGCGGCGGTAGACGCGCTGTTTATCAATAAGCCTGTACAATGGACGTGGTACGAAGTGTACAACGTAGCCGTCGATGCAATGGCGATAGGCGCGATGTCAACCGTAATATTTCGCTGCGTATCGGCGATAGGGGGTCAAAGGTTGGATTCGCTGCTCAAAGACGAAGTGTTCGGTTGCTGCTATACTCAAATGGTATATTTTTGTTCCGTAAGACAGCAACTTGCCGACGGCAAACTGTCAATGAAGGACTTTTTGGCGCAGGTAAAACTTGTTGCCGATAACGCAAAGACAATATACCAATCGGAAGATACGGCGGAAGCAAAACGCAGACGTCTAAACCAACTGCTCGAAGGTATATTTACCGACGACAGCGTGGCGACGGTGCTGGATACTTTGCACGGCGCATTACTCAAAGTTACCGACAACAAAACAAAATGAACCATACGGAGGGCTTGCCCTCCGTATTTTTGTTTTCCGACTTACATTTGTCTGCGACAGGTATGTTAAAAGTTGACGGCAGTAGCAACGTGATGTTACAATATGTGCGGAAGGTGCTATATGATACAGGAAAAAATCACCCGATTGAACCAACTTGCGAGAAAAAGCAAAACCGAGGAAGGGCTTACGCCGGAAGAAAGGGAAGAACAGCGCGTATTACGCAACGAATATCTTACGGAGTGGAAATTGGGCGTTATGCAAACTCTCGACAATACTTACGTCGTTGACGAAAAGGGCAACAAACGCAAACTGCAAAAGAAGTCGGATAAACATTGACACTGTCGGGTAATTTGTCAGATACCGAGTTTTCGGTTTGCAATGCGTAGACTATACGCCGCAACCGCTGTTTGACCGGACACTCTGCGGCAAAGCGGTCTAAATACGTCTTGCAATATATATGTTTGGTTTTAGCAAATTTGTTTGTGCAAATAAACGGTAAAAAAATTGCTTGCTAAATCGTAAACTATTTGTTAAAATAGTGTAAAATAATGTAAATGCGTTACAGCAGGGACAAGACTGCGGACAAGACGGGTAACAGAGAGCGTTTGTACGGTGAAAAAACGACTTTGTCTGCCGTAAGCCATCACCTTGCAAGCAGACGCGCCGAACACACAGTAGGCGCGTACGGAAGCGTGCCGTTATACGCGCCGAATATCTCGGGAAACCGACGTATTTTGTTTGAATGGTGTGGTGGTCATTTGAGGTCGCTGTTTTCAAACAGCGGTCTTTTTTTATTTGGGAAGCAAAAACGATTGCTTGCAAAAGTATTTTTGCAGTCAAACAGGTTTGACGAAAGACCGCACGCGCCGCATTTTCGGGTGCGAGATGGCAATTGTCTCTTGCTCGAAATCCGCATTGTTAGCAGATATTGTACTATGCGGAAAAGCGCAATCGATAAATATCGCCTATATGTCAACAATTTGTGCAGACAAAGGAAAAATACAAGTAACTATTGGGGAGGA
>JAMPHX010000070.1 GCA_023663205.1 Corallococcus sp. | reverse complement strand
ACAAAGAAACTTCACAGTAACTCATTGATTTGCGAGCATCTGTGCCGTTGAATATCACGTCCGACATACTTTTGCCACGCAACATCTTTGTACTCTGCTCACCGAGCACCCAACGTATTGCATCGCTTACATTACTCTTGCCGCACCCATTTGGTCCGACAATACCTGTAATCGGTTGATTAAATTTCAATTCCAATTTGTCGGCAAACGACTTAAAGCCGTACACCTCTATTTTTTTTAGATATAACATTTATTTACCTATCTATTTGATTTTATTGATAAAACTTGCATTGCTCTTTTTGCACAAGCGGTTTCTGCCTGTCTTATACTTCCTCCGCATCCGTCGGCAACAAAACGACCGTCAATATGCACTTCATATTTGAAGGTGGGATTGTTATCGGGTCCGCTTTTGCCGACTTTGATATATCTTAAATCAAGTCTTTCAGAGTTGCAATACTCTTGCAAAGCGGTTTTGTAATCGACAAATTTACCTGCATCCAACGGATTGCTGTTAGAAATATGTCGGAGAACGAAATCTTTTGCTTTCTCATAACCGCCGTCAATATAAATAGCACACAATATTGCCTCAAACAAATTAGATTTGATTTTGTGCGAGCGGTATTTAATATCTTCCGCGCCGCCGGATGTCATAAGAAATCGTATCAATCCCATTTCTTCGATTGCAACATTTAGCCCCGATGCAGAAACTATGCTTGCGCGCAGTTTGGATAATTCACCGGCATTCTTTGATTTGCAATTAACATACAAGTACTCCGCACAAATCATTCCGAGTATAGCGTCTCCCCAAAACTCCATACGCTCGTTGTCCTCTAATGAATTTGTATGAGCGTATGAAGAATGAGTAAAAGCCGTTCTTAATAATGATTTGTCGGTAAACGTATAGCCTATTATATTTTCAATTTCCGACATATTCGCGGCTGAAAGTTTATTCATTGATATTTTCCACAGCAAAATACGGACGTATATTTTCAATCAAGCGCTTCTTGTCAAAGTCCAAAACTTGAATTATACTGCCGCACACGGCAGGCGCCTTGCTTGACCCGTGTGATTTGATTACGATTTTATTTACACCGATAAACGGAGCGCCGCCGCTCTTGTTGTAATCCATAACATTTTGCACTGCTTTAAATGCAGGCTTCAACATCGCAGCGCCTATTTTTCTTTTCAAATTTGCAGTAACTTCTTTTTTTATGAGTTTGAGCATCATCATTGCCGTACCCTCACAAGATTTGAGGGCAATATTACCATAAAAACCGTCGGCAACCACTACGTCATACTCTCCCGACAATATATCGCGGGCTTCCATATTTCCGACAAAATTCAAATTGCTTTCTTTTAGCAAAGCAAAGGTTTCGTGCACAAGTTCGTTACCCTTTTTGTCTTCGGTACCGTTGGATAGCAATGCGATTTTGGGATTTTCTATTCCGAATATACTCTGCATAAATGCATGCCCCATAAGCGCAAATTGCAAAAGCATTTGAGGTTTGCAGTCGACATTTGCTCCGCAGTCAACCAATAACACCTTTTTTGAAGGATTTATTGTCGGCAATACGGGAGCAAGGGCGGGACGCTGCAATCCCCTGATTCTGCCTATCTTCAATGTTGCGCCCGCAAGCACGGCACCCGTACTACCAGCAGAAACCATACCCACGGCATCATCGTCATTTTTCACAAGTTCAAGTGCTTTAACAAGCGAGGACTCCTTTTTAGTGCGTATTGCAAGAGTAGGAACCTCATCGTTGCTTATTACGTCTTGGGCATCAACGATTTCCACGCGGGATTTATCAAAGTGCTTGCAAGTAAGATAACTTTCGATATAATCTTTTTTGCCGCACATTACTACCGAAAAATCCTTATATTTTTCCAGAGCAAGCAGACAACCGTCTATTATTGCATCGGGAGCATTGTCTCCGCCGTATATATCAACAACAACTTTTCTCATTTTTTTCTCCGAAATACGGTACAACGATAAACACAAAGTTTTTGCTCTACCGCATAATAGAATATTTTAGATATTATATAACATTTTTAAGCATATTGCAATCGTTTTGAAAAACACGCGCAAATTGTTTCACACAATTGACAAATGTTTCACAACGCAAAAAGGCAGGTCGGATTTAACCGATCTGCCGATAAAACCATCATCAAAAAACTTACTTACTCTCAGTAGTAGAAACAACCTGCTTGCCGTTGTAATAACCACAAGCATCGCAAACCTTATGAGCAACTTTAAGTTCATGGCATTGCGGGCATTCCACAAGCGTAGCGGTAGAAGCCTTCCAATTCGCCGCTCTTGTATGTTTTCTTTGCTTTGATGTTTTACTTTTTGGTACTGCCATTGCACTGCACCTCCGATTTAATTATCTAATTTATTTGCCGACATAATGAATTCCGCTTTGTACTATTTTTCACTGCTGTACGGGCACAAACTCTTGCAATTCGTTTGACACACAAATTGAGTCGGCAACTGCAATAAAATTTGCTCTTGCAAAGAACTCCTCAAATCGAGTTTACCGTTAGCATATATATAATCATCCGGTTCTTCAGCATAACTGTAAAATGTTTGATTAAAATCAATGCTAATTTCTTTTGTAATCTCCTTACCGCAATTATCGCACAGCCCAATGCAACGAAGATTTACTTTTCCCCACACATCAACAGCGAAATCCACGTAAGCATATTGTGCAACAAACTCGCATGGTTCTACAAATTTGCATTGCGGATACGGTAACAAATCACTATTTACATCGAATTGCAAACGCAAATCGTATTCCTTACCCTCATTGCGTAACGCATTTGTCAAATCTATCACTAAACACATAGACGCATTATATTATACAAACGACATTCGATTTTGTCAACGATTTATATTACAAATTTGCCAACGCAAGTGTTTCTCTTGCAATCACCAATTCTTCATTGGTAGGTATAACCAATATTTTTACCTTTGAATTGTCCGCAGAAATATCCGCAATCTGTCCGCGCGGACAATTTTGATTTTTGGCTTCATCCAAAACAATACCCAAATAATCCAGATTGCTTACCGCTTGTTTTCTTACATATGCAGTGTTTTCTCCAACACCCGCAGTGAACACAATTGCATCGACGCCGTTCATTACGGCGGTATAACTGCCGATATAGCGTTTGACACCGTATGCAAAAACATCTACCGCAAGTTTATTACGCGGATTTAGCAATCCGTCGTTTTCGGTCAAATCACGAAAATCGCTGCTAAGACCCGAAAGCCCCAACATTCCCGATTCTTTATTCAAATGCTTGACTGCTTCCGAAATGCTCTTACCTGTCTTTGACATCCAGTATTCCAAAATTGCACCGTCAATAGAACCGCTGCGCGTTCCCATAGGCAAACCGTCCAACGGGGTAAAGCCCATTGTGGTATCGATGCTTTTCCCGCCTTGTACAGCCGTAATGGAAGACCCGTTGCCAAGGTGACAGGTAATAATTTTGGTTTGAGATAAATCCTTATTGAGGTATTTGGCTGCTTCTTGCGAAACATACATATGACTTGTTCCGTGAAAACCGTATTTGCGTATACGGTATTGTTTGTAATCGTCATACGGCAATCCGTACAGATATGCGTAATCGGGCATGGTCGCATGGAATGCCGTATCAAAAACAGCAACCATAGGCGTATCGGGCATAACATCCATACAGGCCTTGATTCCCATAATATTTGCAGGATTATGCAAAGGCGCAAGTTCGCTGTTTTCGGCGCAACTTTTAAGTACGTTCTCATCAATCATAACAGACCCGCTGTAATCTTCGGCGCCGTGAACAACGCGGTGTCCTACCGCAGATATCTCGGACATATCGCTTATTACTCCGCATTCTTTGTCTACAAGCGCATCCAACACCATTTTGATTGCAACGGTATGATTAGGCATAGGCTTTACAAATTCAAAACTTTGTCCTTTGGCTTTATGCGTAAGTTTGCTACCCTCGATAGCGATTCTTTCGCAAAGTCCTTTTGCTATTACACTTTCGTCTTGCATATCAATCAATTGATATTTCAACGAAGAACTACCGGCGTTTATGACAAGTATTTTCATATCTTCCTCCATTAGATTATTTGCGTTTGCAATGCCGTAATTGCTATCGCCGCCACAATGTCTTCCATATGACAACCGCGCGACAAGTCGTTTATCGGTTTAGCCAATCCTTGGCACAACGGACCTACGGCCTGAAATCCGCCCAATCTCTCAGTATTTTTGTAATTTGTATTTCCCGCATCCAAGTCTGGGAATATCAAAACATTTGCATGACCGGCAACGGATGACCCCGGCGCCTTGGACTGTCCTACTTCGGGAACTATTGCGGCATCGAATTGCCACTCGCCGTCTGCATTGTATTGAGGCGCAATTTCGTGGAATTTGGCAACAGCATCAACTACCTTTGTTACATGGTCGTGCTTCGCGCTTCCTTTGGTAGAATGTGAAATAAAAGCAATTCTCGGTTCGATTCCTGCAATAGCCTTTGCGCTCTCTGCGGAGGACAATGCAATATAAGCAAGTTCTTCACTGCTTGGATTTTGATTCAAACCGGAATCCGCATAAATGTAACAACCGTCCTCGCAATATTTGTTTCCCCCCTTAGGCGCAATCATCAAAAAGTACGCCGACACTATCGGAGTATTTTTAGATGTTTTAATTACTTGCAATCCGGGACGCAAAGTATTTGCAGTAGAATGGCACGCACCCGACACCATTCCGTCCACATCGTCGGATTTTAACATCAGAGCACCGTACATTGTATAATCTTCCAACACAGTCTTGTGCGCCAGTTCTTCCGTCATGCCCTTTGCCTTACGCAATTCAAACAACAACTTCTCATATTGCAAAGTTTTGGGATTTGTCTGAGGGTCGATAATCGTAACTCCGCTCAAATCGACATCGGGATTATTCTTTTTGATAACCGCCGCATTTCCGAGCAATGTGACACGCGCTATACCTTCTTTAACTGTTTGTGCGGCTGCCAAAACAACGCGTCTGTCTTCGCTTTCGGGAAGTACAATGTTTTTGTTTAGCAATTTTGCGCGTTGTTTAATAGAATCCAACACTTGTGACATAATTGTGTTTCCTCCAAATTTTAATAGTAAATTGTTATAATATGTGTTACAATAATTTCGCCATGTAGATTGATTCGAAAAAATGCAACAGCAAATGCTAATGATTGTCTTTAAATTATACTACATAAGACCAAACAAGTCAAAGGAGTAGCATAAAAAGTATGAAAATTTGTGCGATAATTGCAGAATTTAATCCATTGCATTACGGACACAAACGACTGATTGATTTTTCCAAATCGCAATCGGACACAGTGTGCTGCATTATGAGCGGAAACTTTACTCAACGTGCTTTTCCCGCTATCGCAGACAAATACCAACGTGCCGAACATGCTATACGCGCAGGCGCGGATTTGGTTATCGAATTACCCACCTTGTATGCAACTTCAAGCGCAGAAAACTTTGCGTACGGAGCAATACAAATCGCCAAAGAAATCAACTGCGACACCCTGTGCTTCGGCAGCGAATGCGGCGACTCGGAATTGTTGATGCAATGTGCAAATACTCTGCTGAACGCAAAAGACAATACTGCTATCAAACAGAACCTCAAACACGGTATGTCTTATCCGTCGGCAGTTGCGAAATCGTTTCCACAATACAGAGAATTATTGTCACAGCCCAATAACACGCTTGCAATAGAATACATAAATGCTGCGACATTGTTACAGGCAAAAATGAATTTCATCACAATAAAGCGCCCAGCAAATTACAACAGTTGCGATATCGGAGAATATCCCAGTAGCAAAGCCCTACGCGAAACCCTAAAAAACTCTGTCAATTCAATAAGCGAGTATGTACCGCCATATGTGTCCGAAACCTTAAATACCGGCATCGAACTGTCATATAAATCTTTTGCGCACAAAGCAATGAGTTTATCCAATAGAGATTACTTGAACAAAATTGAGGGTGTAACCGAGGGTCTCGAAAACCGTATATGCAAATATTGCGACATAGGTTCGTGGGATAAGTTTATCAATGCAGTAAAATGCAAACGGTACACACAAATGAAAATACAGCGGATTGTATTCAATGCAATAATGTCAATAACTAAAAACGCAGTACAACAGTCAAAAGCCTGTACGCCTGTAATAAATATTCTTGCCGTGCGCGACGGCAAGCAGCAACTACTGCAATTGGCTTCAAAGACAACAAAAAATACGTTTGCAACGGAATTGGATGACAAAGCAAACAAATTTTACGCTGCTCTGAGCGGAAACATAATAAACAAACGGCTTAGAATCGTAGAAGAATAACATCAATCACATACTATTACACTAATATATATGAATTTATAATAATTCGCACGTAATCGGCATAGTTTTAACCATGCACAAAAACACCAAGATTACTCTTTCGCTTTTTATACTTTCTGTAATGCTAATATTTTTACTTAATGCTGAACACTATGCCGTTGTTATGCTTAAAGGTATCGCCATTTGGGCAAACAGTGTTTTGCCGACACTATTTCCGTTTATGTTTTTCTCCAAAATACTCACGGCAACAGATTCTTTACAACCAATATTCCAAAAATCAAAATTGACAGCAAAAATTTTTAAAGCGCCTCAATTTGCAGGAAAAATATTTGCGCTAAGTTGCCTGTGCGGTTATCCCGTAGGGGCAAAACTAATATACGACGAATACAAAAGAGGCGCGACATCTACACAATGTCTCAAATTGGCAACATTTTGTTCAAC
>JAMPHX010000006.1 GCA_023663205.1 Corallococcus sp. | reverse complement strand
ATAGAATTTGTATGCGAACAAGTTCGTGGGAATTATGCCGTAAGATACAAAAAAAATGTTCGGTGAATTTTGCAAATACATATCTGCGTTTTTGCCGTTTTCGTCAATCTTCTTGATTATTTTTACGGGAACATTGCTTTCATTGACTGCAAAATAATCGTACGAACCTGACAAAGCAAAAACTGCCGCGCAACAGAAACAAAATACAGCGGTACACGCAGGTTTTCAGTATTTGCCGTATATATTTCTTGCTGCCGCACATTACTGAGGTTACGCTAAATCGATATTGCATTGCGATACTCTTATGTGAAAGGCACGGCAAGCAGTTTGGGTATTTTTATATTACAAAGAAAGTAAAAATCTTCGGTATAACACATTCCGTCGTATTATTGGAAATATACTTTCCGCAAAATGCCGCATAACAATACGTCGGTTAAATTGTAAACATTAAATTATTGTATATTATTGACTTTTTGCACTGCCATTTGGTATAATATACGTATCTTAGTATTAGGAGAAAAAAAATGAACAAGCATCTCGCCGAACATTTTACTTCGCTCGGCTTAACTGTCAGCAATAACAGCGCATACGGTGTTATACGCGGTTACGAAACAAATATATTCAGCGGACTGGGCACTGAAACTTATCCCGTTGTGCTGCACGTTTCGTTTTACGCGACAGACGTTATCAAAAACAAAGTAAAAGCGTTGATTGAACGTGCGCTAAGCGCAGACAAAAAGACCTACGAGCGTATATTTGTTGTACAAACCACCGCTTACGGTTTGAAAGTCGGCATGAACGATATGACCGTCAAAAAGATTATCGAAAAGATGCCCAAAACATTCGACGTTATTTACGGAACATTGGAAGAAAACCAATGCCCCACCGGAGATACCTGTCCGTTTTGCGGTAACAAATTGGAAGAAAGCGCTACGCGCGATTGCAACATAGACGGATTTACCGTCAAAATGCACGAGGAATGTATCTCTCAGATAAACACCATTATCGAAGAAAGCGACAAAGAATTTGCTGCCGCTCCCAATAACATTTTGAAGGGCACGCTCGGCGCATTGGTCGGCGGCATTGCCGGCGCGGCAATTACGTTTATACTTTACCTTATCGGATATGTTTCGGCAATATCGGCTGTTGTTGCGGTAATTTTGGGAGCGTTTCTGTATCAAAAGTTCGGCGGCAAACCCAACGTAATAATGATTGTTATTGTATCTGCCGTAAGTTTGGTGTTTATGTTAGGTACGGTATTTGGTATTTATGTTGCCGTCGCGCAACTTATCGCATCGGAATCGGGATTAAGCATCGGCGCTTTTGAAGCCTTTGGAAAATGTATGGAATCTGCAGAATTCAGCAGCGAATTTACAACCAATATGCTAATGACATTGCTGTTCTCGGCGATAGGTATTGGACTTGAAATTTTTGCTTTATCCAAAAAAATCAAAAGAACGCAAAAAATAAAATAGTCCTTTGACAGTTGATTGCTCTGTACCGCTTGAAATACAAAACAAAAATAAGCGAGTAAAATTTAATTGCAAATGTTATTAAACGGTGATATAATAACTGAGTAGCCAGTTTAATTGCGTCTAACGACAATTAACTTACAATACACACCCCACAAAAAATTTACGTATCTGTTTTGTCTGTGGGTGAAATACAGTAGATACACGGTTGCAACCGCTGCAACCGTTTACGGAGGCATAGCCCAGTTGGTTAGAGCGCATGCTTCACATGCATGAGGTCGTAGGTTCGAGCCCTACTGTCTCCACCATACAATGCCCAGTCGAACCCCAAATGGTTTGATTGGGTGTTTTTTTTTTTAAATACGTTTTGGGTGTATTTTTTTGTTTATTGGGGCAATAAGAAGGTTTTAGAAAAACACCTCGCCAACGCAAGTTTATATTTGTGAGAGAAATATTGTCAACTATCGTATTTGTAGGGAATTTTATTTTTGCGTTCGTCTTTCAGATTTAGTATATAACCATCTTCAACTTTGCACCACCAACGTGTGTCCTGCGCAGATAGTTCTTTCAAAAGATATTCATCGGTAACAGCAATAAACAGAGGCAAAAAAGCATTGTTTGAAAGTTGGGGGGTATGATATAATGGATTCACAATATCTGCAAGAAGAATTTTGCCGTCAAGCGCAGGAAAAATATGCAAACGGAAATTTTAAATTGAAAGAACTTGACGGCTACGGGCAACGAATCAATATAGAGATAATATTGCCGAATAAAATTACCGGCGGAACGGTTACCGTCATATCGGGTTGGATGGTTTATCCCGACGGCACAATAGCAAATGCTACGCCATGCAGAGGGGCAAGCAATGAAAGAATACGACAGAGTAAAACTTACAGTAGAAAAAGAAAAATACGCCAAGAAGGGCGTACACAAAGGAATGGCCGGCTGGATATGCGACTCTCGTAATATTGACGGACAATGGCTTGTGTGTTTCGACCAATACGGAGCATTACCCAATATTGCCACAATTCCCGTAAACGAAGAAGATTTGGAAGTTGTAATTGTCGCTCGCGTAAAGCAAGTTGGCGACAATGTTGTTTTGTTGGTAGACCGGTATCAATATTTAGGCGTAGACAAAGGCTCAAAAGGCATTTTGATTGCTAAATCTAACAACAAATGCACTATCCGCTTTGCCAAGCAAAACGGAGTACCGCAAGAAACAGAAATAGACGTTAACGAAGACGAGTTTTTTGTCGATTAAATACAGAAAACATTACCAAATATTACCACTATTTCTGTAAAAGAAAAAGATTTGGAAATAATCTACGAATAAAAATTATTACTGCTACACCAATCGAAACCTAAAACGAACTCCTTTGGTAGAATTGGTTTTAGGTTTTTTCTTTTACTGTTTTTCTCTTCTATCTTGCTTGATTTCCATTGATACTGTATTATATCGCAAAAAAATCGCGGTAGGTATAAGCGGTACACAAGACAAGTAAAAAGCGGACTTTTCGGAACGCAAACGATAAGTAAAGGACAGTCAAACAAAGGAACGGCGACGTAAAAGAATTCGGGGAACACGGAGAGATTGCACGCGAACCCGATTTTTCGTTGCGGTTTTGGTGCCAAAGCATCAATTTAGCAATTGTCAATAATATCAGTCATTTATACCCAATATATAGTCTGCCGATAAATCAAGAACTTTACATAGTCTTGCAAAGGTGTCTAACTTCGGCAATTTTTTAGTGGTTATATACTGTGTAATCATTTCGGGAGAAACCCCTACTTCTTTTGCAATTTGAATTGTTGTCATGTGACAATTTTTTAGTTCTTCTTTAAGCCTTTCTTTTATTATCTCATTCATAGTAAAAATTATAACCAATAGTTAGTATTTTTACTTGACAACTAACTGTTGGTTAGTTACAATATAGACATCATCACAATATATAAAGGAGAAATATTATGGGTTTGTGCAATGATTGTCAGTTTTACACTAAAAGAGGAACCTCCACTTTTGATGGTTTGAGAAATTCGCTCTTTGGAATGAATGGATGCAATGACGTAGGATATTGTATGTTTGCAACAGATTCCTATGGCAATTTCAGAAAAGTCAAGGGATTAGACGGTTGCCACTGCGGAGGATATGTAAAGAAAAATCAATGGAAGTAATTACGGAATATTTCCAATGATTCGATTGGCTAAAAAATATATCACAAGAGGAGATTCGATATGGGAACTTATACATATTATCATTGCTATAATTGCGGTCATCACAGCAGTTATTATAACGGAGGGAAATGCCCTCATTGCGGCAGTACTAATTACTATGCCGAACAAGAACAAGAGCAAGAATAAAATTTGTTTTAAGTTATTACTGCTACTCCATTCAATGCCCGACCGAGTCCCAAAAAATTATGTCGGGCAAATTTATTAGAAAACACGCGTTTGGATTTTGAACGCGTGTTTTGCCTTTTGGGCGGCATTTTGAAACAGTTTGTGATATAAACTGCCACAAGTTGACCGAAAAAAGTGCTTGGCTTGTTTATGCCTGTGAAATAATCGAAAAACGATTGCACTGCCGAACGCCGTTATTCGCTAATACTTGCTAACCTGCACTGCGTATGCTACAATGTTTTTGAGGGTAAAAAATTGGAAAATCTAAGAGAAGACAAAAAATACGAAAACATAAACGTATCTCAAAAAACATCGACAACTATACATTCTCCTACTGCACTTTTGCAAACTGCAAGTTCAAAGAAACGTCATTCCGCAATGTGACATTTAACGAATGCGTTTTTGAAAACTGCGAGTTTGTAAACTCGGTATTTAAAGAATCCGCAATGAAATTTTGCGAGTTTGTCAAGTGCACCGTTATCGGCGTAAACTGGCGCGATTTAAGCACGGAATACGCAACGGTAATCGAAAAATTGGACGAGTGTTTATTGAAATTTAACAACTTTGAAGATATTACGTTACGCAAACTCGATTTCGGGCAATCGCAGATAGTATCTTCTACCTTTTACAAAACGAATATTGCGGAATGCAACTTTTCAAAATGTAATCTAAACGACACCGTATTTACATTGTGCGACATGCAAAAATGCGACTTCCGATTATCCGACGGGTTCAACATTGACAGTCTATCCTGCAAATTGAAAGGAGCAAAGTTTTCCGCGGCGGGCATCGAAGGACTTGTAAAGTGTTTGGAAATTAAAGTGGAATAGTAGAGATAAGTTACTTGATACGATGTAATTACAATCGGCTAAACGCAAACAGTTGTAAAATATGCCGACAGCCGTTATGCGCTTATAACAAAGTACAACCGTAAATAAAACCGTTGCGATATTTGCACCAAAACGCAATTTACTGAATTTATTTTCGCAGAATATACATCCGAGTTTCCGAAAATACAAACAAAGGTAGGCACGCAAGCGGCGCTTGACAAATTTCAAAATACTTTTGATAGACAACCTCCTCGATATATATTAAAATTACTGTGAGGTGAATGATTATGACTTTGGGAGAAACAATACTTAAACACCGCAGAATCGCTGGCATATCGCAAGAGGAACTTGCAAATATGCTGAACGTGACGCGTCAGAGCATAAGTCTGTGGGAAACCGACCAAACATTGCCTTCAATTGACAGTCTTGTTAAACTTGCGGAAATATTTAACATAAGTTTGGACGAACTGTGCGGCAGAAAGCAACCCGATTTTGTACAAACGGTCGACTCCGTGTGCCCAAACGCTGACATTGCCCGCGCAGATACCGACAGCGACGCAGAAACTGCGCAGATTATTGCCGACGGAACAAACCCGACTGCACCCATTGCCCCAAAGGAAACCCCGCAGATTGTTGTCCAAACTCCTTACACAAAGTCTCTGCTTGTAAATATAATCAGCGTAATATACAAGCCGTTTTTTGTAGCAAGCATAATTGCGATAATAGCCTCGGTATTTGTTTTGATAAAAATACTTGCGTCGGAAGAAATCGGCAATGCCTTTGTAATAATACCGGCTGTATTTCTTTTGATTTTTACAGCGGCGTATATACGCATTGCGACGCTTAACGGCAAAAATATTCAAAGGGTACTTGCGGCGAACACATCCGTAAAGGCAAGTTTGTACAAAGAGTATTTTGAAATAGACAGCGTTTCCGAAAATTCTTCCGTTCATTACCGCAAAAAATACAGCGAAGTAAAAAAGACGGTAAACGCAAACGGGTACATATTGGTATTTTTCGATAACGTAATTGCGCCGATAAGCAAAACAGCCCTCGGTGAAAATTACGGTACGGCAATAAAACTGTTTGAACCGTTAACCCCTAATAAAACAAATACCGATACGGCGACAAACTCCGCAAGTACGGTAAAATCTTTGTTGACGGCGTTTTTTGTGTTGGCGTTGATTTCCGTAATTATCGGAATGGTAATTGCCGCGGCAGTAACTCAATTGTCGCCTTTGCCCGAATACAGAGCCGCATTGACAGAATACATTTGGGTAATGTTCTGCGTAGTTCCGCTGCCTGTTGCGTCAATTGTACTGGGAATAATATACTCGAAGAAAAATTACAAATGCAAAAAGAACATTGTCGCAGGCTCGGTAATGACGGTATTGCTGCTGATATACGGTTCGATTTCCTTTATGCTGCCGCAAGTTAAGCACGACTACCGATACGTACAGCAAATAGACGCTATGGTTCCCGCGACATTGCCGAGCGGTTATGTATCGTATACTATACATTCCGAAGGCAACGTATTATCCGACGGAATGGTAAAGTTCTACAATCCCGCGGGAATGCAAAACGCCATCGACGGCGACCCCTTTTGGCAGAAAAAGGACGACTTTGCAATGCCTTCATCGTTGCCGCGATACTACGCATTAAGCACAATGGACTACGATTACTTTTATCTGTACGACACAACCTGCGCAAGACCAAATTCGCTTAACATCGGGACGCACAACGGACACCGCTTTGTATATATGGCTTACAGCGCGCAAGAAGGGCTGCTTGTTATACTCGATTACAAATATGATACCGCGCAAACTTTTGCAGAAAACAAAGCCGAAACGGTATCGGGAAGTCCTAATATGCTTTTCAGGCACTGCACCGCTTTGCAAAACGACTGCAACTGCAAAGGGCACGCCATGCGCCAATATATGTTTTATGTTTACTTTTAACGTATACTGTGATATAATAACTGCTAAATAAACAGTAATTTAGAGAGGTTGATATATGAAAAAAGCCGTTGCAATATTAGTTGTTTTGCTGATATGTTTATTGACTCTTGTCGGTTGCAATTCTATTCCAAAAGAAAATTACGACAAATTAGAAAGTGAACTGACAACAGTTCAAGAAGAAAACGACGTTTTGAACCAAAAGGTAGAATGGCTTAAAAAATATCAAAACGTTCAATTCGGCGCAACAAAAGAAAGTGTTATTGCAGTTTTAGGGCAAATAAACGAAACTCCAACAAGCGTTAATGGCGAATATTTAATAGAAGTTCTTACTTGGAGCAACAATTCACTATACAATATTTACGAAAAAGACGATAATCTCATCGCAATTGGATTTAGAAATAATGTCGTAATTTTCAAGGCGTACGGTTTGAAAAACAAAAATATAATAATAGATTCGGGTAGGGGCGTAATTTATACTGATGTTTTTACATTGAACGATAAAGATATTTCATAAATTACAATTTGTCGGGCAGTTAAGATATTCGTTTTAGGTAACAAGTTACCCGCCATACAATGCCCTACCGAACCTTTCAGTTAAGGTTGGGTATTTTATTTACAAATAAATTTTGACTTTTTTGAACATACGTCACATTTTACTAAATTGAGTTTATCGTTATAAATATTTTGTACGTAACGGAAGAATTCAAATGAAAAATATATGGAAAACAAAATTACCACGGGGTATTGACGCCATATGGTAGAATATATATGGAAGATTTATATCCAAGCGAACGTGCTACACAATTTGGCACGTTCGCTTTTGCGTAAAGTAATAATATTTGAACGGTAGAGACCGATATGAATTGCCTTATTTACAACATACTTTCCACTACTTACTAAAGAAAAGGAAATGATTGTGAACGCATTGGAAAACATAAAAGACAAAGTATTGAGTCTATTTGACAAGAATGATTGGGTCAAGCGGATACACGAAGGAACAATAACTGCGTATATGCAAAAGCACAAAAAAGAAAATATTGTGTCCTCAAATAAAAGTAATCACTGCGCAAAATGCTTAAATATTAACGGTTGTTGCTTTCCTAAAAACAATATTCCGAATTACCCGTTGCATTTTAATTGTCATTGCAAATTAGAACCAATATTATAACCTTGGTTTTAAAGCAAAATGTAACTTGAATAAGTTTACAGGATACATTTTTGACTTCAATAAAAACAGAGGCAAAAAGCATTGATTGAAAGTTGGGTGTATGCTATAACACACACGTATAAAGCAAATTCAAATTACGTATTCAATTGCGTGATGTATTGTATAATGATTATTAGTCGTAGTTACTTACAGTTAAACATAGGTTCTACAATTTTTCCGAGTTCCGAAATATATCCCATTTTTACCTCTAAACGCATTTATCGCAAAATTATCGAATTACGCCGTCGCTAAAATGCGGCAAAACATTTTGATACGCACAGCCGATTTGACGGTTTGCTTTACATCTGCTCGGGAGCGTCTATTCCCAAAAGTTTAAGTCCGTTTTTGAGAACGGTTGCCGTTGCCGACACTACTTCCAATCTTGCGTTTTGTTCCGCGATATTATCCGAAAGCACGCGGTGCGCAAAGTAAAATTTGTTGAATGACTGCGCAACGTCTATAAGATACTTGGCAATTACGCAAGGCTCGTATTTTTCCGCGCTCTCGTGCACTGCCCGCGGAAAATCTCCCAAAAGTTTTGCAAGAGACATTGTTTCCGCGTTGTCGAATACGCGGTAATCGGGCATTATTTTGCAAAGACGCGACATACCTGCCTTTTTCAAAATAGAACGGCAGCGCGCGTGCGTATACTGCAAATAGGGCGCTGTTTCGCCGTCGAAATTGAGTACGCGGTCAAACGTAAAAGTGATATCCTTGATACGAGCGTTTTCCACCGCGGAAAATATCACCGCGCCGACGCCTATTTGTTCGGCGATTTGCTCCTTGTTGTGCAAATCGGGATTTTTGGCGCGGATAACGTCCAAACTTTTTTCCACCGCTTTGTTGAGGACGTCTTCCAAAAATACCGTGTTGCCCTTACGCGTAGACATTGCGCCTTCTTCCAAAGACACCATACCGTAAGCCACGTGAACCATATCTTTTGCCCAAGGCATACCTGCAAGTTCCAATGTCTTGAAAATCTGCTTGAAATGCAAATTTTGCTGATAAGCAACTACGTAAAGACACTTGTCGAAATTGTACGTTTCCTTGCGGTAAAACGCCGCGGCAATGTCGCGGGTTGCGTACAAACTGCTGCCGTCCGACTTTACGAGCAAGCACGGCGGCATACCGTAATCGGACAAATCCACAACCTTTGCGCCTTGACTTTCGGTTATAAGTCCCTTTTCTTCCAGTAACTTCAAAGGTTTGTCCATTTTGTCGTTGTAGAAACTTTCGCCGTTCCAACTGTCGAATTTGACGTTGAGCCTGTCGTAAATTTTTTTGACGTCGGCAAGCGTTATTTCTTTGAAATATTCAAACAAACGCAATGCTTCTTCGTCGCCGCGCTCGATTTTGGCAAACCAAGCGCGCGCCTCGTCGTCCAATGCGGGATTTTTTTCCGCTTCTTGGTGATACTTTACGTATATCTCCTGCAACGCCTTGGCTCCGCCTTTGCGTATTTTTTCGTCGTCGCCCCACAACTTGTACGCCACAATCATTTTGCCGAACTGCGTGCCGTAATCGCCCAAATGGTTGATACCCACTACGCTGTAGCCCAAACTGCAAAAGATTTTGTACAAACTGCTGCCTATTGCGGTGGTACCTAAGTGTCCGATATGCAACGACTTGGCAATATTGACGGAACTGTAATCTATGCAGATTGTTTTGTCCTTTCCCTCGTCGCTTTTGCCGTAATCGTCGCCTTTGGCGTTGATGTCGAATACGATATCGCATACTGCCGCGGATTTTTTCAAAAATACGTTCAGATATCCGTTTACCGCTTCGGCGCGTTCGATAAATTTGTCGGCGGCAATGCTTTGCGCAAGTTCGGCGGCAATCTGCTGCGGCGATTTGCGCAAAACCTTTGCCAAACGGAAACAGGGCAAACTGTAATCGCCCTTGTTTTCGTCCGCCGTCTTGGTTACAAGAGCGCAAACTTCGTTTTTGTCGACGCCGATAATATCAATCAAATCGGCAATGTACTTTTTGTAATTTATCACTCTTGTTCCTCGTCCAATTCTTCTGCCTGCGCCGGACTTGCCGATACGCAAACAACCTTGCTGTTATCTTTGAATTTCATAATGCGCACGCCTAACGTATCGCGTCCAATCTTACTGATTTCCTTGGCGCGAATACGTATTACGACTCCGTTATCGGCAATGAGCATTACGTCGTCCTCGGGGTCTATTAGTTTGAGGTTGACGAGTTTGCCCGTCTTATCGTTGAATACGCCTGCTTTGATACCCTTGCCCGCACGGCTTTGCAGACGGTAATCGGTAACGTCGCTGCGTTTGCCGTATCCGTTTTCCGAAACGGTTATTACTTCGTGATTTTCCTTGACGACAGCCATATCAACAACATAATCTTTGCCGTCCAACTTCATACTGCGAACGCCCTGCGCTTCTCTGCCCATGGGACGCACTTCTTCTTCCGCAAATCTTATGCATTTGCCTTCGTGGCTCGCCATTAGTATTTCGTCGTAACCCGTCGTCATTTCCACGCCGATAAGTTCGTCGTCGCCCACAAGCGAAATGGCTATTTTGCCGCTTTTGCGAATGGAGTCGAACTCTTCCAAACCGGTCTTTTTGACAAGCCCGTATTTGGTCGCCATAAACAGGTTGCCGCGGGAATCTTCCTTGCGCGGTATAACCGTTGTTACTTTTTCGGAGTTGTCGAGTTGCAAAATATTGACTATCGCTCTGCCGCGCGCGGTTTTTTCCGCTTCGGGGATTTCGTATCCCTTTATGCAATACACCTTGCCGAAATTGGTAAAGAACAGCAAATCGTCGTGAGTATTTGTGATAAACATATTTTCCACAAAGTCTTCTTCGCGAGGTTTGTGTCCGGTGACGCCTCTGCCCCCGCGGCGCTGTGTGCGGTACTCCGTAACGGGCAGACGTTTGACGTAACCTGCGTGCGTCATGGAAATTACGACGTCTTCCTTTTCAATCAAATCGCCAATGTCTATTTCCGCAGAGTAATCGGTGGAAATTTCCGTAGCGCGCGGTGCGCCGTAGCGTTCCTTGATATCGGTAAGTTCTGTTTTGATAATGTCGGAAACGCGCTGCGGCTTTGCCAAAATATCTTTGAGGTCGGCAATGAACAGGCGCAACTCCTCTAATTCCTTGTGCAAACTTTCCACTTCCAAACTTGTCAAGCGCGACAGTTTCATTTCCAAAATAGCGTTTGCCTGACGCTCGGACAGCAAAAACTCGGCAATGAGTTGTGCTTGCGCAGACTGTCTGTCGGGACTCTTTTTGATAATGGCGATTACTCTGTCTATGTTGTCCTGAGCAATTACCAGTCCTTCCAAAATGTGACGTCTGTCCTCTGCCTTTTCGAGGTCGAATTGCGTCCTGCGCGTAACAACTTCGCGTTGGTGCGCAATGTAGTAGTTCAAAATTTCTTTGAGATTGAGTATACGCGGTTCGCCGTCCGCAAGAGCAAGCAGGGTTATACCCGTCGAAATTTGCAACTGCGTATGCTTAAACAGCATATTGAGCACTACCTGAGCGTTGGCGTCGCGTTTCAAATCGAACACTATGCGCATACCGTGTCTGTCGGATTCTTCCTTGATATCGGCAATACCTTCTATACGTTTGTCCTTTACCATACCGGCGACGCTTTCGATAAGTTTTGCTTTGTTTACCTGATACGGCAATTCCGTAACGACAATGCGCTGTCTGCCGTTTGCCGTTTCCTCTATGTCCGTCTTGGCTCGTATTATTACGCCGCCCTTACCCGTGCGATAAGCGTTGCGTATGCTTGTCCTGCCGAGAAGTATTCCTCCCGTAGGATAATCCGGCGCGGGGATTATCTTCATCAAGTCTTCAATGGAAATTTCGGGATTTTCCAACTGCGCTATTGCGCCGTCTATTACTTCGCCGAGGTTGTGAGGCGGAATGTTGGTTGCCATACCGACGGCAATACCGTCTGCGCCGTTTACCAGCAAATTGGGAAAACGGCTGGGCAATACGCGCGGCTGCATAAGAGTATCGTCGAAATTGGGGTAAAAGTCAACGGTGTTTTTGTCGATATCGCGCAGCATTTCCGATGCAATCTTTGCCAAACGCGCTTCGGTGTAACGCTGTGCCGCCGGAGGGTCGCCGTCAACGCTGCCGAAGTTACCCTGTCCGTCTACCAAAGGACAACGTATGGAAAAATCTTGTGCAAGTCTTACCAACGCTTCGTAAACCGCGCTGTCGCCGTGCGGATGGTACTTGCCCAATACGTCGCCGACAATACGCGCGCACTTTCTGTACGGCTTGTCGTTGAACAAATTGAGTTCCCCCATAGCGTAAAGTATACGACGATGAACGGGCTTTAATCCGTCGCGCACGTCGGGAATTGCACGCGATACGTTTACCGCCATAGCATATGCTATGAATGACTTGCGCATTTCGTCTTCTACGCGTACGTTTTTGACTTTGGTTTGTTTTAGCGCTTCTACGTATTCGATGTTGTGGTCGCTGTTTTTAGTAGCCATTGTACTTTCCTCCGTTAGACATCCAGTTCTTCAACGAGTTTTGCGTTGTTGACGATAAACTCGCGTCTGAGTTCGGGCTGTTCGCCCATAAGAACGGTAAATATTTCGTCCGCTTCGTATGCGTCTTCCATAGATACTTGCAACATTGTGCGCGTTTCGGGGTTCATAGTAGTAACCCACAGTTGCTCGGCGTTCATCTCGCCGAGACCTTTGTAGCGCGATACTTCCGTGCCTTTGCGTCCCAAGTCGTTTAACTTTTGGTCGCGTTCTTCATCGGTAAAAGCGTAATACTCCTGCTTGTTTTTGGTTATTTTGTACAGAGGCGGCTGCGCGATATACACGTGTCCCTTTTCGATAAGCGGACGCATAAAGCGGAAAAAGAATGTCAAAAGAAGTATTCTTATGTGACTTCCGTCAACATCGGCATCGGTCATGCAGATTATGCGGTCGTAACGCAACTTGCTTTCGTCAAAGTCGTCGGAAATTCCGCAGCCGAACGCCGTAATCATAGATTTGATTTCTTCGTTTTCCAACACTCTGGAAAGACGAGCCTTTTCGACGTTAAGTATCTTGCCTCTAAGCGGCAATATTGCCTGAAACCGTCTGTCCCTGCCCTGCTTTGCCGTGCCGCCTGCGCTGTCGCCCTCTACCAAGTAGATTTCGCAGTGCTGCGGGTCCTTATCCTGACAGTCGGCAAGTTTGCCGGGAAGCGACGTTGTTTCGAGGACGCTTTTGCGGGTGAGTTCGCGCGCTTTTCGCGCCGCGTCTCTGGCACGCTGTGCCGTTACCGATTTGAAAACCAACTCGCGCGCTTCCTTGGGGTTCTCTTCGAGGAAGGTGGACAACTCGTCGTTTACCACTCTGCTAACGGCAGTACGCATTTCGCTGTTACCCAGTTTGGTTTTGGTCTGTCCTTCAAACTGCGGATTTTCCAACTTGACGGAAATTATCGCAACAACGCCTTCGCGGACATCTTCGCCCGAAAGTTTTTCGCTGTCCTTCAAGATATTGTATTTGTGTCCGTAATCGTTGATGGCTTTGGTAAGCGCGTTTTTGAATCCGTCAAGATGCGCGCCGCCCTCCTCGGTGTTGATATTGTTGGCATAACTGTGTATCGTTTCCGTATAACTGTCGTTAAACTGCATTGCAACTTCTATTTCGCCCTCTTTTACCGACTTGTCGATATAAAGCGTTTCGGGGAAAATAGTGTTTTTGGAACGGTTGTAGTTTTCCACAAACTCCGCAAGTCCGCCTTCGTAGCAGTATGTTTCCTGACGCTGACGGCTGTCGCGGTCGTCTTTCAATGTTATTTTGATACCTTTGTTGAGGTACGCTACTTCGCGCAGTCTGTTTTTCAGTCTGTCGTACTCCCATTCCACGGTTTCGAATATGGTATCGTCGGGGTAAAAAGTGACCTTTGTACCCGTATGGTCGACTTTTCCGATTACAGCCAGTCTATCCTGCGGAACTCCGCGTCTGTACTCCTGATAGTGATGTTTGCCGTCTTGGTAAACTTCGACTTTGAGCCATTCCGACAAAGCGTTGACGCACGAAAGTCCTACGCCGTGCAAACCGCCGCTGATTTTGTATCCGCCGCCGCCGAATTTACCGCCAGCGTGCAACTTGGTAAGGCACAGTTCCACGGCAGAAATTCCTTCCTTCTTGTGTATGCCGCAAGGTATTCCGCGTCCGTCGTCCTCTACCGTAAGAGAACCGTCTTGGTTTATCGTTACATATACGTTGTGACAGTACCCCGCAAGCGCTTCGTCGATAGAGTTGTCGACGATTTCCACAGCAAGGTGGTGAAGTCCCTTGACGTCGGTTGAACCGATGTACATACCGGGACGTTTTCTTACCGGTTCCAAACCTTCGAGTACCTGTATTTGCTCCTCGGAGTAACCATTATTTTTATCTGGCATTACATTCTCCTTTTCGGCGACGCTTGTTGCATATGTGCGTTTCCGATATATAAATATAATATATTATAACACAATAATACGTATAATTAAAGCGTTTTGACACAGTTTGTCACCAACTAATTTTCATTATTGGCGTTTTGAGGGGCTCAATCGGCTTGCAACCGTCCAAACGACGTCTGATTGATAACTTAGTAGCAAGACGACAAATTTCGCTTAAAATCGCTTGTGCGCTGTATTTCGGCAGGTACAAAAAGTTTTTGCGTCAATCCGAAAGCAATTTGCGCGCCAATATGTATTCCGTACAAAAAAACTATCGGCGCGCAGGCAAATTGCACTTGATAGATTGTACAAAAATGTGGTATACTGCTGAGGAAGGTAAAACAATGCAAATAAAATCGGTAACGGTCAAAAACTACCGTAATCTTACTCAACAAAAAATTTCGCTGGGAAGCGGACTAAACGTCTTTGTCGGTGATAACGCTCAGGGTAAAACCAATCTCTTGGAGAGCGTATATTTGTGCTGCATAGGCAAAAGTCCGCGCACCGACAAAGATAAGGATTTGATACGTTGGGGCGAAACGGTAGCACACGTCAAAACGGAATACAATTGCAGATACGGCGACGGCGAAATATCCGTCGGCATTGCCGGCAACAAAAAGCACATTTCCGTAAACAGCGTGCCTATTGCCAAATTGGGCGATTTGCTTGGTTACCTAAACTGCATATACTTTTCGCCGCAGGACATAAAAATCGTAAGTCAATCTCCTGCCGAAAGACGCAAATTTATGGATATGGATTTGTGTCAGATGGACAAAAACTACTTTTACGGACTGCAAAAATTCAACAAAGCGCTTGCACAGCGCAACAATATGCTCAAACAAAACCGCGAAATCAGCCAAGCCAAAGATACGCTGTTTATCTGGGACGGGCAAATTGCGGAGGAGGGAGCAAAACTTGTGATGAAGCGGCGGGCTTTTTGCGAAAGCCTCAAAGCCTTTGCCAAACGCAGTCACCGAAAACTTTCCGTAGGCAAAGAAGAACTTGTGTTGGAATACCAAACGCAAATTTCAGGCGAAACTTTTGCGGAACTTACCGATAACTACGCAAAACTTTTGGAAAACAGTCTTGAACAGGATTGCCGATTGGGTTACACTTCCGTAGGCTGTCAACGCGACGACATATCGATTGCAATAGGCAATGCCGACGTGCGGAACTTCGGCAGTCAGGGACAGCAGCGCACCGCCGCGCTTGCGCTTAAACTTGCCGAACTTGCCATATTCAAAGAACAAATAGGCGAATACCCCGTACTTCTGTTGGACGACGTACTTTCGGAATTGGACGCCGAACGGCAAAAGCAATTGCTTTCGTTTTCAAAGTTTACGCAAGTATTGCTGACGACCGCTTGCAAGATAAACGACTTGACATCCGGTATGGATTTGACGGAATACGTTATCGAAGGCGGTAAAGCAACGCCGTCGGGAAAATAACCGAATGCTTTGCCCAATAGGATTATTTCCAAATCAACGCCGTCGGTATCGCAAACAAACGCAGGCGTCGGTATTTATATACAAAACCGAGCGACGACGACTTTTAACGAACTTAACTCGTGCTGCATATATCGTCAAAATGCATCCACATCCAAATGACAATCGGAGAAAAAATCAAATATGCTATGTCCTATTTGCGGAAAGTACGATTTAAAATACGAATACGATATCTGCAAGGTATGTTTTTGGGAGTATGACTCATATCAATACGCTAACCCCGACGAAGACGGCTCTGCCAATCGCCTGTCTTTGAACAATTACAAAAAATTGTAGAATAAACTAAACGCCGTTATACCGTACTTGATTGCCAAGTACGGTATAAAAGCAGAAAAAGTCTTTGGGGATTGGACTTATTCCAATTTGTCTGTTCCGAGAACGAATATCAAAAACTTTGTGGACGAATTGAGCAAAAACAATATTCCGTTAAATTTAAATTTCTACAACGTGTGTCGAGATAAAAAGTTAAATATACTGAATTTTCACGGTTTTCCGCATATAAAATCCGACAGCGTTGAAGAAAACAACAGAGAAGCGTCGGAAATAATATTTTCCGATAATCCGCTTGAAATATGTAAAAATTATAATTTGAAACAATTAGTCAAACTATTGCAAAAAAGTAAAACACCGCGCTTACTGTGGGAACAGATGACGCCG
Source organism: Corallococcus sp. (assembly GCA_023663205.1). Lineage (GTDB taxonomy): Bacteria > Bacillota > Clostridia > Christensenellales > CAG-314 > RGIG5495. Next base: position 22,716 of record JAMPHX010000006.1, on the reverse strand, counting down.
CTATTTGATATAGATATGCAATGGACAATTGAAGAATTGGGCGGAACCATTTAATAGACGCCTTGTCGCTACAACAACTTAATACTAATCTCTATGCGCGAATATCGAATATCCGCGCATTGTTTTTTTTGTAATTACACTTTTGCTTATCAATATGACGTATTAGGCAGTATCAACCGTAGCGCGCAGACGCTATGCAAACGCTTACGCCGCCGAGCAAAGCGAAAGTTCGCGAACACGATACAAACGTCGCATTACGCTGCATATACTACCGCGTTTATTTTCCGACCTGCCTCGCGCGGAGGCTATACAAATTCCCTTTCAATATCCCAAGTATTCTACGCCTATAAGCAAAATTTCGTTTATTTTGCTGTTGCAAATCTTGTAGTACAGTATTTTGCCGCGGCGTTCAAAATCCACTACGCCCATATCGCGCAAAATTTTGAGTTGGTGCGAAACGGTTGTTTGATTCATATCGAGTATGCGCGCCACATCCGTAACGCAAAGCGGTGAAATCGAAAGCGCGGATAGCAGCCGCACGCGCGAACAGTCCGCAAATATCGAAAAAAACTGTGCGATTTTTTTTGTCGACTGCTTGTCGGGGAGATAATAATCTATGTCTGCAAGTACGTCGGTTGTTGCAAGTAACATTTTTTCGCGCTCCTTTTGCGTACGCAGCGTAAAACCGAACGTACGGATACTTATTGAAATAAATACATTTGTTTTGTAAAAATAAGTGTAACACTGTAACAATTGCGCCTATTGTCGCATATTGTATAAAAAAAACAACATTTGTAATTAAGGAGAACAAGAATGACCCTTTCGCAAAACCTACTGTATCTTTTGCTGCTGTACGCAGTGCTTGACAAAGACAATAAATTGTCGCTGACGACCGCCCTTGTCATTGCATTTGTAATTATGCTGATAAACTGTTACCGCAACAATCAATGCTGCTGCAACAACCGCAACGAAACGACTACAACCACGACTACCGTTACAAACAATCCCTTTTCGTTTTTGAACGGAAACTTGTAAGAATTAAAGACAGCAAAATAATTTACGGCAAAGCGGACGCGCACAAACTCGCGCGTCCGCTTTTTGCTTCGATTATGCTTGCCCCGAATGTACAATTACATATACGAATCGTAAAAACTTTTGGACGGTTTAAACGCCACTACCGTCTTGGCGGGGATGGTGATTTTTTCGCCCGTTGCGGGGTTTACGCCTTTGCGCTTGGACGTTTTTTTGATACGGAAAGTACCGATGCCCGTAAGCGCGACGTCTTCGCCTTTTTTGAGTTGTTCGCCGACGCAATCCCAAAAGGCATCGAACATTTTGTTGGTTTCGCTTGCGGATTTGCCTGTTTTGTCCTGTAATTCTTTGATAAATTGACCTTTTTTCATATAGTCCTCCTTGCAAAAATTGTTGACTATATGCACGCAAAGTATACTTATACGCTTTGAAGAGCAACTTATGCATTTTACAAACGGCAAACCGTATACGGCATATAAATTACGCAAAAACCGATTGAATATTTGTTTCGGTTGTGCCGCCGCAAATAACAATGTGCCGAATACAAACAATTCGGCACGGGTAAATACAAACGGCATATTAAATGAAAATTTATTGCAAATCCGCTGCGTAAAACGCATACGTTGTTTTACTGTAAAAGTTTTGGTCTTTGGGAAGAAGCGACTGTCGGCAATACTCCGCCGTATTTATTGCATTGGGGTAGTTTTGCGTTTCGAGGCAAAATCCCGAATGTTTTGGGTAAACGGATTTGCCTTTGTTTCCCTTCAAAAAGTTTCCGGAATAAAACTGCAAGCCCTTTCTGTCGGTAAACACGTCCATTGTTATTCCCGTCTTGGGAGAATATGCCTTTGCGGCAAAACTGCCGCTGAGGCAGTAACAGTGGTCGTAACCGCCGGCTATTTTGAGTTGAGTAAAATCGGCGTTTAAATCCTGTCCGATAGGTTTTGCGCGTCTGAAATCCATAGGAGTGCCTTCCACGCTTTGCACCTGCCCAAGCGGAATAAGTCCTTCGTCGACGGGCAGATAACCGTCGGCGTTTATTTGAAGCAGATTGTCCGATATACAGCCGTCGTCCTGTCCGTTTAAGTTAAAATAACTGTGATTGGTCACGTTAAACACCGTATCTTTGTCGCTTTTTGCGCGGTACTCTATCAAAAGCGCGCCGCCGTCGACGGTGAATGTGACGGAAAAATCCACATTGCCGCAGTACCCTTCCTCGCCGTCCTTATCGAAAAGACGCATTTCCACTCCGCAACTTACTTCTCGCGCTTCAAACAGTCTTTTGTCGTAGCCGCGTTTGCCGCCGTGCAGATGGTTGGCATTGTCGTTGCAAAACAAAGTGTACTCATTTCCGTGCAGGGTGAAGCGCCCGCCGCTTATACGGTTTGCGCATCTGCCCACGGTTGCGCCGTTGTAATCGGAAAGCGTAAGCAGTTGTTCGGGATTTTCGTAACACAGCGCAACGTCTATATTTCCCTTTGCGGTCGGTACGATTATTTTTGTGACCGTGGCACCCAAATTGCATACCGCAACGGTAAGTTTGTCGCTTGTAATTATATACTCGTATACGTCCGCGCCGTCAACCGTACCGAAAAGCCTTTTGTCTACCGCAGTCATTATTTATTCTTCTTGGCAATCAACGCCTTTGCTTTTGCCGCTATATCCTGCGCGGTCAATCCGTAGTCTTTTTTGAGGTCGGCAAGGCTGCCCACCTGACTTACCTTATCGTAGATTGCAATTGCATCGCAGATTATGGGATGTTCGCGCGCAATCAACTCCGTAACGGCAGAGTACAGTCCGCCGTGCACGCTGTGATTTTCTACCGTCAGCACCGCGCCCGTTTTCTTTGCGCTGTTTAAGACGGCTTCTTCGTCAAGCGGCTTGATTGTGTGAATGTTTATAAGTTCCGCGTCAATTCCCTCCGCCGACAAAGCGTCTACCGCCTCTTTTGCGTCGAACAAAAGCGTTCCGCTTACAATAACCGAAATATCTTTGCCGATTTTTACGGTTTTTGCTTTGCCGAGAGTAAAAGTTTCCGCTTCGTCAAAAAACGCGTCCTGTTGTTTGCGCGGAAAACGTATATACGCCGGTTTGCCGCTCTGTACCAATTGAGGCAGCAATTTGCTTATCTGCACATAGTCGGTAATATCGATTACGTCTACTTGCGGCAGCGCGCGCATCATTGCAACGTCCTCAAAGCACATATGCGTTCCGCCGTTGGTGGTTGCGCAAATACCGGGGTCAAAACCCACCAACTTTACGTCGAGGTCGGAATAACTTACCGAAACAGCAAATTGGTCAAACACCCTGCGCGACGCAAAGGGCGCAAAGGAATGTACAAACGGCTTGAAACCGTATGCGGCAAGCCCCGCCGCCATACAAGTCATATTCGCTTCGGCAATACCGACGTCAAATGTTCTGTCGGGGAACTGTGTATATAGCGGTTTTGTGCCGCCGGCAGAGGACAAATCGGCATCCAAAACTACTATTTTGTCGTCGGTTGTCATCAATTCCGCCATTGCATTTACGTATGCTTTCCTTACTTCCATTACATTGCCCTCCTACATAAGTTCCGCAAGCGCCGCGGCATACTGTTGGTCGTTGCATGTCGTACTGTGTACGGCAGCGCCCATGCTTTCGTAAAAACTTACGCCTTTGCCTTTGACGGTATCCAACACTATGCAGTTTGCAACGCCCTTTTGGATGTTGTTTACCGCGTTTTCTATCTGAACGTGGTCGTGTCCGTCAACGCGCTGAACGTAAAATCCGAATGCGCGGAATTTTGCGCCTATATCTTCTACATCAAGTATATCCGCGGTATTGCCGTCGATTTGCATTTTGTTGTTATCCACAAACACCACGAGATTGTCCAACTTTTTTGCGCCGGCGTACATTGCCGCTTCCCAATTTTGCCCTTCCTGCAATTCGCCGTCGCCGCAAATGACGTATATGCGCGCGCCGTCGCCCTTTATTTTACTGCCGACGGCAAGTCCGCAAGCACACGACATACCTTGACCCAGACTTCCGGCAGTCATATCCACTCCCGTAGTCAAACTCAAATTGCAGTGGCTTGGCAAAGTCGTCCCCAATTTGTTTAGGGTAGACAGTTTTTCTTCCGAAAAATACCCTTTGTAGCACAATGTCGCATACAACGCGGGTCCTGCATGTCCTTTGCTGAGAACCAATCTGTCGCGTCCGTCTTTGCGCGGATTGGCGGGGTCTATTCTCATAAATTTTTCATACAACACGGCAAGCACGTCGGCAACCGAAAGGCAACCGCCTATGTGTCCCGAACCTTGACTGTGAATACATTGCAATGTCAAACGGCGTATTTGTTTTGCCGCAGATACAGTATCTTGCATTTTTACCTCCGAGATTTTATTTACATACTTACTTATATTTTATCACCTATTTGTCTTACAAACAAGCAGGGTTGTGCGATTTGTAGAATTTATTTTGCCTTGACCGCGTCAACGCTGCGACGATGACAGGAAAAATACACTATCTGCGTATCTTCCGACAATTTTTGCAATAGGTGCATTGCGTTGGCAAACACTTTGTCGTCAAAATTTACAAAAGCGTCGTCTATCATCAAGAAGGGCAATTTGCCGTCGTACAGCATTTGCGAAAGCGCAATACGGAAACAAAACAGCGTAAGTTCCCTAATACCGCGCGAAAAATACTTTACGTCGTGCAAAACGCCGTTTTGACTTAGCGTTACGTTGAAAGATTTGTCAATATACACGTCGTCTATGCCTTCTACGCAACTTTGTATAAGCGAGCGGCACAATACGCCGAGTTTGGGCAGATATGCCGACGACATATTTTCTTTGGCTTTCATTATCAAGTCCCACGTCTGTTTGGCAACGTCGTATTTTGCGCGCGCCTCGGCAAGCGCGGCGTTGTTGTTTTCCGCGTCTTCGGCTATCTTAACTTTGTCGTATGCCTTGATTTGCGTTTCGATACGCTCCGTCAGAACGCCCTTTTCCGTGTCCAAATTGCCGATACGCATACTTATTGTGCGTTTTTGTTCTTCCAACTCTCTCAACTGCCGAGCATATTCGGCGCTGCCGTCGTTTTGTTCCGCTATTGCCGACAGTTTCCTGTAAGTTTCCTCTTGCATTCGGTACTCCGACAAAAGAGCGTTTAGTATAGATGACGCTTCCGAATAACTGACCTTGCAATCCTTACCGTACTTTGTCATAATTTCTCTGCAAAAACCGTCGATTTCGGTATCGGCAACCTTTGAAATGCGTCTGTGCGAGTACAGCAAACAACTTGAAAGAGCAACCGCGCCAGCCTCCGCAATTGCCGCGCCTATGTAAAATACGTTTGGCAATACAAAAGCAAGTACTGCGCCCACAAGTATAATTGCGGCACACACCCCGCCCGCTACGGCAAATGATTTGCGAATTGCCGATTGTTTGGTTTTTACTTGACTTGTTACCGACTGAATATCGCTTTCCAAATGCGAGTAGTCGCACTGCAAACGAAATTCCTTGGCGCGTTGGTATTCCCGTTGCTGCTCGTCGCTTTCAAACGTACCTTTGCGGGGCTGCGACTGCAACTTTGCAATTTGCTTTTCCGTTTCGGCAAGTTGTTCGCTAAGCGCCGCTTTTTCGGCGGTGCACTGCGCAAGACGGCGTTTTTGTTCCGCAACGGTTTGCTCGGCGTTATCCGCCCTGTACAATAAACTGTCCAATTGCTCTTGGCGGCTTTCCAATTGGTTGATAAGTCCGCCGCTGCCGCGCTCGGCTTTGAACGATTTGCAGTAATTGCGCAAACTTTTTTCGGCTTTTTCAAAACTGTTTTGAGATTCGTCGCCGTCCATCATTCCCGACAGTTTGCGCACAAAATCCTCGTTGGCTCCGATAGATACCGTTTCCTGCGGAATGTATGCGCTTTGTTCAAACGAATCGGACGTAAGTTCCACAAAAGTTTGTGCAATAAGCGCGGGGTCGAGCACTTTGCCTGTTTGCGTTTCTATTAGTTTTGCGCTCTCCGAACGTGCCGTAAGCCCGAAATACCTTTCTATCCGATATGTTTTGTTTTCGTGTTCAAAGCACATCCAACCGCCGAATTTGTCGTTGCTATCCCATGGCATATACATCTTGGCATCGTTATCTATGCCGTACTTTTTTTTGTAATCGAGCCCGTATAGCATTGCTTTGATAAATGCCGCCAAAGTGGATTTTCCGTAACCGTTTGACTGCACCTGAATATTTAGACCCTTGTTCAACTTGATGTGTTTATCTTTTATTTTGCCAAAAGACTTGACGTAAATTTCGGAAATAAACATTACTCCAACACCTCCCCGCTCAAAGCGGCAAGCCCTGTGCGCAGAACCTCGTTGCGCGTGCGTTCGTCGGAAATGCTTTGCGCAAGTCTGTAAAACTCGCCGCGCAGCGACGCTTCTTTTGAAAGCGCTTCCCCGTCCGTCTTAACGGTTGTTTCGTCGGTAAGACGCAATGCAAAAAATTTGCCGACAAGCCTGTCTTTCAGCGCAGATACGTTTACCTCTTTGCATACCGCTCCCTTGACGCGCAAATCGAGATAATCGCTTTGCTCCGCCTCCGATACCGCTTTGTCCGCAATCAGCGCAAGTTGAGATGTACTTTCCGCCCCGTCCGCGTCCAATGTTACTTCCGCCACCTTGCGTTTGTTTTGTGAAACAAACGTAAAATCCTTTTTGTCCGTATCTATTACAATAAAGCCCGTTTGCCCGCGTTCGTCAAAACCTCTCGGTTCCAAAACTCCGCAATACGCCGCCGGCACCTTACCGAATTTGTAAGTTGCAAAAGAGTGCCTGTGACCAAGCGCAACGTAATCGAAACGCGACTGCGCAATAGCCTTTTTGTCGATAACTCCGTACGCATCGCTGTCGACGTCGCCGTGCAAAGCCAATATATTAAACTCTCCGCTTATCTGAGGCAGACTTTGCCAGCACTCCGCACCTACCGATTCCTTACCGCATATCGTTACGTTGCCGCAGTTGTAAACCGTCCAGTCGTCACCGAAGTAACGGACGTTTTTGCCCGTAAGTTGTTTTAGCGAATCGTATGCCGACTTTCCCCCGTGATTGCCTTGCAACACATATATTTGACATTGCGCTCTGTTAAACAGTTCGGCAACATTTTTGACGGTGGACGGGGCGGGCGAAACATCAAACAAATCACCCGCTATTATTATTCCGTCGGCGGCTATGTTTTCCGCGTAAGTCATTACATTTTCAAAAGCGGCAAATAATTCGCGTCTGCGAAGCGCACTGTTGGAAACGCCTGCCAAAGGCGAATCAAGATGTATGTCCGCACAATGAATAAATTTCATATCAACCTCTTGCGCAAAGCGCATACCGCGCCGCGCACTCAACATTTTAACCAAAACCGCACAAACCGTTACTGCTTTGCCGCAACGTAACCGCACCGTGCAAATTACGGTTTAACCGAATATATAATACCACACTAATTTGAAATTTTCAACAGCAACACAAATTTATTACGCAAGTAAAACCGTCAAAAACAAAAAAATTGTGCTTAAACAATTTACAACAAAACTATGTTAAATTATAATATATTCAATACATAAATTTCGCAGTTTAATCGGCAACGGCCGAACGGGCGCAATTAGGTATAATGTAAAGTCCGCTCCGAGTTGATACCGAGTAAACTTGGCTCAAAGCAAAAACTATGAAACGAGATAACGGTTTTACTGAATTTATCAATCTGTTAAACGGTATTTATACTTCACCTTTGACAAACTTTTGCATAGAAGTTTCGGAAAGATATCCGTTTTACCCAATGCGTAAACACGAAGAAGTTATTTTGGCAAAAGTAATGTCAGGCGAAGGAACATTGAACGCCAACGGACAAACGGCAATATTGACGCAAAACGATATTGTTGTAATTACGCCGTTTACCTTCCACTCCTTTGCAAATACAAACGACATTGCATTTAGTGCTTCTGCCGTAGCCGTAAATATGCGCAGTCTGCTTGAATCCGACGGAAACGGCAATGTACAAAGTCACCTTTTGATGTTGAATTCCGGACAGATAAAATCCCGCGTAATTGCCCAGACAGACAGATGTTATTGCGATTTTGACGGAATTTTGCAAAATCTGACGGAAAAAGACGATACGTCAAACCAACTTGTCAAGTCTGAGGTTTTGCGCCTGATGTACTACATAAGCAACTGTTTGGAAACAGCGGACAAGCCGTTGGGAAGCAAACTTGCACATACAATGTCCGAAGCGCTTAACATTGTACATCATCAATACAAACGCAACCTCGATATCAAATATTTGAGCGAACATTGCGGTTACGACGAGTTTTACGTGATGAAATTGTTCAAATCCTTTACGTTGATGCCGTTTATACGTTACCTCAACAACTACCGCTTGTTTTTGGCGGCGCAGGCACTGACGGAAACTCCGCGCGACATCTGCCAAATTGCGGTATCTGCGGGGTTCAACAATGTTTCCTACTTCAACAGACAGTTTTTGCATCTGTACAAAATGACGCCTACTCAATACCGTATTGCTTATTCGCAAAATTATTCCGACGCCAAAAGCGTGTATATCTATTGATTTGCTTGTGCGGACTGTGACGTCGGTTGTAAACTACCGCAAAGCCAAGACCCGTACGTAGTAATTTTGTCGGAATAATATATTTTATCAACTTAATGCAATTCTCACGTACAAATCCTCGTGGCAAAATTTATTGCTACCGATAATAGTCAATGGGAGGGTCTTTACCTTCCCTTTTTTATTTATAGAGGTAACAAAAATCATTAAAAAAACCGATTGACAACCTAACCTGTCGCACTTAAAAGAAAGTTTGCTAAATCAAAAAACGGCGCAAAGCAATATGTTTTGCGCCGCAACTATTATTATATTTAAGCAATCACTCTTCCGACTGCGCGCCGTCCTCTTTGACGAACTGTTCCTCCGACGGTACATCTTGCGCTAAATATGCGTTGGCTTGTGCCTGCATCAAAGCCGCGGCGATTATTCCGCCAATCGGGAAAAGAATAATCAAAACAAAATACGTCCAAGCCCTGTTTCTGCCTTCAAAACTTTCCAGCCGTTTGCCGCAGGCGTAACCCCAATAGATAGGATATGCGTTAAACGTAAACAACCACAATAGCACGTGCGCCCACGTTTTATGTCCCTCGCCGCTGGTTGCGCGAACTTCCGCGTGGAATTTTATCGCCCAAATAAGAGGATAAACACCAAACGTAAATATAAACAGTAGCACTGTCGCCCAAATTTTGCGTTGTTTCATTTTCCGTCTCCCAAATTGCAATGATGCAATACCGTATCTTAGCCGTATTGTTACGCGTCTTTGTTTTAAAATTATAAACAAAATTGACAAATATGTCAATAGTATCCGCCGCTATTTAACTTTGAGACGGATTTATCGGCAAAATTACAATACAAACGCCGCAACGAAAATTGCGGCGCCTATTATTTTTTTATTTGATTAAACTTTGTCCGCCGAAAAAACATACGCTTCGCCTCGCGCATTGTTACGGCAAGCAGGACTGCGAGTTTTAGAATAAAGACAAGGCGCGCCAGGAAAACCCGAGGGAGTTTACACAGACGTAAATGACTGAGGGTTGCCACAGCGCAACGCCGTATTTCGACGGCTATAAGACGCGCATCGAATCACCGAATTTCAAAACACTACAATCCGCAAAAACTAAATTTCCACCGACAAGTGTCCGTAATGCCGCTCGCGCAGCAATTCTTCGGTATGTAAGTTTACATCGTACTTGTGAAATTTGGTAAATACAACCGCTCTGTCGACAGTCACTTCAACCAAACATATGGAATTGTCGTTTTCATTTACAAAACTGCAGTATACATCGGAAAAATCGCGTTTGATACGCGTACGCAGCGGCAGATTGTCTTTGTCGAGAGGATGTCCTATTGGCTTTGCATGACCGTAAAGTCGCGACGCATTGAAGCATATCGCTACTTTGCCCTGTTTATCTATTATTTTGAGAAAATCGCTGTAATCGTGCGTAATGAAATACGCCTTTCCGTCACGGTAATAAATATGCGCCGAACGCATATCCACGCCGTCGTCCCCGCAAGCGGCAACGGCACACGGAGTGCAACCCGTAAAATTTTCCTCTATTACTTCAAGCGCTCTTTCCCAATACTCTTGCATATTGCTCCTCTCCCCAAAACCTTGTACTGATTTTATTGTACACCAATTAAACGTAATGTCAATACCGAATTTAAATTTCGACAAGAGTTTTTTCATTATTTTTGCCGATAATAATATATTTTGTATAAACAAAAGTAATTTGTCGGGATTTGATATACAATGACGTATACTGTATAACTACGTAAATGAAAAATCCCCGAAAAATTCGGGGATTTAATGTTGGTTTTATTGCGCCAAATATTTGAATATGAGCGAAGCCAATTCCGTGGGGTTTTCTACCGTTAAGCCCTCTATCAAACGAGCCTGTTGATACAGTACCTTGGAAACATCGGCAAGTTTGTCTTTATCGGAAATATACCAATCCTTCAATTTACCGTAAATTGCGTGTTTGCGATTGATTTCAAGCGCTTTTTGAGCCTTGACGCTGCCGTCGGCATTTGGCATGGAACCGAGTACCTTTTCCATTTCGATGGACAAATCGCCTACGGAAGTCAAACATACGGGATGTCCTTCCAAGTCATCCGTACCGTGCACTTCCGATACCTCGCCGTCCAAAGCGGTTTTGATAAATTCCAACATATCTTTGTCCTGCAAGTCATCTTGCTCGCCTTTGTCGGAAGTTGTCTGTTCGGATACCGATTTGAAAGGTTTGTCTGCGTACTTATCCAACACTTTAAGCGCAAATTCGTCCACGTCGTCGGTTAGACACAGTACGTCGAAGCCCTTGGAAAGAGCCTTTGAACATTGAGGAAGCATTTTGATAGCGTCCCTGCTGCTGCCGGTTGCGTAATACACTGCGTCCTGTCCCTCTTGCATATTTTCGATGTATTCGGCAAATGTGACGAGTTTGTCCTGTTTGACGGAATACAGCAAAACCAAATCTTTGAGTTGTTCCTTGTGCATTCCGAAGTCGCTGTACATACCGTACTTTATCTGCAAACCGAATTCGTTGAAAAACTTTTCGTATTTTTCTCTGTCGTTTTTGAGCATATCGGCAAGTTTTTGCGCAATCTTCTTTTCGATATTGGAAGCAATAAGTTTGAGTTGTCTGTTTTGCTGTACCGTTTCACGCGAAATATTGAGCGTCAACTGACAATCCACCAGTCCCTTTACAAATCCGAAGTAATCGGGCAGCAAATCGCTTGTTTTGTCGGAAATCAGCACTCCGTCGGTATATAATTTCAAACCCTTTTCGTAATCGCGCGTGTAGTAATTGTACGGCGCGCGCGACGGAATATACAAAAGCGCCTTGTATTCCAGCGTTCCTTCCGCGCTTGTGTGTATTACCGCAAGCGGGTCTTCGTCACGGAAAACCTCTTTGTAAAATTCATTGTACATCTGCTCGGTGATTTCCGATTTGTTCTTCTTCCAAAGAGGCAGCATTGTATTGACCGTTTCGTATTCGGTATGACTTTCCGTTTCCTTGCCTTCGTCGTCGTAATGAGTGTGCGTGACAAGCAACTGCACCGGATACCGTATGTAATCGGAATACTTTTTGATTAAACTTCTAAGTTGGTACTCTTCCAAAAATCTGCCGTAATTTTCGCCTTCCGTATCGGGTTTTAGCGTAAGAACTATTTTGGTGCCGCGCTCCGCCTTGTCGCATGACGCGACAGTGTAGCCTTCCGTACCTTTACTGCTCCACTTTGCACCCTTTTCGCTATCGAACTTGCGGCTGTACACTTCCACCTTTTCGCTTACCATAAACGCCGAATAAAATCCTACGCCGAACTGCCCGATAATATCTATTGCGTCATCTTTGTTATTTTCCTTGAACAGTTGCGAATCGCTCTTGGCAATGGTACCCAAGTTTTTGTCCAATTCTTCCGCGGTCATACCTATACCGTTATCTTCTACCGTAAGCGTGCGAGCGTCCTTATCTGCGGAAACTTTTATGTAAAAATCGTCGCGGTTGAGTCCGCTTATACCGCCGTTCAAACCGTGAAAGTACAATTTATCTATTGCGTCGCTGCCGTTGCTTATCAGTTCCCGCAAAAAAATCTCTTTGTTTGTATATATGGAATTTATCATAATATCCAATACTTTTTGAGATTCCGTCTTAAAACTTTTCATAAATATATTTCTCCCGTAATGTTGATTTATTTACTGTGCCAAGCGGCTGTTATGACATATAGCAGTATACATCAAATAAAAATTATAAGCAATAAATTTTTGCCGCAACGTATCAACACTTTTCCTATCGATACGCCGCAAGCCGAACATTGCGTCTTATTGCATTACATACGCAATGCACATACATTCGGCAGCGGATTTTCCGCCCGAAAACAAACGAAGCGTTACGGGTATGCCACAACGCTTCGTACAGGATTTACCAATTTGCGTCAGTCGATATTGATGCTGTGCGCAAGTTTCTTTTGCTGTTCCTTGGGAACGCACACCGTCAAAATGCCGTTTACGTACTTTGCGCTGATTTCCTCTTGATTGACGTCTCCGACATAGTAACTGCGGGAATAACTGCTTGTACGCTCCCGTTTGAGATACTTGTCCTCCGATTTATTTTCCTTTCTGGCGGAAACGGTAATGTAGCCGTTATCCAAAGACATGTTTATTTGGTCTTTTTCAAATCCCGGCATTTCGATTTCCATTTCGTATGCCTTTTCCGTTTCCTTGACGTCGGTTTTCATAAAACCGTCCGCTTCGTCCGCAAAGAACGGACGGAAGAAGTTTTCAAAAGCGTTGTCGTAAAAGTCTGCGTCGTTATGGTTTTTTCTGGTAAGATAATATTTCATAGTTGTTACTCCTTTTTGTATGTATTAGCAAACTTGGGCTGTGTTTGTTAGCACTCTCTTTATTTGACTGCTAATATTATAACTCGTTTACAGGATTTGTCAAGGCTTTTTACAATAAATCCGCAAAAAAATTTTATTTACGCAAAAACGTACTCCGCGTCTTATGTAAAAAATTGTACCTTCGATGCGTATTGTTGCCCAAACCGATACTAATTACACTGCATTGCAAAATCTTTTTTGCGCGGTTCAAATTATTTGTTGCATTGTCAAAGAAGTTCATAAGTGTTACCGACAAGATTTCCGACGCATTTGAGCGCGTATATGAGGAAGCGGAACTTATTTACGAACAAGGCAAGCAATTGCTGCTTATCGGGATACCTCACAATATCCCCCCCCTCAATATCGGACACTGCTTATACTGTAATTTATGTTTGCGCAGCAACATTTCTTATGCGAAAATTGCATAACTTCAAATAAAAATCCGCCGCGCAATTGTAATTCTTTAACAAAAAATACGGAACCCGAAAATTCGGGTTCCGTATCAGCGTAATGTTACGCTTAGAAAAAGGAAGATTTATTACTTAACCGTGATTGACAGACGGATTTCGCGCTGCTGTTCTATCCATGCCTTTGCTTCCGCGCGTGCGCTTTCCACAGTCTGTTTGAATGCTTTTTCCAATTCGGCAATTTGAGACGAAAGCGCCTTTTGACGTTTAGCCAATGTGTCTTTTTGTTCCTTAGTCATATTGCCTTCGAGCCATTTTTCGGTATCTTCGATTTTATCTTCGATAATATCTATTACGTCTTCAAGGTCATCGATATTTTCAAAATCGAAGGCTGTATTCAAGAATGCTTTGATTGTTTCCACAGCGGCAAGAGCCTGTGTTTTCAATTCTCCGCCCAACTGTTTGAGTTCTTCTTCAACTTGTTCGAGATATTCTTCGGCTGCGTCCAACTTACCCTCAAAGGCTTGGCGCTGTTCTTCCGTCATGTTGTCCATCATACGTTCCAAAGCGTACTCGATGGCGTCTTCCGTTGCTTCGCCTGCTTGGTTGCAGACTTTTTCGGCAAACTGTTTTGCTTCTTCGGCTGCCATACCCAATTTTGCACAGAATTCCTTAACTTGTTCTTTGGAGAAAAATTCCTGCGCCTTGGCGTCTATTTCGTCTATTTTTTCAAGAGTAAAGTATGCCGTTTGCAAAGCAATCAACTTGGTTGCGTTTGCTTGAAGTTCCAAATTGAGAGGGTCTATTGTGAGGTATACTCCCGAAAGCAGCAATTGCTTGCCTTGTTCGTAAATAAGTTCCGCTTCCTCATATACGCGCTCAAATGCGTCGGAAATCTTATCTGCGTAATACTTGTGAGTTTCTTTAACGACATTCGACAGTTTTTCTACGCTCATTGCCGATGCCGTTTCTACCGTCAATGTTCTGTCGGCAAGCATAGCGGATTTGACCAAACGGTATTTGCCTACCGTCAAAGCCTGAACGCTTGCGTTGTCGGGATACTGAGATTTTACCTTTTCGAGTTCGCGGTTAATCAACACTCCGCCAACGTCGGACAAAGTTACGTCAATGCCGCTGAGTTTGAGACTTGCCGTAAACGATTTGTCTATGTCATTAAAAATAGCAAGTTCCGCTTCGGCGTTTTTGCCGGCGACGGTTACGGAAATGTTACTGTTGTTTTCCGTTACGTAATTGTATGTTGCCGCAAGTTCCGCAATTACCGCTGCCGCGTCTTCAACGTCTGCACCGACTATTCCCTTTGCTTCGTAAAGCATAACTTGCGCATCCTCGTTCATGGCACGTACGGATATTACTTTGTTTTGCCTGTCAAGCGTCAGTTCTATAGACGGATTGATGTCCATTGCAACATAGGACTCTGCTTGCGGTTCCGTATTGCAGGCAGTAAGCAAAACACCGCAGCACGCTACCAACATTACAAGCGATAATATTACTGCAATTCTTTTTACAGATTTCATATTTTCTCCTTCCGCGTATTTGCTGTTAGTACGCGTTTTTGTTTGTTTTCGATTATTAAACACATTAAACAAAACTTTTATTGGAAAATTTGAAAAATAAAAATCAAACTTTACGCGGCATTGTATTTACGCTTTGCACAAAAGCAAAACATAATAAGGCTATAATTTAGATGTATGCAAAGTCTTTGTCTTGATTGTATAAAGACTTTGTTTTTTACTCCCATACGCACGTCGAGCGGCAAGTTAATCGCGCTTTCGGATATCGGTAAAAGGTCTGTAAGTTTTACGACAACATTGCAACGCCTAATTAACCGAAAGTTTGAATTACAACCAACAAATGAAAATTTTGACCGTAAAAAATGCGCGAACGCTTTTCGGTTCGCGCAAAATATTACTTAAACATCTCCTTTACTTCCATTCCAATACGCTTTCTATCCACCGATAGTTTTCGGTAGTATCTATCAATTGAATACGGTTATATTTTTTGCTGTTTTGATACCCGCAGGAAAAAGGTACAATATTGTTTTTGTCGTAAATACACAATCTATAGTTTATACCGCCGTATGTACCCATTGTAGCCAATTCCGTTCTGTAAACCACACAATCGGCGATTTTTAAACTGACAATAGTACCGAAAAGACCTTTTAAGATAATTTCGTCCTCCGTTATCAATACGTAACAATACATATATACGCATTGTATAGAAGCAATTACCGTCGCAAAAACAATCAAAATTGCCCACAATATGTTGTTGCTTACGTCGTCGAATATAAACAAACACACCGTCAATACAAACGCTAAAACCGTCAATAGCGTGTACAACGCTATAATAGATTTTTTGTAACACCACAATTTCATATATCAATCCTATTGCCAATATCCGAAAGGGCGATTGACTTGCCGCTCGGCGTGCGTATGGGAGTACAAAACAAAGTCTTTATACAATCAAGACAAAGACTTTGCATACATCTAATTTATATCCATATTAGGAGCATTTGGTGGTACTGCCGAGTCCGCCGTTGCGCAAATCCGTAGCGTCGTCGTCCTCAGTCAAAAAGTATTGAGTAAAAATACCTTGGGCAAATCCCGTATTTTGCGCTACGGTAAGCGGCTTGTCGCCTTCGTTGGTAATGCGCACGAATATGTGCCCTTCGTTGTCGGAATTGCTGTAATCCGCGTCTATGACGCCTACCGTATTGTTAAGTTTCAAACGGTATTTGAAACCCAGTCCGCTGCGCGGATATATCAACAGCACCCAATTACTCGGCATAAGCGCACGTATACCCGTCGGAACGGTTACCGTTTCGCCCGCCTGCAATGTAAACTCGTACGGCGCAAAAAAATCGTACCCCGCGCTTGCCGCAGTAGCGCGTTTGGGGAGAGTTATACTGTCGTAAATATTGCAGGCATCGAGACGACCGCACGCCTCTATATATTGGTTTTTGCTTACTTTTTCAAATTTAGCGGTTGTTCTCATTTTATCTCGCAATGCAACACTATTTTGTCCTGTTCAAGACTTTTTTGACAATCTATAACGCGTTGATTGGAACTTCCCACCCAATGCAACTTTTTGTCAAATAAATTTTTGTCAAACCGTCCGTCTACAACTACGTCTATGTATTTCATTATTTCAAGGTCTTTGACAAGCCCCCAGATGTAGCCGGTATACAGCCAGATGGTTTTGTCGGGAAACTTTTGTTTTACTTCCTTGGCAAATTCCGTGACGGCAGGTCTGTTGCCGTGAAACAGCGGGTCGCCGCCCGAAAGCGTCAACCCCGATACGTAATCCTTTTGCAGTTCGTCAAAAATTTCGCGTTTGGCGTCATCGTCAAAAGGCAAACCGCCTTGGGCGTCCCACGTGACGGGGTTTTGGCAGTCGGGACAATGATGGTCGCAGCCCGAAACCCACAGCACTACGCGCAAACCCTCGCCGTTTAGCATATCGTCTTTGGTTATGTTGTGATAGTTCATATTCCACCCGCTTTACATACTCTTTCTGTCTGCTATTTCCGCCATTTTTGCGGCGTTCAATCTTGTGTCGCCTTTGACTCTGGAATAGGAAAGGTAGCCGTTCATACGCTCTATTTTGGTAAGGTTTTTGCTTCCGCAAACGGGGCAAACGTCCATTTCCAATTCCTGATGTCCGCAGTCGTCGCAGTAGGCAAGCGACAAATTTACTCCTTCGTAAAAGCCTTTGCCCATAGCGCGTCTTACAAGCGTCTTGATTGCGTCCATGTTGTAATCTATCGGGTACTTGACGTACTGAATCTTTCCGCCGTTCAGAAGTTCCCAAAAACGTCCTTCCAAATCCTGCTTTTGTATGGGAGAAATATCTTCCGATACGTGGCAATGGAAACTGTTGGAAACGTAAGGTCTATCGGAAACCTTTTCGATTATGCCGTATTCTTTGCGGAATTGTTCTATTTGCAAACCGCACAGATTCTCCGCAGGGGTTCCGTAAATTGCATACAAGTGTCCGTCTTCTTCCTTGAACTGCGCAACCTTTTTGTTGATGTAACGCATTACTTCCAAAGCAAATTCGCCGTCTTCTACAAGCGACTTACCGTTGTACAATTCCTGCAATTCGTTGAGCGCGGTGATACCGAAGGACGCCGTTGCGGTTTTGAGCAGAGGTTTGATTTTGTCTGTATGCTTCAAATGTCCGCCGTAAAAACCGCCTTCGCAGTAAGCAAGCGGATTGGTCGACGCGCGGAATTCGCCGAGATAGTTGTAGGTGCGCTTGTGAAGTCCGCGTATAAGTTCCATATAGTAATCCAGCACTTCGTAAAAATCCTTGCTTTCTCTGCGGGATTTTGCCAAAATCATTGGAAGGTGCAAACTTATTGCACCTATATTGAATCTGCCTACAAATACAGGCTTATCTTCGTCGTCCGCCGGAGTCATTCCGCCGCGTTCGTACCAAGGCGAAAGAAACGCACGGCAGCCCATGGGGCTTATTACCGCACCGTATTTTTTGTACATAGAAGCCACATAGCCTTCGCCCGTAAGACTCAGCCAATCGGGGTACATTGTTTTGCTGCTGCACTCTATGCCCGCTTCGAATACGTCCTCGTTTATTTTGCCGGCGCCGTGCAGATTTTCGTCGTAAAGGAAAATGATTTTGGGGAACAGAACGGGCTTTTTGCATTCCTTTTTGCCTTGACCGTTTTTGCGTACTTCAAGCATTGTTATGGCGGCAAGTTTGCCGAATTTGCTTGTGGATAGCCCTGCCGTTACCGAAATAAACGGGTAGTCGCCGCGGCTGGACGCTACGGTGTTGAACTTGTATTCCCAGCCTTGGAAACCTTGGCGCATATCGTCTTTGATATCGTCCATAGCCGCTTTTTCCGCCTTTTGCTCGTCAAGCCCCAATTTTTTGTATTTTTCAAGGTAAATCTTGTAGGATTTCTCCGCGTAAACTTCCAACATCTTGTCCACTTCGGGAAGCGTAAACCCGCCGTACTGCTGGCTTGCGGCAGACAGCACGATATCTCCCACCACGTCAAAGGCAACGTCCAGCGTCTTGGGTTCGTTGTACCAAATGTTACCCATTTCAAAACCGCCCTTCATTACTTCCGGCACGTTGAACAAACAACAGTTCATCGTGTCGCGGCGCGCCGACATATCGTGAATGTAGATGTAACCTTCACGGCAAGCCTGCAATTCGCTTGTGGTAAGGAAAAACTTTTGATACAACTCCTTGTTAAGTTGGTTGAATATCAAACTGCGTTTGGTGGAAACAAGCGC
The DNA here is from genome assembly GCA_023663205.1 of Corallococcus sp. GTDB lineage: Bacteria > Bacillota > Clostridia > Christensenellales > CAG-314 > RGIG5495. Next base: position 4,035 of record JAMPHX010000006.1, on the reverse strand, counting down.
GCTATCCGCGTTGCTGTTTTCCTTGTCGCCTATGTACATAATGGCTTGGCTCTTTTTGTAAACGTCGTCAAGCATATGTACAAAATCCTGTTTGTAGTTGCGGTAGTCGCGGTAACTCTTGGCAACTTCGGGACGCACCTGTTCAAGCGCGCTTTCGACAATATTGTGCATTTGCGAAATATGCACGTCGCCGTTCATTGTCTCAACCTTACCGTCGACAATCGAGCAAATGGATTGTAATTCTTCTTCGGCAAACTGCACAAGAACTCTTTCCGCAGATTTTTTGATTGCGGAAATTACTTTTTGTACATTGTATTCTTCCTTGGTTCCGTCTTTTTTGATTATATACTTCATTTGCTCCTCCCCGTCGGCAATCATTATGTTATTACACGCATAACGCTATGCCATACATACTATATATTGTGTTTAGGTAAAATTAAAAACACAAGATGTTGTATTATAATAGCAGTAAGATAAAAAAAATGCAATAGATTTACCAAATAAAAAACCGTGATTTTTTTCATTATTACAAGTTGTTAAATTTTGTCGATAGTTGTTGAAAATTGATAAAAAATACTAATAATTGATATTCAAAAAACGGCACTTTGCCGTGCCAAAAGAAAAGTTTGAAAATATTTTTTCGCGCAAGTTTAGTAATGAATTCAACGGGGAAAAATTCGCGTAAAGGAGAGTGATAAAAATGGAATGTAATTCTTGTCACAACGGCATAACAAACGACGACTACTGTATATGCACCAAGTGCAGACAGACGGTTTGCCCTTCCTGCGCGGACAAATCGGCATTTGTCTGTGAAAGCTGCGGAGGCGACATCGCGTATTTGTCGTAAATACGCGTCCGCCCACAATGCCGATATTAAAAATAAGCACCCTCAAAGACAGAACCTTTTGAGGGGGCTTTTTATTGTGTCAAAATATATTTTCCAATAGCATACGTAACGGCAGTTAACTATATTTGACTACCGATAACTTCTCTATCATTTGTTTATTGGGTCTTGCAGAAAACTTCAACAGGGTATGAGCGTTAAAATGAACACAATAAAAACCCCAATAAGCATTGAAACATCTAAAATTCGATGTAAAGTCAAAAGCGGATTTCTAAACAACGGATTCCGCTTTTTGTGTGTTCCGAGATATCTTGTCTTTTCGGCGGTTGGTCGTATACAGATAAAAGCGCAAGTCAACGGAAACAAATCGGCACTGAAAATTTTAATAGTAAAAGAAATAACGCTTAACAGCAAAAATCTGTCAGGCGCTTCATGCACCAATTTGTTCCTCTCTCGTTGACTTCCGTGTTCTCGCCCGTAAAGAGCAAGACTATGTCTTTTTCCCGCGCCACTTCCGGTTGTTGCCGAAAAGACAAAATTAAACATCTCGGAGGTATATCCCAAATGAAACAAGTAAACAAAACCAAAAGATATCTCAACTTCTACGTTATGCAAGAGGTAATCTCTCCCGACAATGTGCTTGCCATGTCGGAATGTATACCCAAGTGCGCTATCTTATAAGTTATATGGAAACTCGTATGCAGAAAATATATGCCGATTTATATGCAGAATCGATGGTTACGATTTGGTACAGGAATATGCATTGTATCTCTGCGAGCATTATGGAGAGCATTTGAACGATATTCTCGGTTATAACGGCAAAGGGAAATCAATGACAATAAGCCTTATTTCTATAAAGAAAATGATGAAACCTATAAACCGTAAGACAAGCGATTATTATCGCAGTACAAGTCTTGAAGATTTAATGCCTGTAAATGAACCGTCTATCGAAAAAAAGGAAGAAGTCGAACAAGATTATACCGTATATGACAATATTGTCAAAAGCCTTAATTACCGACAATATGAAACTTGCGCGTGAATGTCGTATTGCCGGATTGAGTTATCCCGAAATAGGACGAATACTCGAACGTGTGCAATCTACCGTTTACGAATACTTTACGAAAATGCGTCAATGATATACCGCAATTTATGCTTAATATAAACTTTATGCCCTATATAAACGAATAGCCTCGGCTTTGTAAAAAGTCGGGGCTATTGCTATGTAATAATTTTATATTAGTTTTTACGTTCTTCCCATTTAGAACAAGCCGATGCCATTGCAGATTGTCCGCAGTTTCCGCGACTACTTATCTTGCAAATGTGCATACCGTTTTCATATTCGACGATGCTTCCTTTCAACTGCGCTTTACCACCGAAATGCTGACACGTGCAGCAGTATTTATTTGTTTTTGAAAGACTGCTCATAAATCTTTTCTACTTATTTTATTTCTCAACCAAGTCGTAAAATTTGAATTGAGAGTTTTTCAGTTTGTTCTGCGCCCAATTTGTAACGAAGTTCCTATCGCCGCCGATAGTTTCCGTAAAAGCAGGAATTCCTGCTTTATAAGCATTTTCCGTTAGATAGTACCTAATAAGCCATTGTTTTGCCATAATTTTATCTCCTTTTGGTTGTTGTAATGATTATAACATATTGCTTGTCCCAATTATGGGTCAATAAGGTAGATTGCATACAGTTCGCAACAAATTCAGCATTTCTTTTTCGTGTTTAGCACATTTCGTATTTTTCCATTCGTCATCATCTTCTGTACAATCACTCATTAAACGCAACTTCAAACTGCCTTTTTCAATCATTTGACCGTAGGTGTTCTTTTTGGATGCCGGGCTCAAATTTGAGAACTTGGAATTTATATTGCGTTGTATGATACAAAGATTTCCAAACCCATCAAAGTCATCCCATTTAGCAAATGATTGTTTAGAAGGATGCTGTGGATACCAATGCTCTACGGAATTTCGAAATTCAAAAACAAAATCCGCAAAATGTAAATGTTTATATCTTTCGTTTGTACGGTCTTTCCAAAGCAAGTAATCTAAATAATTGAAAAAAAGATGGGGAGTAGCTACGCCAAGTGCAAATTTCTTTTCTTCAAATTTTTGGTAATCTTTTTTTATTCGCTTTTGCACATAATTTTCAATTACGAACTCCAAATTTGCAGGCTTATCAACAGGATAATTCACATACAACCATTTCAGTGTTACCGTAATCCAATGCATGATTTTTGGCGATGTATCCGAAACACGCAAGCAAGATTGTAGCATCAAAATATTATCGTGTCTTTCATTGCCATGTGCTACGTATGTTTTGCTTTGCTCCCATTTGTTTTTAATTTTCGTATTTGTGTATTGGGCTTTCCCTGCATTATTTCCAAGTTCTTTCAAACTCCAATCGCCGTTTTCGTCTTCGTTTTTATATTCACGTTTAATAATATATTTATCGAATAAAAACCTGCATTTGAGCAAGCATTTTATGAACGATAACGAGAAATCTTTTTTGCCGATTTTTGCGCCGTTTTGTTTTCCGCTCTCTATAACAGAATTGAAAGTATCCAGCAACTTTTTATCGTCAAGCAAGTCTGGAATCTGATAGCCGTCTTTATCCAATTCTTTTGACGCAAACACTTTCAAAACGTGCAATAGAAAATGGGTAAACCCTATAATACTATAAAAACGAACACGACTACCCGTTTCATCTTCACCGTCAGTATGCGGTTGCAGTTCATTGCCGTTTATGATATCCAAAACAGTGCGGCTTTCGATATTCGTGTTTTCTTGATTGCACAGCGTATCGTATTTATCAAGGTCAAGCCAATCCCAACCGCTGCCAAATAGTGTTTCCCGATATCTTTTTAGGAAATGCATCTGCACATAGCCCGTCATATCGCGACAAGCATCCCAAACGATTGCAAAAGCATCACTATCCCTTTCATCGAGTGGTTCCATCAACGTTGCCTTCAATATATCGTGCTGTTCCAATTGTTCGCCGCGCACGTTCATAATCTCAAAATATCGATTCAAATCGGTATGCGGCGGCACTACAATTCTATACAGGATTACTTTTTTCAGATTATCAATGAAATGTTCTTTTTCAATATCACCAAAACGGAATTTATCATCGATAATTTTTCTGCCGTTTATTAAACTTTGCTCTATTTTCTCTGCATTAGCAAAGTACG